>JAUWNS010000045.1 GCA_030612485.1 Candidatus Bipolaricaulota bacterium
TGAGAGAACATCGGTAACAGCCATGGGAAAACAGAAACGCAAACTCACCCCCGCCGAGAAGGCGGAGAAGAAACGCCGGCAGCGTGAGTACATGACCGTCTTCATCAACGGGAAGCAGAAGCGGATCAAGCGTCCGCCGACCGTTGACGGGATTCCCGGTGACGAGTTCATCCGAAGAAACGCTGATCCGATCTGGCTTCATCAAAATGGGATGTATGAAGAACTGTATCAACTGGAATTGGCAGAAGAGAATTCTCAACTGGGGCCTGCGTGCGATTTTAGAAAGGACGCCCGTCACATCAACGAATTGCCTTTCTAAAACGGGGACGCTGGTGAAAAAGCTTACGCAACAAGCTCTCCCCTGCCTGGCCGGAAGGCAGGTCGCGGCTTGGTGGCCCATGCTGAGTGCTGATCACTTCCTGTGCCAGAAGTTGCTCGTGGACAACAATAAAGCACTGACTCTGAGGAAACCAGGAATTCATGAGAAAGCAACATCAGAAAATACAGAAAGCTTGCATTCTTTTTGATCTTCTGGTTTCCTAAGCGGCACTCTTTGCTTAAACGCGCCTCCACCCAACAGCAAAAGTCTGACTCTGAGGGAAGCACGGGGGCGTTTTTTTGCACTCCTCTGCGAGGTCCCATAGAATAGGTGAAAGACCAGATGGAGGAGGCCACAGGATGGGTAAGCAAGAGGTGCTGATCCCGTTGTCAATCAGGCATTCTCAAAAGGAGGTCAACCATGAAGCCAAAGGAATTGATTGCTGAGGCGATCTCCCTCCCTGTAGAGGAGAGAGCAATCGTTGTTGATTCCATACTTCGTAGCCTCAACGCGCCGGAAGACGACATCGACCGTCAATGGGTTGCCGAGGCCGAACGCCGTCTTGAGGAGGTGCGGACAGGTCGAGTGAAGGCAATCCCCGGAGACCAGGTCTTCGCACAGATCCGAAAGCGCTTCGCAGGATGAACTACTCCTTTCACCCTCAGGCCCAAGTCGAGTTCAAGCAGGCCATCGAGTACTACGAAGGCTGCCAAGATGATCTCGGCTACGAGTTCGCCATTAAGATACACGACACCATTCAGAACATCGTCAACTTTCCCTGTACCTAGCCAGAGCTGCGGTCTGGTATTCGTCGTTGCCTTGCAAGGCGCTTCCCTTGTGGTGTCCTCTACTTCATGGAACAGGGTGATATTCTCATACTTGCCGTGATGCACTTGCACCGCAGTCCCGACTCCTGGAAGTCCAGAATACAATAATTGGCAGAACCAGTCCAGACAGGACCCGGGGACATAACACTTATTCTTGGTGTCTGCACAATTACTGAAGGGGAATATGCCTAACGGGACGAGTTTTAAACTCGGGGGTTCCCCCTCCAAATCGGATAGAACTGTGCGTTACGCCTGAAGCAATTCCAAAGGAGAGGGGTAGGTGACAGCAAGAGGTTATGATCGATCTGCGAGTAGCAGTCCCCAGCGAAGAAACACGAAGAATGAAGATCTGAACAGTGCCACGAGCGGCGCCGCTTCGATTTCAAGAGCGTACGATTCCTCGGAGATCAGGGTCTACCATTGTATTTTACAGGTGACGAGCATACCGTTGTCAAGTAGAATGTCTACTTGACGGGGGTGTGGCTGTAGGAGTCTGCAGACCTGTAAAGGTACTGCTCGGTTCTGAACTGCCGCCCCCTTTTTCACTTGCGCCCCGCTCTTCCCGGTTCAGTCTTTGCAAGCACTGTCAGGAATCCTAACAAGGCTATCCCGGCCATGGCAAGGAACATACCTCGAAAGCCAACAAGAGGGGTCAGTGCGCCGGCGATCAGCGGGCCAATCACTCCTCCCACTCCACGGCTTGAAACGAACAGGCCAAACATCGTCCCCTGTCTCTCCATCGGTGTACGATCGCCAATGTACGACGTCGATCCGGCGTAGAGCGAGCTGAATGACATTCCAAGTATCAAGTAGCCAAGGGCAATCCCCCAGCCACCTCTGGAGAACGCGAAGATCACCGGGACGAGAGCAGAGATCCCGAAGCCAAAGGCAAAGATCACCTTGCGTCCGAGGAGATCGGATAAGCGACCGAAGACGAGCATCCCCAAGACCGAAGTTCCCGCCCCAACGGCGTTGATCGTTCCCATTATCCCCACCGGTATCCCCAACGTGGCCATGTATACAAAGATCAGCGATGCTGCCCCCGATGTTCCCATCTGACGCAGCGCCCCGCTGAGGTAGAGCCCGTTCAGACCGCCCGTCTTGAGCGAGGTAGACAAGGATTGGCGTTCCTTCCTCCCCGCATCTTCTGCACGCGGAAGGAAGAGGAGAAAGAGGCAAGCAACGATGGGGAGCAAAGCAAGCGAGAGGAAGCTCAACCGATAGCCGAGGCCAGCCAGCAGGAATCCGGCGATGACTTTTCCCAATGCTGAACCTGTCGAACGCGATGCACTCAGATAGGATAGGTTCCTCCCTCGGTGATCGGGCGTACTGACCGCGGAGACGATCGCCATCGTCACCGGTGCAAGGCCTATCACCATCAACACCCGCAGGAAGACGGCGGAGAGAACACCGACGGGAGGAGGGAGGAGGGCGAGGGATCCGGTAGCAACGGCACTCGACATGAGGATCAATAGCAGCAGCCGCTTTCGCGAGTAGCGGTCGGCAAGCGTCCCCCACGTGGTGCTTCCGATCAGCGCCCCCATCCAGACGAGGCTCGTTAAGAGACTGATCACGAGCGGGCTAGCGTGCAGGTCCTTCAGATAGAGCTGAGCGAGCATGATAATCCCGCCAGCGGTGGAAGAGAGGATAGATAGAGCCATCAACGGAGACATGAGCCGGATCTTCCCCGCGTGTCTACTGCCAGTCTGTTCCATGCGTTGGAGTTTAGAGCTTGTCGGGCGATATTGCTACAGGTATCCCGCCTGTTTGAGCGACAGGTAGCCACGCTTGGTGACGATGATGTGATCCCGGAGGGGTGATTGTGGGTGACGATGATCGATGCCGCACGATCGGTGAGCGGATCGGCGTAGACCTCGCGCGGATGCACTTGACTTGAATCGAGCAGGCCAACGGTGACAACGCGGTTCTCGATCACTGAGCACCTCGTGTGCTCCCCAATATCGATATTCGTTTTTCCTTGCAGTAGCCGGTTCCTCAGCACAATGGACATTCATTGAGCGGGTTTCTGAGTGGTCTTTCGCTACAAGAGCGACCTTTTGTTGTAGATGCTTTTGCCCTTCCTGCGATGTACGCTCCCTACCTTTTCGTCTCCTCCCGTTCCAGAAGGTTCCTCGCTGTCTCGAGTGGGTAGGTCAAGACAAAGGCGGGGACGATAAGCCTCTCGCAAAGCTGTGGAGGAGCCAGAACTATAGCAGGCGAGCCCACTTCTCGAAACGCATATACGAAAGCTTAGTGGCCTGCCGAAATTGCTTTTCCGTACGTTTTCGCGTACGATGTATCATTCCACAGTATGAAGGTCGAGAATGCCCTCGATAAACGCAACTGAAGCCAGATCTAGACTGTATAAGCTGCTGGATGAGATTGCGGAGTCCCACGAGCCGATTCTGATCACGGGCAAGCGAGCAAACGCGGTGCTCATCGCCGAGAATGATTGGCGTTCGATTCAGGAAACACTCTATCTGCTATCTATTCCGGGTATGCGCGAGTCGATTCGCGAGGGGCTGAAGACGCCGATCGAGGAATGCTCGGATAAACTCGACTGGTGAGCTGGAAGATCGTCTTCACAAGACAGGCGCAGAAAGATGCGCAAAAGCTGGCTACTGTAGGCCTGAAACCCAAGGCAGAGCAACTACTAAAAGTGCTGCAAGCTGATCCTTTCCAAGATTCACCACCGTTCGAGAAGCTTGTTGGAGACCTAGCCGGAGCGTATTCTCGACGAATCAATATCCAGCATCGCCTTGTCTATCAAGTGCTCGAACAAGAGCGAGTTGTGAAGGTGATCCGCATGTGGACGCATTACGAGTAGGCTGCACAAAGTTCAGCTATGTAACTGAATTACGGATCAGATCCAGTAACCGCAGACTCATACGGCCGAAGGGGCGAGTTTTAAACTCGCGGGTTCACCCTCCAAAGCAGTTGTTCGAGTGCCATCACGTCAGTGTCTGCTTATAACGCGCCCGTCGTCCAATTCGTTCAAAACCGGTCCGCGTATACACCCGTGCGGCGCGGGGGTTGTTTATATTGACATCGAGCAGCACATGATCGCCGCCTGCTGCTTGGAAGCGCCTCAATACCTCAGCCACGAGCGCTGATCCGATACCCCGCTCGCGCCACTCCGGTCGGACTCCCATCTGGACAATCCACCTATCGGCGCCAATAATGAACCCGACCGGTAGGTCATCATGATAGGCCAGTAAGGACAACTCGGGACGAAAATCGTCGTCGTCCGTCGCCAACCAGGACATCCATTCCTCCTGGCTCCAGTTTGGGTAGCCAGGCCGCTTGCGGAAGGCTGCTTGATAGGCAGCGAAGAACTGGCTTGCTAAAGTAGGCACCCATGTTGCAAATCTGATACCGGGAGGCATTACAACATTTGAAAGGGGGGTCTCCAGATCATGCTGCATCACATCCTCTGCAAACTGCTGCGTGAACCCATGCCGCTCGAAAAGGCGCGCTGCCGCTGCGCTGAGCGACTCGGTTCTAAGTTGTAGAACGTGCGGTCGATCTGGGGGACTGGTAGAGAGGAGCTTGCTGGCCTCAGTGATGCTCCACCTGAGCAAGAAGGTTCCAAAACCACGCCTACGATAGGCCGGGTGAACCTGCCCCACAATGGTGGTCCGGTACTCTTCTGGTATATGTGTCGGCTGTACCGCCGTAGACGCAACCAGCCGCCCGTCCACTTCGAAGGCACCAATGGATGCCCCCCGGCCCACGCGGGCAAGTAGTGCTCTTGAATGTAGGTGTCCGTGGCGTCCAGTGGGAGACCGCCATCCGCTTCCAGGCATGCGGCCGCGAGCGCAGTAATCGCTCCGACATCGACGGGCTGGAGTGAACGCCATGAAAGCCCGGGAGCGGTTGGTATAGTCATGTTCTCGTTTGGAGAATCCATGTTGTTGCCTCGTAGCATGTATTGTCTGACCAGCTCCCCCGCGTTCGGCCCGCCTCCAGAGTTAGTCTGGCCGGTCACCTCCGGCAAAAGGGTCAGGGTCTACCACCATTGTATTCTACAGGTAACGAGCATGCCGTTGTCAAGCAGGATGTCTACTTGACGGGGTGTGCCTCACGGAGTCCGCAGGTCTAAGGGTCATCGCAAATATCCCAAAAGAAGGGCGATTGGGAATCTTTACACCTTACGGGACGAGTTTGGAACTTGCGAGGTCACCCTCCAAACTGGATAGACTCAGCGTTGCGCCTGAAGCAATTCCAAGGGAGAGAGATAGGTGACAGCAAGAGGTTATGATCAATCTGCAAATATCAGTCCCCAGCGAAAAACACCAAAAACAAGGCGTCTGACACCAGCTCCCTTTGGAACTGCCATCGATCCTGAATTGAACCTCTCCATCGCTGAATTGCTCCTACACTGCTAGAATTGGTCGGCATAAGCTGAGGGGCATGACTTCCTAGCTGGCAGAAAGCCTTCACGTACTGCAGGGACTGTGTGCTAGACTTGGAACGCGAAATCTGTACAATACTGATACTTGCCGTCAGAAGGGAGAGTTCAAATGCCGGATCGTATTTCTGAGAAAGAGCTGGAGGTTCTTCTTGAGGAGTATCGCACACTCCAGAATCGGCTGTTGATGTATGCCGGGAGGTCTTTCAAGGTGATAGGTGGTTTTGCTGCAGCCGCACTCGGTCTTCTTGGTTATGCATTCACTAAGAACAGCGATCTAGGCATGGCTTCTGCCCTTGCCCTTCTCCTAATCAACGGCGCGCTTTTCTCGGCCATGCACTCACATCTTATCCAGCTATCACTCCGGCGCACTATTCGATGGATCGCTAGAAGGATAAATCGAGAAGGGATTGCCCCATTGCTCGTATGGGAGGAATTCATTTGGACCAAGTATTATGGACAAAGAAAAGGCGGGGTCTTATACGAAGGCAATAATCTTGTAGCCGACCCATCTACTAGTAACTGGTCAGGCATAATGGCGGTTACCCTGATAAGCTTCGCGTTGCTGATAGGAATAGCAGAGATAGCTCTCTGGCTTAGTGCTCTCCCCTTCGTTTCAGGGCTTGTTGGTCAACATAAATGGCTGCTGTGGGTTACCGTGGTCCTGTCCGCGCTTGCGTATTTCGGCCAGATCTATGCAATGTACCGTGGAATCCGGCGAGCTGATCTCACGACCGAGGGATTACCTTCTGCGGATGACCATAAGATAGAATTGGCAAGCACCGCAATCGTGGCTGAGGATGCTCTCCGCGTGTCTACAACAACTACAAAGACAACGACTGAGACAAAAACCGAGACAACAACTCCCGGCACTGAGTAGAAATAGTGGAACCTAGGATGGGAAGCGAAGCTGTGACAAGAAGGAAAACGAGAGAAGATGATCGCGTTCGCAGCCAAAACAAGACGACCGTATTCCTTGTGCACGGATGCATCGCTCCTTGGAGAGGAAAGAGCTACACATCCCGATGGCTGGGACAACTGGATGCGCACCTTCTCGAGAAAGGGATGCAGGTATCACAGTATGAATGGTGCGGACGCCCACTTGCTGCCCTGTCAGACCGAAGGGCTCGGGCGTTTCTCGCCAAACTAAGAGAGACCATTGGATTGACGAAGGTTCCAGGTCCCGTCGATGCAGCCTCCTTCCCGAGTATTAGCATATTGGCGAAATCCATGGGAGCTTGCATGGTCGAACGAGCGCTTCGAATTGCCGAGAACGAGGGACAGCCTATCAGATGCCATCTATTGCGGATTGCTGCACCAAGGCAACCAAGCGTTCGCTCTGCTGCATTGGTGACTGAGCTTTACGGCCTGAGAGATCCTCTAGCATGGGCAGCAACAGTCTTATCATTTTGCCGATCACCTGGGTTTTGGTTCAAGAAACGCGACAAGAGCACATCACGAAACAAAGTAGTCCTAAGGCTCCGACACCGTGAATGGAATGAAAACCTGAGTATATGGACCGAAGAGTTTCAGGGAGATCAGCTGTTTGACCTGTATGCAAAGATCGTAAAGAATCAGCGGATACCGACCACGGCCTAATTCGAGTACAGATTTGGGCGATCTGTACTTTTGCGGGGAGCTTTTTCCTGCTAAATCACTCCCTACGAGTTCGCCTTCTTTTCGTTCCCTCTATAATCCCCTCAAGGAGGAATTGTGACCCAATCTTGCACGTACTGGCTCGACCTGTTCTCTGGAAGACGTGGCAGGAGTTCCTTGACGCAGGCGGCCTGGTGGCCTTAGCGTACTTCGTCACTGTGACGCGAGAGATGCCCATCTCTCTGGCGATAGCACGAAGCGGAAGGCCACGGCTCTTCGCCTCCTGTATTGCGTCCCAGTAGGCCTGCATGCGGGCGTTGGGTTCAGACCTTCATTCTTGGTGTTTGTCCGACTGCTGAAGAGAATTACACCTTGCGGGACGAGTTTTAAGCTTTCTGTTAGGTACCTTTACTGCTCTTCGTGTATCGGCCCAACGAACCAACGGAGCGCGATCTGTTGTTTCGTTACTCGGGCGGCACCTCCTTCATGCTGGCAAGCCCGGTTAGAAACGCTGCAAAAACCAACACTACGAATACGAAGCCGAGGGAGATTTCGCTGATAACTAGCCATCGGCCAAGATCGGTCAGCGGTTGGATATCCCCAAATCCGAGCGTCGTGATTGTTACGAGGGAGAAGTACAAGGCTGTGACTGGCCTGGTGATTACTTCTCCTAGCCTCGTGCCCGCTGACGCCGTGTTAAGAAAGAGAATCGCAAAGGCAATGATGATCTCCACATAGTTGAGGATTAGCAGCAACAAGGTCCTATTGATTGAGTGAAGCTCCCCGTGCTCCTTGTAGCGATTCACAAAGAGAATACATAGGCGGTAATTCATACCATCGACGATGCGGTACACGACAACACCGATGAGCAACCACAAAGGCGTGAAAGCATGCCATAGAAGAGTAGTGAGGATGAGTAGCCAGAGTACTACGTACGTCTCAGATAGGGCTGAGCGTACCTTGTAGCCAGAGAAGATATGAGTAAGGCGCACAAGTGAGAAAGAGCGTGTCAAGACCAGAGCCATCATGAAGAGCCGCTCAAGCGGGGAAAGCGGGAACTTCTGCGAAGGCTGTGGGAATGTTCCTTTCCAGATCTGCCCGATCAAGCGGTACTCAGCCAGCCAAGACTTCCCGAACATGTAAACTGGGAGCGTGGCGTAGTGCAATACGCGCGGTGCGGCTGTCTTGACCTTTCCCAATAGCCTCATATGACCTGTCCCCTGTGTTGGTCTGTTTCTGGAGTCAGTCTAGCACAACCTTCTATGCTCTGTGAAGTTCAAGACCGTCCCGGAAGGTCTATCACAGACAACCCAAAAGAAGGGCGATTGGGAATCTTTACACCTTACGGGACGAGTTTTAAGCTCGCGGGTTCCCCCTCCAAACTGGATAGAACTTGGCGTTACGCCTGAAGCAATTCCAAGGGAGAGAGATAGGTGACAGCAAGAAGTTATGATCAATCTACGAGTATCAGTCCTCAGCGAAAAACACCAAGAATAAAGATCCGACCCCAGCGCCCATGCTGTATATAAGAGCAGCGAACGCTTCCGCGTGCCAGAGGAGGTTCAGACTTGACTTTCAATACAGCATCTAGCCCCGGCCCTCAATCTTTTGTATTTGGGAACGTCTCGTCTTTGTATTCTTTGAGATTATCCCGACCGTCGCCATCGGGATCCTTGTTCTTATCTGTTTTATCTTCAGGGTCCAAGCCAAAAAGCTGTTCCCAGATCGAGGGAATTCCGTCTTCATCTTTATCTTTGCTCAGGATATCTTGAACGAGTTTCAGAGCAGCGGTGAGATTTGTACGGTCTTCCTTCTTCAACGCTTCTCCTGCCTTTTCAACATTGACCTTAAGGCTATCGATATTCTTCCTCAGGCGTGTGATTTTCCCAAACGTGTAGAACTGCTTATAACTGTTGTTCTTAGAGTACGCAATGCTTGTTAGTTCTACACGCAAAGCGTTGACTGTCACTAAGTGGGCGAGTTTTTCCTGTACCTCAGCTGGGGTGCCTCTAGAAACGGCGGCAATGAATTCGTCCACCAGCCGGGAAAAAGCCTGATCCAGCACAGTCTTACTAGCGTCGAGTTGGACCTTTAGTTGAGCGAGAGTGGTGAATTTCGTCGGAAGAGCCGTCGTGAGAATCTTCTCTGCGCGCCATGCGACCTCAAGATCGGCACTTTTGGTGGCGTACCGAACTTGGTCAGCTGCTGTTTGCCACGTTGTTTGATTGCCATCCTCGATCGCCTCAATCAGCTTCTTGGTAGCATTCTCCCGCACCGCCCATTTATTATCGCCAAGCTGTTTCACCATTTCCTTGATCTCTTTGGTAGACAGATTGACCACAGCCTGTGCGGGACCGCTGTATGCGACAAGAAGGAAACAGATGATACAAAGGGTCATACCATACAACGAAACAGTTCTAGCCTTGTTCACAAGGTCGATGCCAGTCATTGGTTCCTCCTTAAAACCGAGCCACAGGTTTTGAAACCCATTTTCTCCAAATTCTTTGGATTCACAATCCCAAGTGGAAGCGATATCCCCTTCTTATCTGAACTAAAAATCAATAACAGCTCATTCCTCTTTGAGTTAATGCCACCTATTTCTTTCTTTAGCTCCCGTTCTTATACCAATGACCGCTGTCCTGGCACTTAGAAAACACTCTATCATTGCTCAACTAATCTTCCCCTTTAATGTTACTGTAATGGAAGAGAAAGTCAAGCTTTTTTTCAACTTGATGATTCCCTGTAGTCTTGCTACAGGGCCACGATAGTGGCATCCTGTCCCGCAGGGACAGGATGAAGTAAGAAAAGGAGAATTTTGGACGACTGGCAAAGCGATGCAGAAAGATGCGCGTTAGAGACGCAGTTAAGGCTTTTACGCTTTTCATACCCTGTGGTCTTGCCACAGGGTTCTTGATTTGGTTCCTCGCTGTGCATTACCCATCCCGAGGGATACGGGTTTAAGAAGATCAGAGGTTGTGGTCACGGGGTAAGATGCTTCAAAAGCGCCGTCAAAAACCGGAGGTGTGTAGTTGGTGAAAGTTCGATACAGGAAAGGATTAGTAGGAGATCAGGCTCAGATCTTTATTCTTGGTGTTTGTCCGACTGCTGAAGAGAAATACACCTTACGGGACGAGTTTTGAACTCGCGGGGTCACCCTCCAAATCGGATAGAACTTGGCGTTACGCCTGAAGCAATTCCAAGAGAGAGAGGTAGGTGACAGCAAGAGGGTATGATCAATCTGCAAATATCAGTCCCCAGCGAAAAACACCAAGAATAAAGATCCGAACCCTGACCCCGAACCCCTCTCGTCAGGGCTCCCACCGATTCGGCACGACTGGCGAATCATCATCAAACACGAAAGCCACGCTGTCCCATGCTCTCGTAACCGCCACATGCAATCTGTTTCTCGCCTTTCCAATTGCCCTGAGATCACCACTACAAAGGTACTTCCTGATCGGCTCTGTGGGAATGATTAATACACGCTCGAATTCAAGGCCTTTGGAGACCCCGAAATTCAGCGCTTCGCAAGAGTACGCCTTCGCCTTGCGATTATGCCGAAGGACCTGGGGCTGATAGCGATCTATATAATCCGTCACTAGGTCTTCAGCCACCAAAAACACTCCATTGTGCTCAGCAGTGCCACTCCTCATCGACGTCATCGAATCCATCCTGGGCCAGAGCGCGTTCGAGAATTCACAGATTGGACCGTTGCACCTGTGGGTGGCGCTCATCAGCTCAATCGAGCATAGGCCAGCCTTCTCCCATTTCTCGACCAGATCGACAACCTTGATCCCCCGATACTGTGGATTCTTGTTCGACGGGTGTGTAATGTAAATGCACTGTCTCGGATCTCCAACGAGCGTGACTCGAATGCTCGATTGGAGGAGAATCATTATCAATTCCAAATCCCATCCCGCGAGATCCTGAAACTCATCGATGAAGACATCCGTGTAGATGCGGGCCAGTCTTGCAGTCACCGCGCCGGACGATTTAGCCTCACACTGCATCACGAACTTCGCGATCTTGTCCGAATAGATGAGTTCATCGTTGGCGAAGTAATGCTTCTTGGTCTCGGTCTCCTTGACGTACATCGCAGACTGTTGGTTTACAAACAGAAGCGACTCGATTCGCTTCTCTGTGTATTTTGCCCGTTGATAGGGCCGTGCACATTCCCGAAGAAGAAACCCAAACCAAGTCATCACATCGATGTGTTCTGGTACTCCCGAGTTGCGGTTACCGAACTTCGTGATTATCTCCCGGGCATTGCTGTTGGTATACGTAATCATCGCGATCCGGCGGTCCCGGTTGGCAAGCGCTTCATCGACCAATCGAGTGGTCTTACCTGATCCCGCGCATGCGATAACGATCCTATTCTCACTCGACAGCATGTTTAATGTATTCCGGTGAGGCCCATTTCTGCTTAGTCTTGAACATACTGAGAGCGCAATCTGTCTTGTTCTGATCCATGTACTTCAATAGGGCTGGGGCGCAGCCGTACGTAGTTCCCAAGATCGAGTTCAGCACGTCGAGAGAGTTCGCCTTCAGGAGTTGTGGTTCCAGCGTATGGCAAGATTCATCATCGTCATAAAAGATTCGAATCGAGGAGTTCGTTGCGTTGAGATATGTGGAGTATTTCGCCTTTAGCGCCGCCACATCCCTGTCGTTGTCCGTCACAACCCGCACATCCAGATTCAGAAGTGTCGCGATGTCCAGAAAGCGCTTGAACGCGAGCGAACCAACTGAAATCACATCTACCCCATCTTCGAGCGGTAGCTTACCGTGCTTGTCCTTGTACGCCCGCTGCACGATCAACTCATCTGACGGACCTTCTACAAGCATGCTTCGCTGAGAGAGGATCAGCCGAAGCGTATCATACCCCGGCAGCTTCATGAAGTAATCCTTGGTATCTGGAGGCAAGCCCGTGAGAGCGGCCGGTTGTCCAACGTGTGAGATGAGTCTCAGATTGTCTATCCCCAGCTTGTTCAGTACAAATCCACTATGCGTGGTAATGATGACCTGTCGGTCGGCGCAGTCCTTCCTGATATCATCCATGAGCATGTTTAGGCTTGAGGGCGACAGGTGGTTCTCCGGCTCCTCGATGAGCAGTACCTTCGATTGTTTCGCCCCAGCGATGGCAAGCCGCAGTTGTACGCGGCATTGCTCGCCCTTCCCCGCACAGTCAAATGGCAGGTCATCCAAATGGGCGGCGATTGCGCTATCCCATGAGGCCCGTGACGACATATCCATCTGAATGGTCAGCTTCTTCGTCGTTGCGGGGCTGCCCTGGTTCTCCAGGCGTTCGTTGATGGCTTTCACACCGGGTTCATTTGCGAAAACATGCCGCAGCTTCTTGTATTCAAGCGACAAGTCGCGACGCTGGCTTTCGGTGAGGACATCACTCACTACTTGTGACACATACTTGTTCGGCCCGCGATACACTCGCGCAAGACTGGTGTCTATCATCGCGGCCCGGAAAGGCAACTTCCAGAGCGTCACCCCATCGCCACTGAACGCTCTCCAGGGGGCCCTGTAGAACTCGACGGGTAACACAAGCGGATTCGAGCTGTCGGCTGCGTATTCCTTCAGCGATTCGACATGGTCGTTGTCCACTTCAATTGCCATAACTAGACCCGGGCAGTTCTCGCTCTTTGTGTTATTCGTGCCCATGAGCTTTGCAATGGCCGGATCATCGCTATCAGATTCGAAATATGCTTCAATCAAGATTCGTGGGGGTGGAGAATCTTCTCCGTTCTGCCGCTTAGCGAAGTAGTCTGCTACGACCTCTGTATTGAAGAGGAATGGGTCAATCGCATACTGAACTAAGCGTCCGTTGTACTGGCCGGTGAGTACGAGCCCGATGGCTTCCAGTATCGTGCTCTTACCAGTCTCGTTGTCTCCAACCAGGACATTGAAGCTGGAGTTCAAGTCTAGATCGAGTTTCGTGAATCGCTTGAATCCTTCGATGTGTATTCGAGTGATTCGCATGCCGAGATCCTCCTCAATGACGTTCGCCGTTCCGGTTGGGCACCAACCTCAGGTTCACTGCTCCGTGCTAACCTACCAGAGTGAGCATGAGTGCACTTCTAAGCGCACCGTAGGGCCATGAAACAAGGAATCGATGGCTGGGGTTCGAGCGATTCACCTCAGCCGAGGTCCGCTGTCAGGTGTCGCCGTTTCTCATCCATCATCTCCTTATTCTTACTTCCTCGTATTTCCCTTGGCCTTCTCGACGTCATCCTACAGACATCAAGATACCTAAGAGCTCGGGGTCAGGTCCTGCAATGCAACATCGGGATTGCAGCCAATCCACCCATATTCAGCATATTCAGGGACCTTCATTCTTGGTGTTTCTTCGCTACAACCAGCCCCTTGCGAACTTATCATAACCTCTTGCTGTTACCTACCTCGCTCCCTCGCAATTGGTTCAGGTGTAACAACCACTTCTATCCTTTTGTAAGGAGGAGTCACAAGTTCAAGACTCACCGAGCAAAGTGTACTCTTTTTCGACGGTCGAGCAAATACCAAGAATGAGGCTAGCAGGATTCTCAACAGGTCTGCGATTCACAGAAACGTCGTGCCACTACGTCAGCACGTGCGCGTAACGTGCCCTTCGTCCTACTGGTTGGAAACCTAGCTGTTCGTACAATCGTGCAGCGCAGGGGTTGTTCACATTGACGTCAAGCAGCACATGATCACCGCCCGCTGCCCGGAAGCGCCTCAACACCTCAGCCACGAGCGCTGATCCGATACCCCGCTCGCGCCACTCCGGTCGAACTCCCATCTGGATAATCCATCTGTCGGCGCAGACAATAAACCCCACCGGCACGTCATCCTGATAGGCCAGTAAGGACAACTCGGGACGAAAATCGTCGCCACCCGTCTCCAGCCAGGCAATCCATTCCTCCTGACTCCAGTCTGGATAGCCTGGCCGCTCCCGGAAGGCTGCTTGATAGACAGTGAAGAACTGACTGGCTAAAGCAGGTACCCATGTTGCTAATCTGATGCCGGGAGGCACTGCAACATCTGGTAGGGGGGCATCCAGATCGCGTCGCATCACATCCTCTGCAAACCGCTGCTTGAACCCGTGCCGCTCGAAAAGGTGCACCGCCCCTGCGCTGAGCGACTCGGTGCTAAGTTGTAGAACGTGCGCCCGATTTGGGGAACAGGTATCGAGGAGCCTGCTGGCCTCTGCTATACTCCACCTGAGCAAGAAGGTTCCGAACCCACGCTTGCGGTAGGCCGGGTGGACCTGCCCCACGATAGTGGCCCGGTACTCTTCTGGTGTATGTGTTGGCTGTACCGCCGTAGACGCAACCAACCGCCCGGCCACTTCGAAAGCGCCAATGGATGCCCCGGCAAGGCGGGCAGATAGTGCTTCTGGATGTAGGTGTCCGTGGCGCCCAGTGGGAGACCCCCATCCGCTTCCAGGCACATGGTCGCGAGTGCAGTAATCGCCGCGACATCGGCGGTCTGGAGTGAACGCCATGAAAGTCCGAGAGTGGTTGGTATAGTCATGTTCTCGTCTGGAGAATCCATGGTGGTGCTCCGGGCACGTAGGCGTTGGGGTCAGACCTTCATTTTTGGTGTTTGTCCGACTGCTGAAAGAAAAATACGCCCGAAGGGACTTGAACCCCCAACCCCCGGTTCCGAAGACCGGTGCTCTATCCAGTTGAGCTACGGGCGCGTAAGGGAAAAAACTGGGAGGAGCGACGGGACTCGAACCCGCGACCCCCAGGACCACAACCTGGTGCGCTAACCAGCTGCGCCACGCTCCCCATGATTATCAACCACCTACGCCCGGGAGGATTCGAACCTCCGGCCAACGGCTTAGAAGGCCGTTGCTCTGTCCACTGAGCTACGGGCGCATCTTTACCAGAGCGGAAGACGGGGATCGAACCCGCATT
>JAUWNS010000086.1 GCA_030612485.1 Candidatus Bipolaricaulota bacterium
ACCGAGGTCCTTCTTCTTCGTCTTCTTTCCCGAGGCGGCGAACTTGGCGACCGATCCGGTTGGGGTCGCCTTCGAGGATTGGCCGCCGGTGTTCGAGTAGACCTCGGTGTCCATGACGAGGACGTTCACGTCCTGATTCAGCGCCATCACGTGATCGAGGCCGCCGTAGTCGATGTCGTAGGCCCAACCGTCGCCGCCGAAGATCCAGATCGACTTCTTGGTGAAGATGTCTTTCATGGAGAGGAGCTCCTTCAATCGCTCGTCCGACCCGGCTTGCTCCGTAAGAAGCGCGGCCATACGGTCGCCGGCTTCGCGTGACGCTTTTGCATCGTCCTTCCCAGCGAGCCAGGCGGCCATCGCCTCTTTAAGGTCGGTTGCGAGGTCCGTCTCCAGGGCCTCTTCGACCAAACGAGCGAGGCGTGCCCGTCGTGCAGTCAGTGCCAGGTTCATCCCGAACCCGTACTCGGCGTTGTCCTCGAACAGGGAGTTCGCCCACGACGGGCCGTGTCCGTCCTTGTTGACGCAGTAAGGGATGGCTGGGGCCGATCCCCCGTAGATCGAGGAACAGCCGGTCGCGTTGGCGATGAGCATTCGCTCGCCGAAGAGTTGCGTCGCCAGTTTGACGTACGGGGTCTCCCCGCAGCCGGGGCACGCACCGGAGAACTCGAAGAGCGGCTGACGGAATTGACTCCCCTTCACCGTCTCTGCACTCATCACATCATCGCGCACAGGAAGGGTCACCGAGAACTCGTGGTTCTTAACCTCGCGCTCGGTCTGAGAGACGAGCGGTTTCATGGCGAGAGCCTTCTCCCCCTTCTTCCCCGGGCAGACGTCGACGCAGTTACCGCAACCAGTGCAGTCGAGCGTGCTCACCTGGATGCGGAACTTCAGCCCCTCCATCCCCTTTCCCATCGCCGGGATCGTGTTGAACGCGGCCGGGGCATTGGTAAGGTCTTTCTCAGAGACGAGGATCGGGCGGATCGCAGCGTGCGGGCAGACGAAGGCGCACTGGTTGCATTGGATGCAGGTTTCTGCGTTCCACTCGGGGACCTTGATCGCGACCCCACGCTTCTCATACTTGGTAGTTGCCACTGGGAACGAGCCGTCCGGTCCGGTCCAGGCGTATTTCCCGTCGAGTTCGGAGGCGAACGCACTCACCGGAAGGGCGTCTCCCTCCTGCAGAATCATCGGGCGCATCACTTCGCGGACCCACTTGGGTTGATCCGATTCCTCCGGGCTTCCGCCTACATTTGCCCAGTCTGTCGGC
This sequence comes from Candidatus Bipolaricaulota bacterium, assembly GCA_030612485.1. The sequence continues at coordinate 1,268 of JAUWNS010000086.1, forward strand.
ACCGTGATCTCGACCAGGTTGTCGAGGGCGGCGTCGACCCCGGCGTAGTTCATCTGGACGACCTTCTCCCCCTTCCTCCCGTAGGCTTTGACGATCGCTTCCTTCAGGTGGGTGATCGCCTCATCGACCGGGAGGACTCCGGCGAGCTTGAAGAAGACGGTCTGCATGATCATGTTGATCCGTCCTCCCAACCCGACCTTGCCGGCGAGCTTCACCGCGTCGATCGTGTACAACTTGAGGTGCTTCTCGGCGATCGTTTGTTTCAGCGCGGCCGGGAGCTCCTTCTCCAGTTCCTCGGTGCTCCAGGGGCAGTTGAGGACAAACGTCCCTCCATCCTTGATCCCTGTAAGAAGGTCGTACTTGTGCACGAACGCTGGGTTGTGGCAGGCGATGTAGTCGGCCGTCTTGATGAGGTATGGAGATTGGATCGGTGACTTGCCGAACCGCAGGTGCGACATGGTGATTCCGCCCGACTTCTTGGCGTCGTAGGCGAAGTAGGCTTGCGCGTAGAGATCCGTGTTGTTGCCGACGATCTTGATCGCGCTCTTGTTCGCCCCAACGGTCCCGTCGGCCCCCAACCCCCAGAACTTGCATTGGATCGTCCCTTCCGGGGCAACGTCGATCTCCTTCTCTACTGGAAGAGAGGTGTGCATTACATCATCGACAATTCCCACGGTGAAGTGGTTCCGCGGCAATTCGGAGGCGAGGTTGATGAAGACCGCCTTGACCATCGCTGGGGTGAAGTCCTTCGAACCGAGGCCGTAGCGTCCGCCGACGATGAGCGGGCTCTCTCCCCGCTCCTGGTAGAGGGTGGAGATGTCCTTGTAGAGCGGCTCTCCCTGGCTTCCCGACTCCTTGGTGCGATCGAGGACTGCGATCCGTTTCGCCGTTGCGGGGAGGGCCTTCAAGAAGTGTTCGCTCGACCACGGGCGGTAGAGTCGGACCTTCAACAGCCCGACCTTCTCTCCCTGCCCCACCAGGTAGTTCACCGTCTCCTCGGTGACATCACAGGCCGATCCCATGAGGACGATGACCCGCTCTGCATCCGGAGCTCCCACGTAGTCGAAGAGGTGATACTCGCGCCCGACGAGTGCGCTCACCTCTTTCATCACCTTGGCGACAATCGCCGGGGCGGCTTCGTAATAGCGATCGCCGGCCTCTCGTCCTTGGAAGTAGATGTCGGGATTCTGAGCTGTCCCCCGCAGGTGGGGGTGCTCCGGGTTCATCGCGCGCACCCGCAAATTCTCCACATCCTCCCAAGGCACCAGTTTCGCCATCTCTTCGTAGGGGATTACATCGACCTTCTGTATCTCATGCGAGGTGCGGAATCCATCGAAGAAGTGGACGAACGGGACCTTTGACTTCAGGGTTGCGAGGTGCGCGACCAGGCCGAGGTCGATCACCTCTTGCACCGAGGCGGACGCAAGGAGGGCAAACCCGGTCTGGCGCGTCGCCATGACGTCGGAGTGGTCTCCGAAGATGGAGAGGGCGTGTCCGGCGAGGGCCCGCGCGGAGACGTGGAATACCGTTGGCAGGAGTTCACCGGCGATCTTGTACATGTTGGGGATCATCAACAGGAGCCCCTGCGAGGCGGTGAACGTAGTCGTGAACGCCCCCGCGACGAGCGACCCGTGCACCGCACCGGCGGCACCGGCCTCAGACTGCATCTCAGTTACTTGCAACGGCTGGCCGAAGATGTTCTTCCTCCCATGAGCGGCCCAGCTGTCCGCCACCTCGCCCATCGACGAACTCGGGGTGATCGGGTAGATCGCGGCGACGTCGCTGAACGCGTAGGCGACGTGCGCTGCGGCCGTGTTCCCATCGATCGTCATCATCTGTTTCTTTGCCATATTGTTTTCTCCTCCTGATAAAAGTGTAAACAGTGCTGATGGAACGTGCGCACCGGCATTGTACCGCGCAGCCTTTATCACCACAACGCGAACTTGTCCCCGAGTTATCCTTTGCCGAGCAACTGCATTTTTAAGCGTGCAGATGCGAACCAAGTGGTACCTTGATCTGACGTGCTGCTTGAGTCCCTTCCCAATTTCGGGCCGATCTCTAGGTAGGCAGAAGGTGTACATGGCTCCACAGTATGCACAGCGACCTTGATATGCCGTGAACTTGAGATGGAAAACCGCGACTGTTTCCCGTGGAATACCGCCATGGATTGCATCGAGAACAACAGGATATCTCTTGTTGAGCTTGACTGAGCGAGAGATTCTAAATACACTTTGACGTAACGATGACGAGTAATAATCCCTCATTATGGCGCAATCATAATTTCCTGCTTGTATGGGTAGGACAAAGTATTTCGATGCTTGGGAGCCGACTGACTTATATCGCTCTCCTGTGGTGGGTCCTGGAGGAGACCGGTTCGGCGACGGCTTTGGCAAGTGTTGCCATTGCCACAGCCCTCCCCAGCCTCTTTTTGGGTCCAATCGCTGGGACGTTCATCGATCGCCTCGATCGACGGAAGCTAATGTTGGCAATGAACTTGGCGAACTGTCTCATCATCGGGACAGCGGCAACCCTCCTGTTTCTGGGACAGCTTCAAGTTTGGCAGGTGTACATCTTTGCCCTCCTCAGTTCCACTGCCACGCTCTTCCACCGCCCCTCTCTCCAGTCCTCTATCCCTAACTTAGTGACAGAAGACCAACTAACAAAAGCTAACTCATTATATCAGATAGCGAACGGTGCTAGCGGGATTATCGGACCGGCACTGGGGGGTATGCTCGTTGGCCTGATCGGAAGCGGACCAACCATGTGGGTCGACGCGATCACCTTCCTCCTTGCGGGGCTCTCTCTCTTCTTATCAGCCTTTTCTTCACCACGAGCTGTTAGTGGTAAGGGCTGGGGTTCGGTTTTCTCAGACACTCTCTTTGGTTTCAAATTCCTTTACCATAAGAAATCTCTCTTCTTCATGCTCCTTCTCTTTGCCTTGATCAATTTTCTCCTTGCGCCAACGGCCGTTCTCTTTCCGATCATGGCTAAGGACGTACTGCACGCTGGGGCGCAGGGATTCGGGCTTTTTGGCTCGGCTCTCTCTGTGGGGATGCTTCTCGGAGGGCTTCTAACCACTCGCTTGAAGAGGTTCCGCCGCTATGGTTTAGGAATCATCTGGGGGCTTACCATCCTTGGGGTAATGCTAGCGGTATTCGGCCTCTCGCGAGAGCTGATTCTCTCCTTGGGAGCATTAGCCATCCTGGGCTTTGCCGTAGCGATTGTCAACACCTTTGAGACGGTCATTTTTCAAACCCATGTACCGAATAAGCTACAAGGGAGGGTTTTTGCCGCACAATCTGCCATAACCGATGGCTTGCAACCAATCTCACTCGCGGCTATCGGAGGCCTACTAACACTCTTGGCCGCTCCCGTGGTTCTCGTTGGGTCTGGCCTGGCTGCCATGATAGCTGGCTTAGGGGGATATTTGGTAAAGGGGGTGAAGGATCTCTAGCGCCTGTTCTCGTTGTCTTATGTCTAAGATCTACCGCGATTAGGTAAAATCAGAGTACACTAATCTTTTAAAGGAGGGAGAAACGATGAAGCGAATTCTAGTGCTCTTGCTTTCGTTACTACTGTTGGTTACCGTTATTGCGGTGACTGTGTCGGCAGATCCGATTCATGTAGGGGGCGGACGTGGGTTCACCTCTGGCGGTGCTAGCACCTGCGGTGGCGGCGGCGGCGGATCTAACTTTACGCCGATTCACGTTGGCGGTGGCTAAACACTTGCGATAGGAGGTTGCCTGTGTGGGCAAAGGCTTAACGGTTGGCCAGCGAGAAGACCTGAGAAGGTCAGTCGAGAAACGGTCGACCACACTGGAACTCCTTGTTGTACAAGGCTCAGTGGAGGTCACCCGTCAGCGGATCACGGCGGGGAAGATATTCTACCTGGATGCTGCCAGCGAGTGGGAGGGGTTTGAGTTTATCTACCTACTCGCTGGCAGCCTTCTGTTGAAAGAGCAGGAAGGGAGTGAGGAGGTCGTACTGCACGCAGGGGATCACCTCTACCACCATGGCCTTCCGGAACGCGCTTACTTTCATGTGGAGGAGGACGTGGAGCTTCTGCTAATTTCCTCTCCTCCAAGCTTTCACCTGATGCGGGCGGAGATTCAAGATATGATGGCGATCGCTCTCTCCGTCGAGGAGAAGGACGAGGTAACCGCTGGACATTGCCACCGCATCGAACGCTTGGCCCTACTAACCGGTGAACGTCTGGGCCTTTCCGGTGATCAGTTAATATCTCTCTCATATGCCGCCTACCTGCACGATATCGGCAAGGTGAAGGTCCCCGATAAGATATTGAACAAGCCCGGTCCACTCACCGACGAGGAGTGGGAGGAGATGCGCAGGCACCCTATCTACGGGGAGCAGATGCTTGCCGACAAGGAGTTCTTGGCCAATGCGGCGAAGCTTGTCCTTGCCCATCATGAGCGCCACGATGGGAGCGGTTATCCCAACCGGTTAAAAGGGAAGGAGATTCCAATCGAGGCGCGGATCATCGCGGTTGTAGACTCCTACGACGCGATGACTTCCGACCGTCCGTACCGTCTAGCCCTTCCACAGGGGGAGGCGTGCTGGGAACTGAGGAGAAACGCGGGGACGCAGTTCGATCCACGGGTGGTCGAGGCGTTCCTGACCGTTCTCGAGCAGAGCGATGTTCCGTAGGTGGCTGCGCTTACGCGCACGACATTTCTTGATCCTTCTCCCAGTAGGGTTAGTCGTGGGAGTCCTTGTGGGATGGGCTTTTAACGACATCCTTTTCGGCCTTGTTATCGGGCCCACCTTGGGAGCCCTCTTTGCCATGCTCTTCGCCCTACGAGGTCGCTGAGGAATTGAGAGATCGGAAGATTGAATGATCGGAAGATTGAGTGATCGGGGATCGGGAATTAAATAATTACGAGTTTGAGCATGGAGGCTAGCTTATTTGAGAAAAAATAAACTGTCTGCAAATAAGAGAACCTGTCTGAACATTCAATCACTAAATCAATCAATGATTAAATCGCTCACTTGCTCAGCCCCGCGTCTCCCACTCCCTTCCCTATTCCCTGCGGCAAAGACTATCCCCGCCTCTTTTAAGAAAAGCAGCGGGGTAGTTCGAAGGAACGAAGGTTCGAGAAACGAAAGTTCCTAGAAATCCTTGAGAAGCTCGTCCAGGGTAGGGAAACCTATTTCCTGAAGGTCGTAGCGTACACGGGTGGCCGGAACCTTGAACGAGAGGAGCCGGGTAAGATCGATCGGGGTTCCGATAACGATCCCATCGCAGTCGACTTTATTCACCGTCTCCTGTAAGTCCGCGACTTGCTTCTCTCCGTATCCCATTGCAGGGAGCAGGGGCCCGATCTTCGGGTATTTCTGGTAGGTGGCGGTTATGGAGGCAACCGTGTACGGTCGTGGGTCAACGATCTCCGACGCCCCGAACCTCTGTGCAGCGATCATCCCTGCGCCGTACTTCATTCCGCCGTGGGTAAGGGTAGGTCCGTCCTCGATTACCAGGATCCGCTTCCCTCTGATGAACGATGGATCGTCCACCTGAATCGGTGAGGCTGCTTCGACAATTCGTGCGGTGGGGTTAGCGTCCATGATGTTACGACGGACGAAGCGGATATCGTCCAATGAGGCGCTGTCTATCTTGTTGATGATGACGATATCGGCGGTGCGTAGATTCACTCCGCTCGGGTAATACAGGAGTTCATGCCCGGCGCGGAGTGGATCGACGACCACGATGGAGAGGTTGGGCTGGTAGAAGGAGAAGTCGTTGTTTCCCCCGTCCCAGATGACAATATCGGCCTCTTCCTCAGCCATGCGCAGGATCTCCTCGTAGTCGACCCCGGCGTAGACGATCGTCCCGTTGTCGATGTGCGGTTCGTACTCCTCCCGCTCCTCGATCGTGCACTGATGGCGATCGAGGTCCTCATAGGTCTCGTAACGTTGCCACTCTTGTTCGACAAGGTTCCCGTATGGCATTGGGTGGCGGATCACAGCGAGCTTCTTCCCACGCGCTTTTAGAATGTCGCACACGCGCCGGGTCGTCTGGCTCTTCCCCGATCCGGTGCGGGTAGCGGTAATGGAGATGAGGGGCTTCTTCGGTTTGACCATGGTCGATGCGGTCCCCATCAGCATGAAATCCGCACCGGCGGCGTTGACGAGCGCCGAGCGCTCCATCACGTGTTGATTAGGGACATCACTGTAAGCAAAGACGACCAAGTCGGCATTCTTCTCTGCGATCAGGCGTTCAAGCTCCACTTCCGATTCGATCGGGATCCCTGTTGGGTAGAGGCTCCCCGCTAGTTCTGCGGGGTATGCCCGTCCTTCGATATCCGGGATCTGCGTCGCGGTGAACGCGACAACCTCGTAGCTCTCGTTGTTGCGGAAGTAGACATTGAAGTTGTGAAAGTCTCGTCCGGCGGCCCCCATGATGATCACTCGTCTCTTCAATTGCATCACTCCTTTTGAAAGCGCGTGCGCGCATTATACTCACTGTGCTGAAACCCCTTCAAGGTGGGTTGTTTACGGAACGGGATACCGCTAAGATAGATTGGTTATGTCACTCGCCAATAAGATCACCCTTGTCCGTGCGGCGCTGATTCCCCCTATTCTCATCCTCCTTATCGTGGAACAGCGTGAGGTGGCGTTCGGCTTCTTTCTCGTTGCTTGTTTGGGAGATGTCCTCGATGGGATGGTAGCGCGGAGGAGAGGAGAGGTGACCACTCTGGGGAAGGCCCTCGACCCGCTGGTCGATAAGGCGCTTTACGTATCCCTGCTCTCCCTTCTTGTGGTCTTTGAGGTGATTCCCTTGTTAGCGTTGCTCCTCTTCGTCCTCCCGCAGGTCGGGCTCGGAATCGGTGCACTCTTCCTCCACCTGCAGGAACATAGGGTCCAAGGAGCTCGCATACTGGGGAAGAGCGCCTCAGTCCTTACCTTTCTGGCGACGGCTTTCCTCCTGTTGCGCCTTCCTTACAGGGTAGAGCTATTCTATATCGCGATCGGGGCGACGTACCTTGCGGCGCTCGATTACCTGCGCATGGCTCTTCACTATCGAAACAATATAGATGCCAGCGTTCGGTGATCGGGAGATTGGGGTATTTAATCACTCAATCCTTTCCTCAAGCTTGGCGCATCCTGCGGTGAATACTTCTGTGTGCTGATACTGGATAGCTATTCTTCCTCATCCTCGGAGAGGGAAACGCCTGCCACGGGAAACTCTAGTGGTATCGGCGCCTCGAACCGAACGATGATTCCTCTTTGGGGATGTGTGAACGCGATCCGCCACGCGTGGAGCATCAGGCGACTTCCCTCCTGCTTCCCGTAGATGGGGTCGCCGATGATTGGGTGATCGATGTAGCGCATATGGACACGGATCTGATGGGTGCGTCCTGTGTGGGGGCGCACACGGAGGAGGGTCGATCCCTCCTCACGCTTCAAGACGTAAAACTCCGTTTTGGCGTGGCGCCCCTGCGGGCGGATCGCCATTCGACGGGGGCGTGACGGGTCACGCCCGATTGGGGCATCGATCAGCCCTTCGGCCTCCCTGATTCTTCCGACCACTTGCGCAAGGTAGATTTTGTTGATAGTGCGCGCAGCAAACTGCGCTTTGAGCGAATCGAGAGAAGCGGGTGTCTTTGCGACAACAATCAGTCCGCTCGTTTCCTTGTCTAAGCGATGGACGATCCCCGGGCGCACCGGATCGTCCCCAATCGGAAGCTGGCGGTCTACGAGGAGCCCCTCCACTAGTGTGGGGGCGGTCTGTCCCGCACCGGGGTGCACGACCAGTCCCGCGGGCTTGTCAACGACGACGATCTCGTTATCCTCGTAGAGGATGGTAAGATCGATCTTCGCGGGAATGAGGAGCGTTTTCTTGGGAACTGCCCAGGTGAGTTCGTCATTGCAGTGCAACTTGCGTGAGGCTTGTTCGATCGTCTTTCCATTCAGAGAGACGAACCCCGCGAGGATGGCACGCTTTATCTCGCTACGGGAGGTTCCCTCGATCCGCTCGGCGAGGTAGCTATCGAGTCGGAGGCCAGCCTCGTTGGCCGCAACAATAAACTCTATTCTC
>JAUWNS010000188.1 GCA_030612485.1 Candidatus Bipolaricaulota bacterium
GGGACCTTCATCGTTCACCTCAGTTTGCTTTTAGCATTCAGCTCTCAGCGATCAGCGCACATCACCAATGCGTACGCCAGCCTCTGTCTCGTTGCTTCTAGCTGAAAGCTAATTCCTGACAGCTATTCATTACAGCGAGAACCCGAAGTAGAACATCCCGAGCCCATCTCCCAAGATGGGAGTGGCGTACCCCACCACCGCCTTGAACGGGAGGAGCCCGCCGAGGGCGGAGAGATCAAAGACCCCTTCTACTCCGGTTTCCAGGTTAGGAATAGTTTTACCAAATTCATCAAAGTTTATCCAGCTCGTTCCGCAAGCGATAAAACAGCGCACCCGTGCGCGATCGACCATCATCAGGTTCGCTAGGTTGTAAATCTCGTCGTTCGGGGACGGAATCTCGATTGCGAGTCGACCGTAGAGCTTGTGCCTCCCGGGGAACGTGGCAGGGACCCACATCCCCTGTAAGACCGTGCCAAAGCTCATGAGCTCATCGAGGTTGAAGAAGAGCGCGGAGGGGAGTTCCCCGAAGCTTGTTCCCACGCAGACCATCCCCTGCAGGTAGATACGCGGGAAGAGGCGCACTTCATCGAAGGCGGTGATGGAGATTCGCCCTGCCCCGTCTGGCGTGAGGTCGAAGGAGAGAGAGCTCGCGCGGCTGTGCGTTATCGACGGGAGTTCCATCACACCGAGATGGACGTAGTTGAGCGGCCCCTCCTGTGCGATGATCCGATGCCCAGAGAGGGTGATCACACTGTTCTCCTCCCAGAACGTCCCTGGAGAGCCGATCGATCTCGGGACAAAGGAGGTGTAGGAGTAGCCGATCGATCCTGCGAGCTCTTCCTCTTCGATCGATGCATTAAGGAAGAGGTGGTGATTCCTTCCCTGAAAAATCTCGGCCGAGGCGGCCCCATCAAAGAGGGAGAGGCGCAACCGATCGAGGTAGGTGAGAGTGATCCCCTGGGAGAGCGGATCGGGACGGAGGATGTAGGCGTCGAGCGGGAAGGAGTTCTCCTCCGTAATCGTGACGAACTTCACCGGATCGTTGTTATCCAGGCGGTCACGATCGAGGGTGAGGTGATCGGGGTCGATCGTCACCCGCCGCACCCTCTCCTCGGTCAAAAAGGTGATCGTCGCTGGTGAATCCACGCCGTCCCACTCCTCGCGCACGGTCTCCCCCGATTTCAGGTGAGCCTCGATAGTCACCGGCTGAGCGGCCCCGCCGTCGCGGCGCACCTTGACCACGGTCTGATAACCCGACTCGTTGTGCGCGTGGGAGACGATCTCGATCGCATAGTCGACCGACCCTGCTTCGTAGACCCAAACGCGGAAGAGCTCCTCCAGTGGCTGGTTAGAGACCTCCTCGAGAACCGCTCGCAGGTCCTCGACATCGATCCTTCGGTGCCGGAACCGCAGCCCTGCCTCGCGCAGCCCCTTCTCGAAGGTCTCCTTCCCCAGAGCGGCGGCGATCGTGCGCGCGACGAGGTATCCCTTGTCGTAAAGGCGCACCACTGTCGCGTTCTCGTAGGCGACCTCGTCCAACGGTTTGATCAGTGCCTCGTCGAACCCGCGCTCGACCTCTCCGATGTACGGCAGTTCGATCTGGTGCTCACGGAGATTCATGAATCCGAACTGGGACGAGACAAGGTTCTCCAGGATCCCGTTCTCATCTATTGGAAAGGTATTCGGGCCGAATTCCCCGTGGCGCCCTTCAAAGTATGAAATCGAGAGGTACTGGGCCATTCCCTCGGAGAGCCAGTTCTGGGCGTTGAGGTCCACCCCGGTTCCCACTCCCCACCACTGGTGGGCGATCTCGTGTGCGAGGACAAACTCGGCGTAGCGGTTGAGGATCCCGGGGAGAGTGACATTCCTATGAGTGAAGAAGAGGCTCGACAGCCAGACGATCCCGTCCGCGGCCATGGAGAGGCCGTTCTTGTTTGGGTTCTCGACGATGGTGAGCCGAGCCCGCGCGTAGGGGCCGAACCGCTCCTGATAGTCGCTCAGGATGTCACGGGCATAGGTCGCAAATAGCCGCGCTTCCTCCTCGTGGCCGGGGAGAAAGAAGACCTCGATCGGGATCGCCAGCTCGTCGAGGGCAAAGCGCTCGTAATCGGCTCCGGCGGCAAGGGCGACGGAGCTTGACGGGGCATCGTTCCACAGCCGGTAGCTGTGCGATCCTTCCTCGGAAAGGTCGATCGCCTCCACGTGGTCGGCCCCGCAGGCAAGCTTCATCTCGGAAGAGAGGGTGACCTCTGCGCGGTAGTCGGCCGCGGGGAAGACGAGCGGGATCGGCCTGTCCGAGCCCAGTTCGTCCGAACTCATCTTGAGGATACCATCCTCCTCGCGCCAATCCTCATCCTGAGGGAGGAGAATCGGGGCCCAGCCAAAGCGCCAAGTGAGCACTCCACGATCGATCCCCTGATCCCCGGTCGTGCTGTAGGGGACGCTGGTGATAAAGTGGATACGCAAGGTCGCCGGACCATCGGGGAGATCGACGACGAGGATCGTGTCGCTCAGGGAATAGGTTTGGAAGGCGGGTGAAAGATCGAGGAGACGGAAAGAGAGATCGACAGTTTCCTCGCTCTGCACCGCCTCGACACGGGTGATTGTAGTCGAAGCGGGATCGAACCCGTTCGGGTAGGTTTCGTCGATCGCCCGCTCACTCAAGAACGGGTTCTCCTCCCGATCGAAGTTGGCGAGGAGAAGGAAGATGGCCTGCGAGGCTCCCTCGTCGAGCATCACTTCTTCGACCCCAGTGATCGTCCCTTCCTCCGGATTGAGCTCGACCTTCAGGTCGTAGCTCGTCGCGCCACCAAGAATGGATAACGCAGACAACAGGATACCCACCAAAACAAGGACAAAAACGCCTCTTATTACCTTGTTCATACTTCCCTCCTCAGGACGATACTGCAATTGAATGATTGAGCGATTGAGTGATTTAGCGATTTAACTTCCCAATCATCCGATCTCTCAATCATTCAATCTCTCAATCACTAAATCTCCCGATTCCTCAATCTTCCTCTTCCTCCTCATCTTCCACGGTGCGATCGACAACTACCCTCACCGAAGTGATCTCCGTCTCAGTAGCCCCCTCCACAGTGAGGGAAACGGGGCCAACCGTGACGCTATCGTTGGACTTCGGCATCGCCTCCAGGCGGTGGATGATCAGGCCACTCACGGTAATGCCCTCATCCTCCGGGAGTTCGAGGTCCATCGTGCGGTTCAACTCATATACAGAGGTATCCCCATCAACTAGGGCCTCATCAGAGGAGATTCTCTTAATCAGTGCGATTGGGCGATCGTACTCGTCCTCGATCTCACCCACAATCTCCTCTACGATGTCCTCCAGGGTTACGATCCCGGCCATCCCCCCGTATTCGTCGATCACCACCGCCATGTGCACCTGCTCCTTCTGGAACTCGCGCAAGAGAAGGTTGATCGGCTTGGTTGTCGGGGTGTAGTAGACCGGACGGAGGAGTCCGTGCAGGGTTGGAAGAGGGGTGCCCACATGGGCGAGGAGATCCTTCGCGTAGAGGGTCCCCACTACGTTGTCGGGGACATGGTCGTAGACAGGGAAGCGCGAGTGCCCATCCGCAGCCACGATCTCCCGTGCCTTGACCGGAGAGGTCCGCACCTCGATCGTCTGCACATCGGTGCGCGAGACCATCACCTGCTCGGCGGTCATCTCGTCGAAAGAGAGGATACGGCGTATCATCTCTCCATCCTCAGCGTCGATCAGGCCACTCTCCTCGCTCGCGTCGATTAGCGTCTCGATCTGTTCATCGCTCACGGCGAGGGGCTCCCCCTTGGAGAGATCCTCCCCGAAGATCCGCATGATCCCATAGGCGATCCCGCGGAAGATCATGATGAACGGCTTCAAGAAACGGGTGAAAACGTAGATCTGGTTGATCGTCGCCAGCGTGAACCGTTCGGCGTTATTCTTGGCGAAGTTCTTCGGCGTGATCTCCCCGAAGATGAGGAGCGAGACCGTCATTACCCCGGTCGCGATCAGTCCGGCCTGATAGGTCGGGAGCCCCTGCGCGAGGAATTGCACCGCAACAAGGGTCATCAAGGAACTCGCCGCGACGTTCGTCAGGTTGTTCAGAATCAAGAGTGCGGTGATAAGATCGTTCGGCTCATCGATGAGGTGCAAAAGGCCGCGCCGCTTCTTCTTGTGTGCGTTGACAAGGTAACGCAACCGCCCCTCATCGAGCGACGTGATGGCAGTCTCCGCGCTGGAGAAATAAGCAGAACATCCGATAAGAAAGAACAGTAGCGCAATCTGTGCGCCAATTGACACGGTAAGGTTCACCTCACAAAGTAAATAAACTGAAGATTATATGAACCGCCCCCTTATTGCAAGGATAAGGAGAGAGGAGAACGCGGA
>JAUWNS010000015.1 GCA_030612485.1 Candidatus Bipolaricaulota bacterium
TCAGCTTCTCTGCTGGGATTGTGGTGATCTCCTCCACCCTCTCCGGCGTATACTGTTCGATGATCTTCTTCAACTCGTCGAAGCCCTCGGTACGCTCCTTGATGAACGCTTCGTCCTGTAAACCTTCACTCAAAATGACGTTCATCATTCCGTTCATCCACGCAACATCCGTCCCGTTCTTCTGGCGTAGCCATAGGGTGGCATACTTGACGAGATCGATCCTCCGCGGATCGACGACGATCAGCTTTGCCCCGTTATAGCGTACTGCCCGTTTGATCAGTGAGGCGATCACCGGGTGGGTCTCCGTGGTGTTGGAACCGGTGACGAGGATGCACTTGGCATACTCGAGCTCGGCGATGGAATTGGTCATCGCGCCGGAGCCGAAGGCGGCTGCTAATCCAGCCACGGTTGATGCATGACAGAGGCGGGCGCAGTGGTCGACGTTGTTCGTCCCTACAGCAGCGCGCATGAACTTCTGGAAGAGGTAGTTCTCCTCGTTGGTGCACTTGGCTGAGGCAAGGCCAGCCAAGGCGTCGGAGCCATGCTCATCCTTGATCTTAAGAAGTCTCTCCTTAATCATGGCCATCGCCTCATCCCAGCTCGCGGGTTCGAGGCTCCCATTGCGGCGTATAAGTGGGGTCGTCAGTCGATCTGACTTATCGATGTACGTGTGGCCAAACCGCCCCTTGATGCAGGTCGATCCATAGTTGGGAACAGCCTCTGCTCCACGCACCTTCACTACCTCGTTATCCTTCACCCATATCTCAAGCTGGCAGCCAACCCCGCAGTAGGAACAGGTCGTCTGCACTTTTTTGTCTACCTCCCACGCGCGTGGCGGACGCTCAGGGAGTTTCTCCATGATTGCCCCTGTTGGACAAAGCTGCACACACTCACCGCAGCCGTCGCACTCCGATGCTTCCCACTCGCCTAAGCCGGCAGCTACAACCGTCTCTAGACCACGATTAGCAAAGCTCAGGACTCCTTTCACTTGGATCTCATCGCACGCCTTGATGCAGAGAGCGCAGACGATGCACTTGGATGGGTCGTAGTTGAGCACTGGGGAGGAGAGATCAGGATTAGGGAGAACCCTCTCTCGGGCGACGAATCGGCGCGTGCGGTTATCGAGGCCGTAGCGGTAAGCGAGGTCCTGCAGCTCGCAGTTCCCTGCCGATTCGCAGGTCATGCAGTCGCAGTTGTGTTCGGAGAGGAGAAGGTCGATCAACATCCGCCGCATCGATTCGAGCTCTTCATCGAACGCTATCACCTCCATCTTGTCCACCACATTAACCGTACAGGACGGGACCACCCCCGGTCGACCGGTAATCTTGACCACACACAGCCGACATGCTCCGCTGACGCTCACACGTGGATGGTAGCAGAGCCCAGGGATGCCGAAGCCATTATCACGTGCCACCTGCAGGAGATTCGCTCCTTCAGTGGCTTCCACCTTGTGTCCGTCAATGTGTATAGTAGCTGCTGTTCTCATGATCGTCCCTCCCCACCGCTAGTTTGCTCAGCCAACAGTTGGTCCTTGAAGTAGTCAAAGGCACTCTTCAGCACGGGATACGGGGACTGTCCCAATGGGCAGAGAGATGTCTGTTTCATCGTCTCTGCTATGTCGAGCATCAGGTCGAGATCCTCCTGGGCCCCTGTTCCTGCGAGGAATCGATCCATCACTTCTACCAGACGCACGGTTCCCACTCGGCATGGGACACACTGACCACATGATTCGTGACGAAAGAAGTGGAGGATATCCGCGAGCAATGGCGCCACGCGGCAACTCTCGTCCAACACAAGGATCGCGCCAGACCCAAGCACAGCTCCATGAGATGCCAGGCTATCATACTCGAGCGGGACATCCAGCATATCCTCACCCAGGAACACGCCTGCCGCTCCTCCAACAAGGGCTGCAAGGAACTGCTTCCCCTGAGCAACTCCGCCTCCGATCTCGAAGATCAGTTGTCGCAACGTAGCTCCCATCGGGGCTTCCACCACCCCTGCATGGACTACCGCGCCGGAAAGAGGATAAAGTTTGGTCCCCGGAGAAGCAGGCAAGCCGACTGACCGGTAGACATCTACTCCTTCTCGCACTATTTCAGGAACATTCGCCAAAGTCTCGACGTTATTGATAACTGTCGGCTTCCCCCACAAGCCCACACTGGCAGGGTAAGGAGGACGTAGGCGTGGGATCCCCCGCTTTCCCTCCATTGATTCAAGCAGTGATGTCTCCTCACCGCAGACGTATGACCCAGCTCCTTGATGCACGTGGATGTCAAACGAAAAGGATGAATCAAGGATGTGCTGTCCTAAATAGTTAGCTTGGCGAGCTTCCTTGAGTGCGCTCTCTACCTGTTTGATTGCCTCAGCATACTCACCGCGTATGTAGATGTACCCTTCCAGGGCACCAATAGCGTAACCAGTAAGGATTATCCCTTCGATGACTCGATGTGGTGTCTCTTCCAGGAGAACACGATCCTTGAATGTCCCCGGTTCCCCTTCATCGGCATTGCACACCACGTACCTTGGCTCTCCAGGAGCTTTCCGCGTAAACTCCCATTTACGGGCAGTGGGGAATCCTGCTCCGCCCCGCCCGCGCAATCCCGCATCCTTAACAGCAGAAACAACCTCCTCAGGGGTCATCTCGGCAAGAGCACGTGTCAACCCTTGATAAGCGCCCTTTGATACCGCTTCTTCAAGATTCCCAAGCTGATCATAGTCCTTCAAGAGCCGGCGGGGTTCTCCAAGGAGAGTGGGAAAGTATCGCCGAGATGGCGCTCGGCTTGTGCCACGTACCCCGGCAATGATACTGGAGAGGGCTTCCCGTTCAACCCGCGGGTAGATCGCATCATCCACTTGAAGGGCTGGCGCCTCTGCACACGCCCCTAAGCAACTTGAGAGCTCAAGCGTAAACTCGCCATCAGGTGTCGTTTGTCCCGGATCGATCCCGATCTCAGCCTTGATCCCTGCGATCAATTTCCCCGTTCCAGCAAGACGGCATTGAGGGGATTCACACACGCGTATGATATGGCGTCCACGTGGATTCTCACTGAGCATGGAATAGAACGTTACTACTCCACGCACAAAACCCATGCTGACGCCAAATTCCTCCGCGACTGATTCCAACGCTTCCTCTGAAAGGAACTGATTCTCCGAATGATTCTGAATCTCTCGCAAACGTTGCAGGAGTCCAGGTCCAGCGGATCGTTCCACTCTAAACGATGACACGGTCTGTCTCACGTTACCTCCTCTTCCTGTCTTGCCTGATTCGAATCCCGATTTCTTTACGGGTTTCTTCAAGCGATCTCTGACTTAAGTGCCCGTGCCCATCACTTGACAAGCCTTGTCAAGTATCAGATTGATGAACCTCATCACTGTCCAGCGCCAAGTCCATTAGTTTATTCCCCCTTAAATAGAAAAAACCGACTCAGCCGCACGGCCGCGCCGGTGAATCAATAGATACCTCCTAAAAGACTGGTACTTTTAAGTATGGTCATTAAAGGGGAAACATACCAGAAAGACCGGGAAGAGATGGGAAAATCCCTTCTCCCGGATGGGTCACCGCTTCTCCCGGCATGGACAGTTGCAAGCCTTCTTAAGAAGTTTCATCTACGTTTCCTCTTTCATCAATTACAACCTCTCTTCTCTCTCGACCTTTTCCCGGTTCGCATCTTCAGTAGACCCTCACCATCGGCGCGTAGTATACGCAAAGCGGCCTGGAAAGGTCAAGTTGCAAGCCGCACACAAAAAAACGCGGGCCACACTTCGCAGCTCGGGAACTGAACTTAGAAGCCCCGTTATTGTGCTTGAGCAAAATCGGGGACAGTTACCACCATCGATCTTCATAGTCCTCCTTGGTGGCCTGCTGTAATTACGCAAAGCGATGGGAAAATTTCGTCCGAAGTCGGCAGGTTGCGCTTGGCCAGACGTCGATAGATCCCCAGTGCCCCCTCTCGCTTGCCCAGGTCGGCTAGCACGGTGTCCAATGCCCGAGACACAGGGCTAAGTTCACCTCCTTGCTTAAACTCCGGGACATATACGAAATTATAAGATCCGTATATAAATGGGGTCCCCGAAAATAGGGTATCAAACTTGAACCAGGAAACATAGGAACGTATAGTCAGGGTGCCTTGGGAGCGAGTCGCTTTGAGTCTATATCTTGATGACCTCTTTCTTGCTTGGTAGGCTTCGGGTAAGAAGTGAAGCGCCTTGTTCAAAGGGTGAAGTGTTCAATTGTTGCCATCTAAAACAAGGGAGGGCAACTTAATATAGGAGGTATGATTGTGAGCAGCACAGATATCCTGATTGTTGGTGGAAGTGCAGCCGGTCTTACCGCTGCTATCTCCACAAGACGATTTAACCCGGAGGCGAAGATCACGCTTGTCAGAAAGGAAGAGAAGGTTCTTATCCCATGTGGGATCCCTTATATCTTTGGGACTCTGGAATCCCCGGAAGACGACTTGATCCCCGATGCGGTACTGACCAAACATAATATAGACCTGATTGTGGATGAAGTCACCTCTATCAACAAGGGGGCAAAGACAGTCACTACGGCAGGCGGGGATACGATAAGCTACGAGCGGATGATCCTGGCCACAGGATCCTACCCGCTAGTTCCGCCCCTGCCGGGGGTAAACCTTGAAAACGTCTTTAGCGTGAAGAAGGACATTAAGTATCTGACTGAGCTGAAGCAGGCTCTACATCAGGCAAACGATCTGGTGATTATCGGTGGGGGGTTCATCGGGTTGGAATTTGCCGATGAGTGTAGAAAGATCGATAACTTAAATAGCGTAAGCATCGTCGAGCTTCTCCCCCACTGTCTTCTCCTAGCGTGTGACAGTGAGGTGTGCATGCAAGTGGAGGAAGAGTTAAAAAAGGCCAAGGTGAGCCTGTTCACCGATAGGCGAGCAAAGGCCATCCTGGGCAAGGAAAAGGTCGAGCAGGTTGAGCTGGAGAATGGTCAGAAGCTCAAGGCGGATGTCGTCATCCTTGGAATCGGGGTCAGGCCGAACATCGACCTGGCAAAAAACGCTGGGTTACAGGTGGACGATCAAGCCGGTATATGGGTGGATTCCTGGATGAGAACCAGTGACCACAACATCTTTGCTGCCGGGGACTGCACACAGAAAACCTGCTTTTTGACCAGGGGTCCGTGCTTGCTTCGGCTTGCTTCGATAGCAACCATGGAGGCCAGGGTAGCGGGAGCAAACCTGTTTTCTCTACGGCAACGCGCTGCTTCCCCAATCGGCGTCTTTGGGACCGTAATTGGCGATTTATCCGTTGGATCAGCTGGGTTCACCGCGCGTCAAGCCAGCGAAGAGGGGATTGAAATAATTGTGGGAAAGGCAACGGCAGCGGATAAACACCCAGGATCCATGCCCGGTGCTCGGAAGTTGACGGTGAAACTGGTGTTCATGAAGGACTCCAGGAAGCTAATCGGGGGACAGGTCTACGGAAGCGATAAGGCGGGTTACGTAGCTAACTGCATCGGTTCTCTCATTCAGCAAGGGTTGCGCGCGGATGAACTGGTCACCTTTCAGGTAGGCACCCACCCCAAGTTAACCCCCTCACCGATTGCTCATCAGATTGAGAACGCTGCCGAGATCGCCCTAGCTGAACTCCTCTCCAGTTAGGTTAGCAGAACGTAGGAATGGTGAGCGGAGAAATCAAACCTCAGCTGCTTACCGTTCCTACCTTTTCGTTCAGGTAGAGGTCTATCCCTCGTGCCGCTTGATGTCCGGTGGCGATCCCGGTGATCACGTCCGGCCCTTTCACGAAGTCACCGCCGAAGAACAGCCAGGGAACGCTACTCTGGTAGTACTCATTCACTTTGAGCCGTCGACCAGCGTACTCCAGTTGCTCGCGGAGATCCTCGGTAATCAAGGAGTCGTCCGGGCTCTGGCCGATCGCCTCCACAACCATTGTCCCCGGGATGAACAGCTTATCCTCCTCGTTTACCTGCGGGTTGAAGCGATGTTCCTCATCAAAGACCGATACACACTGAATCGTGTGCAGACCAGTTATCTCGCCGTTGACGATCTCGATCTTATGCGGGGAACGACCAGGGATGATTACGATCCCTTCCTCGCGCGCTTCCTCGATCTCTTCCACGTCAGCAGGCATGATGTCCTCTGTCTCCAGACAGGTGGTCGTTAGATCAACCTTACCGTAGCGCGCCTTCTGCAAGCGAGCGATACTACGGGAGATATCCATTGCTACGTTTCCCCCTCCGATGACAACGATCTTCTCCGTAAGCTCGATCTCTCTCCCGAGCGTAATCTCTCTCAACAAGTCAATGGCTTGAGAGACATGCGGATTATCGGTCCCCTCGACGCGCGTGCTGCGCCCACCCTGCAGACCGATACCGACGAAGACAGCACCATAGTCGCGATGGAGATCGTCCAAGCCAACGTCCGTTCCTACCTTGGTATTGCAACGAATCTCCACTCCCACTGATTCGATGTAGTCGATGTCCTTGTCAAGTGCATCGTAGGGCATGCGGTACTCGGGAATTCCGTAGCGCATCATCCCTCCTGGCTTCTCCTTCTCCTCGAACACGGTCACCTTGTACCCCATCAGGGTCAGGTAATAAGCGGTAGACAGACCAGATGGGCCAGCACCGACGATCGCTACCTTCTTTCCGTTCGACTTGACGACCTCGGCTTGCAGCACTCGCTTGTAGTCCTCTCTGGGGATCTGGTCCATGGCATAGCGTTTGAGCCAGCGGATGGAGATCGGCTCTCCACGGTGGGAAAGCGCGCACGCCTGCTCGCAGTCGTGGGTGCACACGCGGCCGCACACTTCAGGGAGTGGGTTGGTCTTGTAGATATCACGCGCCGCTTGATCGTAGTCCTCACTCCAGATACCGCGGATGTAGTCAGCAATGTTCATATTCGCCGGACAGGCTTCCTCACATATGCTGCATTCGAAGCAACGTGACGCCTCGGCGATCGCTTGCTCCTTGGTGAACCCACGCACCATCTCTACAAACGATGCAAGCCGCTCCTCTGCGGAGATAACCTCCATCTCTTTAGCGTGGCTCTCAAAGTCTGCCAGACAGAAATCAAGGTCGGTGGAGAATCCCTTATCGTTTCGCTTACGATGATTGATACTCACCTGAAGGTCGCTCGGATTATCCACGAACACGTCGGAAGCGGTCTTCTCATCGCGAGCTAGAGCAACGAAGCTCTCCGTTGCGTGATCGATGTGAATGAAGTCCTGCGACAGGCTCAGGCTACCAGTCGGACAGACGTCGACACATAATCCGCAGTAGCTGCATCGGCCGTAGTTGATCTGCGGCCGTTCGTCGGTGGAACCTTCCTTCGGATCGGCCTCGATTCCGGGAACGTTCACCATCGCGATCGCGTCGCAAGGACAGATGTCATGGCAGTTTCCGCAGCCAATACACTTCTCAAGATCGTTCTTGTGGAACCCGCGATAGCGCTCGGATATTTCCAGCTTCTCAAATGGGTAGGTAAGCGTCTGGGGTTTCTCAAACAGGTACTTCAAAGCAGCAAACGGGCCTAGCACACTCCCTTTGTCCTTCGCCATCATTTCACCTCATTCATAGCTGTCATCCTTGCTTATCAACGGTCGATTTCCGGGGCGGCGATATTTAGGCTCAGCAGCATGTGCCCCACATCCGCGATATTCATTCCCCGAAGAAGGTTCTCCAGAGCTAATATGCCATGGGTGTAGGATGGGACACGATACGCGATCCGCTGGATTTTCTCGCTTCCATCAGACACGGCGTACGCTCCCAATTCTCCCCGAGCAGATTCCATCCGCACATACGTTTCTCCAGGAGGAATCTTCCACTTGAACGGGTTAGGCACCCGATTCCATGCCGGGCCTGTGGGTAGCTTATCCAAGACTTGCCGAATGATAGAGATGCTCTGTTCGATCTCTCTTCGGATCACGATTGCCCGAGCATAGGCATCCCCGCCAGTCATGGTTGGAACCTGGAAGTCGAGGTCCGCATAGGCAGCATACGGCTCTTCTATTCTCACATCCCGTTCAATGCCAGTGGCACGCAAACAACTGCCGGTCACCCCAAGGTGGAGCGCGTCCTCCTGGGTGAGCACACCAATCCCACTAGCTCTCTTACGAAAGACGCGGTTGTTGAAGAAGGTACTGTCGTAGTCGCGCAAGCTGCCTTCCAAACCATCAAGCGTTTGCCGTATTTTCGCTTCGAACCCCCCCGGCATGTCCCGCCGTACGCCGCCTGGCCAGATGTACATGTGATACACCCTCCCGCCGGCAATCATGTCAAACAGATCGATGAAGTAGTCACGCTGCACCATGCTCCAGTGGCCGATCGTATCGAAACCAAGCTCATTGCCGTATGCCCATAACCAGGCCAGGTGGGACGTTAGGCGCGACATCTCCAGGGCCATCGTTCGCAGGTATTGAGCACGAGGAGGAACCTCCAGACCGGACAGCTCCTCGATCGCCATTGCGTACACCTGTTCATTGGGATCAGGGTCCATCACGTTGATTCGACAGACGAACGGGAATCCCTGCAGGTAACGCACGTTCTCCAGCATCTTCTCAAATCCGCGGTGGAGAAAGCCCGGGTTAGCGACCGCCTCTTGGATCGTATCCCCCTCCACCGTTAGCGTAATGCTGAAATTCCCCACCATCCCAATATGCTGCGGGCCAAAATAGAGCGTTAATTGTCGTTCCTTCATCTTGGTGTCGCTTTCATTCATGCTCGAACATCCTCTCCGCGTATGCTTCCGTGTCGAAGTCTTTCTTCATCGGCGGCATCTCCTGCCAATCGGTCAGCAAGAACGGTATCAGCCGGGCATTGCCAACGAACCGCACGCCAAACATCTCGTGAATCTCCCGCTCGTAGGTCTGCGCATTCTCGAACAGGGGGATGAGACTTAGATATGTCGGGTCCGCTCGATCGATTCTTGTCTTCACCATCGCGTGGACGCCATCTTGATACGAGACGAGGTGATAGACAAGCTCGAACTCGTCGTTCTCAATCCAATCTACGCAGGTAATGAATGACAGATGGCGAAAGCCTTCTTCCTTCATGAACGCGACAAGCGAGAAGACGCTGTCCTTGGGCAAACTAACAATGATCCGTTGGTGCCTCTGTACGGAAACACGGCTTCCGTCGTAGCGTTTCTCTATGTCCTGCTTGATCGTTTCTTCTCTCATGGTTGCACCACTACTGAAGCGGGTATGCTGTCGATGAATTCCTTCCCCAGCACCCGTTCCTGGTTCCTGCGGTAATAGCCGATGTTCTCCCTGTATCGCTTGTAACCATCGACCATCTCACCGTCGATCATCTTCCATAGCTTAGTCACAGCGATAAAGATGGCCTCGGGCCGCGGCATACATCCAGCGATCCATCCATCCACTGGGAGGTATCTATCAAGATGGTTGATCGTGTTATATGACGTGTGATACAGCCCTCCATCAATGGGACACGAACCGAACGCTACCAGGTATTTCGGGTCTGGCATCTGCTCGTAGGAAATGATAATCGCCCGCAGTGTCTTCACGGATACGTACCCAGTGATCAGAAATAGGTTAGCTTGCCTAGGTGTCGCCATCGGTTTTACCCCGAACCGCTCAGCGTCCCACCGGGCAGTGATCACCGGCGGGATCTCCATGATTCCACATCCGGTACAGAAATATGTTACCCAAAGAGAGTATTTCTCTCCCCATTTGTGAGGATCTTTGAGTGCCTTTTTTATATCAGCCCTATCCACACTAATCAGCCCCCTATGATCATCACGAGTATCAAACCAGATAACGCAAACAGTGTTGGCCACTTCCAGCAGTACTTGAGGGCCTGATCAATCCTGAAGCGAGGGTAGACCGCGCCAATAAACACCCCGATTAGGAATACCCCCAGCATCTTGAGAAAGAACGTGCCTAGATTCGCGGCGCCCCCCAAGAACAGATCAACGAATAAAGCGATGACGATAAATAGGTGAAGGCCATGCTCTATGGTAGCCAGCGCAAGGTACTTACCACCAAACTCCACCTGCGGGCCGGAGGCGATCTCCTGTGGTGCTCCTACAATATCAAATGGGCGGATACCCAGCATCACCGGCAGAATCAGGAACATTGCGATCGCTGACAGGGGAAAACGGAATACTCCCCAAGATAGGATGGACGCACTTTGTCCCTGGACAAAGCTCAGTATGGAAGTTGTCCCACTTTGCGTCATCACGGTCAGCAAGACAAGCAGGAAAGGGACCTCGTAACCCAAGGCTAGAGTCAGCTTTCGCGAGATTCCGAGCGATGCATTAGGGTTACCCGATGCTCCCGTTGACAGCGCCATCCCGATTGGGGAGATCAACATCAGGTAGATAAGCACCAGCAAGTCCCCTGAAGAACTAAGCGGGTGAATCCCTCCCACAGGAATGAATAACAGAGTTACCAGTGAGCCTGCCAGCGCAATGATCAATCCCATATCGAAGATCATCCCATGCGAGATATTGCTGTGCTGAGTGAACAGCTTCACCAAATCAATTACAGGCTGATATAGTGGAGGCCCATAGCGTCGCTGGATGCGCGCTATTACTTTCCTGGATAGACCCATGAAAAAGACTGAGATCAATAGTGCGATAATTGGCAGAACAACAATCCAAACAATCCGCATCCCCATGGTCATGGTCTCCACCCCAATAAGCCCATAAAGATCAATACGGCCAACAGCAGAACGATCCACAAGGCGTATGTATTGATATTCCCCGCGTAGATCTTTCTTACCTGCTCGAAGAAGGCCGTGCTCTGTGTTGATATCCAACCGTAGAAATCATCGACTCTATCCCGTAAGTACGGTCTTATTATCCGATCCGCTTGGTCATAAAATCTCACACTGTGTTGATACTGTCCCACGGGGACCGGGGCACCAGCGGCGTAGTTATCATATTGGGTTACTTGCCGGGATCTGCGTGCAAGTGAGAACACACCATATACTGCTAGCCCCGCGGCAAGCACCGCTGCAAAGATGTTTATCATGTTGAGCTCTCCCACAACATTAGGGACGCCAAACAGAGTGCTTTTTATCGGGCTGATCGAGAAGTAAGTTTCAATCAAGCCGACGACCCGTAGTGGAATGCCAGGGAAGATGCCGAATAGCAAGATCAATGCACCAAAGAACAGCATTGGAATCTGCATGGCGAGTGGAACCTCTTTCACATCCTTATGTTCCTCTGGAAGCTGACCGAGGAAGATGTTGTGCAAGAACTTGAAGACCGATAGGATAGTGCCCCATGTTCCAATTAGTGCAGCGAAGGCAAGAAATGGATGGCTTTGCAGAATAAGTGCCTTATAGATCAGCCACTTGGACACAAAGCTATTAGTCAATGGAATGCCGATAAACCCGCTTATACCGAGAAGACCGCCGATAAATGTAATTGGCATTCTCTTTGCTAGCCCACCTAGACGGTTGAGGTCTGTTATTCCGCCGGTGCGGTATTGCACCGCACCAACAACGAAGAAGAGCAACACTGTACAAATTGCATAGTTGAGAGTGTGGAAGATCCCTCCTGCTACCCCTAAACTGGAACCAAGTGCGATTCCCAGGATCATGTATCCACCTTGACCGATTCCGTGCCACGCGAGGAGTTTCTTCGCGTCGTGTTGAAGGAGTGCAATGAATGTGCCGATAATGATCGAGATCGCTCCGAGCCAAGCAAGGACGATGCTGAAGCTTATCCCATGGTAGTTAAATCGTTGCAACATCCCGGATCCGATGAGTACATACATGGCAAGAAGGAACCCGTACACTCCCATCCGGGTGAGCATCCCCGAGAGGACAGCGGAAAATGGGGTTACAGATTCACTGTACGCATCGGGAAGCCAGGTATGGAATGGCACGATCGCGTTCTTGATCCCGAATGCCAAGCTGAACATCATCAGGATGAAGATCGCGTACCCAACTGTCGCTCCGGGAAGGATGGTCGTTAACGCAGCGATATCGACTGTCCCAAAGTTCACGTACAGGCTAACAATGGCAATCAGCATCGCCGACGAACCTGCAATCGAGAACACGATGTACTTAAGCCCCGCGGAAAGCGCCTCTCTGCCATTAAGGCTGATCGACAGGAAGGTGCTGATGCTCATGATTTCCCACAGGATGTAGAACGTGAACAAATCACCGCTCAATACCACCCCCAGCATTCCCCCGTTCACGAGGAGGAACAGGAAGTAGAACAGATCGAGTCGCTTGTGATCCTTCATGTAAGGCAGCGAGTACATCAGCGCAAACAGACCAATCACGGAAATGGCAATCCCGAAGAACCAGGAGAGGGGCGTCAACCGAAATGATAGATCGATCCCCAAGAACGGAAGGTGCGCGTACTGCACGGCAATCGTCTTTCCATACAGGGTTGCCAGCGTCACAAGCGGGAAGAGTGCCACTATGAACGAATAGACGCTCCGCACTCGCGGGCGACTGTGGCCAATGACGATTCCCAACAAGGGAGCGAGGAGCCCGACGATGACAAGTATTCCTAGGATCATGTTACAGCGCTCCCAACACTGATTGGATATAGGCCGATCTCTCCACGAGCCCGCTTGCCGCTTGCTGTAGCAGCCCAGTGATCATATGCGGATAAACCCCAATGGCGATGATCAGCGCCGCAAGAATGGTGATTGGAATCAACGCGGATAGGGGAAGTTCTTGCACCGCTTCTCCACCCCCTGATTCGGTAAAGAACATGGTTTGCAGCAGCTTCATGAAGTATCCAACCTCGATCACTGTTGCCAACAATACCAGCACGATGAGGCTAGTGTAGGTCGCGCTGTGCTGTGCTAACGCCGCCCGCACGATGGAGAATTTGCTCATGAACCCGGCAAATGGGGGCACACCGACAAGCGACAGAACAGCAATAGCGATCATCGCCCCGGTGATGGGCATCCTTCGCCCCAGTCCGGCAAGCGCTGATAGTTTCTTGGACCCCACGCGGTAGATGATGTACCCACTAGCGAGGAACAACAGGGCTTTGGCCAACGTGTGGCTGACGAGCTGAAACAGCGCCGCGAATACCCCGGCATCGCTGGCGATCCCGAATGCAAGCATGATCAACCCCATTTGTCCGATGCTTGAATAGGCGAGCAACCGCTTGATGTCGTCCCGCTGGCGGAAGGCGGACATCTCGCCCAGCAGCAGCGTTATCACGCCCAGGACAGCAAGGACAAGCATGATCCCATGGCCATCGAAGATGGTATACACGATTCGTGCCACAGCGTATGCCCCCGTCTCAATAGCGATTCCCGACAGGATCGCGCTCACTGAAGATGGAGCCGAAGAATGTGCATCGGGAAGCCATGCATTCAAGGGGAAGATCGCTGCCTCCACCCCGAACCCGACGATGAGTAACGAGAGGGTCATGAACAGGAATGTGGGATCGGCCCCGGCTACGTGGGCGGCGATGTCGGCCATGTTCAGCGTGCCGAACATCCCGTACAGGAGGGCGATACCAATCAGGATAAATGCCGAGCCAATCGAGCCTTGAATGAGATACTTGATCGCTGCCTCTGTGCCACCGCGGTCGCGGTTGTATCCGGTGAGCGCGTAGGAGGAGAGGCTCAGAATCTCGAAGAACACGAATAGGTTGAAAATATCGCCCGTGAGGACCATCCCTGTTGCTCCGGTGAGGAGGGTAAGAACGAGCATGTGGTACTTCTCCTTCGGCTCCTCACGAATGTATCCCACCCCGTAGACGGAGACGAGAAACCCAACGAGAGAAATGAGAATTACCAGTCCCAAACCCAGCGGACCAACGACGAAGTTGATGGCGATAGGCGCTGTCCACCCACTGATGGAGATCACGATCGGCGCTTGCATCACCTGCGAGAGGAGCGCGAGCGAAATCCCCAGATTGCTGAGCATGACGAGCGCTGGTATGTAGTAGGAAGCTTTCTTGCTGATCAGTCCGACAAGGGGGATCAAGAACGCGCCGAGGAACGGAAGAGCGATGAGTAACGTGGCTACCATTTGAGCCCCCTAATCTTGTGCGTATCGAGCGTTTGGTAGTGCCCGTACACCCGGATTGCTAGGGCAAGAGCGAGGGCGGTGACCCCAAGCCCGATGACGATCGCCGTCAGGACGAGCGCCTGCGGTACTGGGTCGACCATCTTACTTGGATCAGTATACGTCCGGGTGATGATCGGGGCGGTCCGATTATGGATGTAGCCGATCGCGACCAAGAGAAGGTTCACTCCCGTGCCCAGGACGGTTAACCCAATAATGATCTTGATCAGGTTGCGTTTGCTAAGGACGGTGAATAGACCGATCAGGATCAGTCCCACTGCCCCAACGTACATCATTGGATTTCCGATGGTCATCTTTCGCTCCTGCTCTCGAACATATTGGCCACGATTCCCGTAAGTTCCGCTCCCACCTTCAGTCCGATCGCCGCGTATAGGATGGGAATAACGCCGGCGCTGAATAGAGCGAACACACTCCCTTTGGGAAGGAAGTTATTGAGGAAATACCCGCCGATTCCCAGCCCGATCAGACCGATGATGACGAACGTGAGGCCGGCCAGGCTCTCCGTCACAGCAAGTGGTTTCTGATGCAAGCGGAACCCGGTATTGCCGAGGAACATCAACAAGAACGCCGAGGCGATCACTGATCCGCCTTGAAACCCTCCTCCTGGCGTGAGATGCCCGTGGAGAAAGATATATCCCCCGAAGAGGATTATCAGTGGAAACAAGAATTGTGACCCACGGCGGACGATCAGGCTTGCCGGGGGCAGCCCCTGTTTGTCGTTTGGCTCTTTCTTGTCCCGCAATGAGAGGAATACCCCTACTCCAAGTGAGGCGATAAACAACACTGTCACCTCTCCTAGTGTATCTAGCGCACGGTAGTTTAGAACGACCGATGTGACAATGTTCGACGCTCCGGTGTCAGCTACTCCGTGTTCGAGGTAGTAGTTTCCAACCTGCATCCGATCCTGGCCGAATGGGATGTGAGATAGAGAGAGTGCAAGCCCGACCGCGATCAAGGCAAGGATGCTGAAGCTTACGAATGATCTCATTTCTCGTACCTCCCGGTCTTGCGGATGGCGATCACAAAGATGGCGGTAGTCAGTCCAGCACCGATCGCTGCCTCTGCCATCGCCACGTCCGGCGCCTGCAACAGGTAGAACAGGGCAGATGCGATCAGGCTCACTGCGGCGCAGGCGACAACCGCAGCGATCAAGTCGTGGAAGATATACGCAGCCCCAGCAGCGATGAGCATCGCTACAGTGAGAATGGCGATGTAGATCATCCTTCCTCCTCCTTGGGAATCTCCTGGCACTCCTCGAACTCCTGACAGCGGTCTACCACACTCTTATTCCACAGTCTTACTCCGCTCTTGTAGCTTGCCCGCGCTAATGCATGGGCGCTAATTGGGTTCGTAAGCAAGATAAACACCCCGATGACGATCGCCTTCATCATCCAGTTCGGATGGACGAATCCCACTCCCAGGATGGTGGAAAACGCGCCCAACGTTGTGCACTTTGTCCCTGCCTGCAGGCGGTTGTACACATCGGGAAGACGGAAAATCCCTAAGCCCCCCAGGAAAAGAAACGCTGTCCCGATTCCAATCAAGATCTCGCCGAAGATGCGCATCACACACCCCGTTCCATGTAGCGGGCCACCGCGAGGACCCCGATGAACCCGAGGACCGCGTATACCAACGCCACGTCCAAGTAGACCTGACGATCAAAGAACGAGGCAAGGAGAACCATCAACGCGATGGTGATGGTGACCGTGCCGTCCACTCCTACAACCCGATCAGAGGTCGTGGGACCTACTACTGCTCGTGCCAGACAGAGAGCAATTCCCGCTGCACTAAACGACAAGAATAACAGCCATAGCCAGGTCATGAGAAGATCACCTTCAAGAACCGTTCAAATCGCTTGCCGATAATGCTGGTCGCTTCTTTCGTATCCGTACTCTTAACGTTGATCCAATGGACGAGAAGATTGTCCCCCTTAACATCCATGGTCAGCGTTCCCGGAGTGAGGGTGATCGAGTTTGCCAACGCAAGCTTGCCGCTATCTGATTTCAGATTGGTCTTGATGAGAACGATGCCCGGGTTGATCGGCATACGAGGATGAATTACTCGGTAGGCGACGTCTAAGTTTGCCTTGATCATCTCCCAGAAAAAGACGGGAATGTAAGCAATGAGATAGATGAGCTTCTTCACGCTCAGGTGAGAGAATCCTACCAGCGAGAAGTAGCGCCAACCGAACGCGGCGGCGATCGCCGCTACCACCGCACCCATGAGAAGTTCCTGCCAATTCAGTGTGCCGACAAGAGCAAGCCACACCCCAAACGAGACAAGAAACGCGGTCAAGTAGCGCACAATACGATGTTCACCCTGTCCGTCCAACACATACCTCCTACAACCGGTAGACCAGCTTTCCCAACGCCATGGGAATATCGATCGGAACAATCCGCACTTCGTCCGGGACGCGCAGATGGCAGGGAGCAAAGCAGAGGAATCCCTTGATCCCTGCCTGGATTAGCATGTCGGCCATTTCCTGGGCGCACTCCACCGGCGTGGCGATAATCGCCAGTTCTACCCGCTCCTCGTGTACCCGCTCCGTTACATGAATCACATTCTCTACCGTCACGGTTCCCAATTTCTTCCCAATACGGTGGGGATTCTTATCGAACGCAAGAACAATATCGAATCCCTGCCGTTTTAGCTCGGGGTTGTTGAGGAGGGCAGAGCCGAGGTTCCCCGCTCCGATTAGGGCGATCCGCCAAGTGCGATCGAGGTTCAAGATCGTACGCAACTCCCGCACCAACTGTTCGGTGCCGTACCCGACCCCGCGGGTCCCGAACCCCCCGAAGTAGGAGAAGTCCTTCCGCACCTGGGCTGGGTTCATGTGGAGAATCTCGGCGAGCTCCTGTGAGGAGAAGGTCTCCTTCCCCTCTTGTAGCATGCAGTCGAGCTCGCGCAGGTACGTCACCATCCGCTGCATTGTCTCTTCCGGCACAACCCCGTGTTTTACCATCACCCGCCAACTTGTGCTTGTGTTCACGTTCACAAGCTAGACTTATAGCACAACACCGTGGCCTTGTCAAGTGAAGTGGCGAACGGGATTAGGGTTAAATCAGCTTACGACCCGAACTTGGGTGCCCAGTTGTTGTAGTTCAAGAGGACCGGGAGGACCTTTCCGCTCCATCGGCCCAGGCCGCCGTGGCCAGCGGCCCGCTCCCCGAATTCCGTCGCCGCGTCGGTGCGTACGTTTGGCCCTACGTAGAGGACCGGAACCGGTTCGGCGGTATGATCCCCGTAATCTATCGGTGTGGTGTGATCTCCAGTGATCGCGAGGTGCGTCTCCTTCCAGTCGACCCCTTCCATCAACGGGGCGATCAGCTCGGCGTCGATCCTCTCGATGAACGAGGTCTTGCCGGCGGCATCCTGATCGTGGCCAGCGTTGTCCGTCCCCTTCACGTGGATAAAAACGTAATCGT
Source organism: Candidatus Bipolaricaulota bacterium (assembly GCA_030612485.1). The sequence goes on from JAUWNS010000015.1 coordinate 17,452, forward strand.
AATCGACAAGGGCCTCAAGGGCCGTCTTCGCCTTCGAACGAAGGTCGGTATCAAGGCCTCCGGTCGCACCGGGTGCATCGCGCACCTCCATGCCACAGGCGAGAGCAATCCCACGGTATAGAGCGCCACCGGCGATGACGGCTCCGCTCACTCCGTAGATCGCCGCAATAGGATCGAGGTGTGGCAGGTCGGAAGCTCCGCGGGCAAGGATGTAGTTCGCCGGTTTCTCTCCAGTACGCTCACGCTGCCGGTTCACCGGGTGATCGTGAAGAACCTCGTAGCTGCGCCTTGCCAGTTCGTTCAGCGCAGCGACAGTGCGACGGGAGTCTTCGTTGTCATGCCCATCCATGGGCTTGAAATCGAGCGCCTTTTTATCGATCTTGTGTGGGTCGTTCTCCATGACGTAGCGTGACAGCCCGGCCCCCCGTAGGAGGAGCGCCCCGCGGTGCTGTGTGCTCGGAGAAAACTCGAACTCAACGCCCAGGCTCTTCTCCAGGGAGATACTGTTCAATGCCTTTGCCAGTTCTGCTTGCCCTGAGGAGATCCTCCCCGCACGCCTATCCTTGACGATGAACTCACCCTCGTTGGGGGTCACGGTGGCAAAGTTCGCCCGGAAGCAGATATCGCCCGGATTCACTATCATCCCGATCCCGAGGCACTCGAATACGCCACGTCCAGTATAGACCACATGTGGGTCGTAACCCAAGAGCGAGAGGTGCGCCGTGTCACTCCCCGGCCTTACTCCAGGAGCAATCGGATCGACCAGGCCCAGCGCGCCGCGCGTTGCCAGCTCGTCGAGGTGTGGGGTCTGCGCAGCCTCGAGGCAGGTCTTTCCCCCCTGATCGGTCGGTCGTCCGCCCAAACCATCGGCGATGATAAAAATCGCTTTCATCTTCTCCTCCTTACGTTCACTGCTCACGCGAGTCATCGATCGCTCCTGCAAGCCATGCCGTCGGGTACGTTACCCGGCTACAGAAGTGAAATCAACGCTGGATGGTCCCTTTAAGAGCGATCACGATCGATGCCCTCTCCTTGACCGCTCTTGTTGCAGCGATAAAAAAGCTGTCACCGTCCTTCCAACGGACGTTGTGGCCGCCCTCAAACGGGCCCAAACACAGTCGATCCGTTCACCGTCGCGAACTCCGGTGATAACAGCGAGCGGTTCATGCTCCGCACCTCTCCCCCTCTTCCCGCTGCTCTACGGTGAACGATCCTGTTCTACGAAAAAAAACCTGTAGCAGTCCTGAGGGAGTGGTCAATCAACGGCACAGATCTCTGTCTTCAGGATCCTCGCCGCCCTCTCGCCGGCTACGGAGATGGCGATCCACAGCGTGTTTCCATATACATTCAGGCACGTGATCCACTGTTGTTCGTCCTTGTACCACTCGCTCCAGGTAGCACCTCCGTCCTGCGTCTCCCAGAGAACACTGTAGTACTTGTCTTCTGTCTTGATACTTCCTAATGCAAAACCGCGCAGCGAATCGAGGAAAACGACTCGTGTGAAGTAGAGGGATGAGCCATGAACACGAGTCACTCCCCAACTGGCCCCACCATCCGTCGTCTTCAGCACGAGACCGTCATCACCGCTCGCACCGACGACCCAGCCGATCCCTTCATCCAAAAAGAAGATATCGATCAGAGTTCCTTCCGTTAGCGGGGGAGCAACCTTCGTCCACGTATCGCCACCATTCGCTGTCTTAAGCATGAACGGCTTTGCAGATTCCCCTCTGATGACGCCGACGGCATAGCCGACCATCGCCGAGGGGAATGCAATCGCCGAAAGGCGAGCGCCTTCCTGGGTGGGATGTGGCTGTGCAGTCCAGGCGCACAAGTCGCTTGAGAGCCAGAGCAGAGATTGGGATTCGTCGTAATCGTGGCCGACGCCCCAACCAGTGCCGTCGCTTGCGAAGATGACGTTACCCAAGTACCCCTGGCCCTGGCTCGGCGGTAAGGTTACCTGAGACCACTTTCTTCCACCATCGGCCGTCCACAAGACGAGCGGTACCCGTGTGCCATGGTCCTGCCCAACAGCAACTGCCATCTCTGTCTCTACAAAGCAGACTGCATTGAGCACCCCCCACTCAACCCCTGTCTCCTGCTCGACCCACGTCGTCCCTCCGTCGGTGGTGTGGATGATCGTAGGAACAACCTGAGATGGACGTGCACCTGGGTCGATATCGACGATGCCAACTGCCCACGCTGTCTCCGCGTCAACCAAGGCGAGGTCCTTGATATAGAAGTTCTCGATGGGGATTGTGTGCTCCTCCCAGATAACCTCTTGGGCAGTTGCTACTATAACCCCAGCCAACACCATTGTTCCGAACGCCAGTAAGAGAACGCACCTCAACGACCACTGGCCAACTTGACTGCATCCACTCTGCATCTTGTTCCTCCTTTGGTTGCGTATACGCTCCATTATAGCACTGCGAGTCTGTCCGTGATAAGCTGTTGCACAGACCTCTTCTTCCGCGCAAAACAGAAGCTCTCACCGCCGAGAATGCGGAGCACGCAGAGAGGGAGGCAGAATTGAGTGATTGAACTTCCTAATCTTCCGATCTCTCAATTTCTCAGCGGCCTTTGCGGTAAAATGCTTGAAACTAGGAGCCGAACTTGAAGACAAGCGGTAGGAAATGCTTACACAACAGGCTCAAAGGAGGAATTTGATGACTGATAATCCTGTTCTTGCGGCGATGCTTTGTCGCAAGTCGATCCGCTGTTACACGGCTGAAATGCCGTCCGATGAGATGGTGACAACGATCGTCCGTGCCGGGCAGCAAGCACCGTTCGCTGCTCAACTCGGCAGCCTACTCCTCTCACGCAAACAGCAGAAGAACCCTTTTGGCGCTCCGCTCCTATTTACGATCTGTGCGGACATCTACCGGCTGGAGCGCATTATGGCGGTGCGTAACTGGGAATTGGTAACAAACGACCTGTCGATTCTCCTCTTTGCCATTCAGGCCGCCGCCTACATGGCACAAAACATGGTGATTGCCGCGGAGAGCCTGGGGTTGGGGAGCTGTTTCTTGGGGAATGCCCCCTATCGTGCCGAAAAGATCGCCGAGGAGTACAGACTGCCCGAACGAGTCTTCCCCATCGTTCAACTGACGATGGGTTACCCGGATGAGGATCCTCCGGTGCGACCGCGCTACCCGATCGGGTTCACCCTCTTTGAGGACAGCTACTCCGAATCGAGCGAGGAGGCCGTCCGCGAGGCGATGGATCTGATGGACGAAGGCTACCTTGCCCAGGAATACTACGCTCGCGCAAACTACAAGATCCCCCTCCAAGGAGAGCGGGAAGAGACGTTCTCCTTTGAGAACTACGGGTGGACCGAGCACATGTGCCGTAAGTGGGGACAGTGGCTCTCCTTGCCTGACGACCTGTTGGAGCAGCTCGAGAAGCGCGGATTTCACCTGGCGAAAATCTGATCCTTACAATCAGGCACGGACGTACTGGAGGAAGAACCTTGAAGATCGCTTTGAGGAAGGCTGTCGCAACGGATAAGGACCGCATCGCTGATATCTCATCCCAGATCTGGGAGGGCGATGACTACGTGGCCGGTGTATTCGATGATTGGCTGGCCGATCCGCACGGGGAGGTCGTCGTCGCGACGCTTGACGACAAGCCGATCGGATTTGCACGGCGAACATACCTCTTGCCGGGATACGCGTGGTTCGAAGGGATTCGCACAGATCCCGCGTATCGCAACACCGGAGCGGCCAAGACGATCACTCGCCACTTCCTCGACGCAGTGAGAGAAGAGAATGCGGAGCGGATCGGTCTATCAACCTACATCGACAACGAGGCGTCACTCCACATCATCGCTGCTAATGGATTCACGCGGGCGGCATCCTACGTCTACCTGGAAGCCGGTCCCGATGCCCCGGTACGCCGAACGGGACACCCTTCCAAGCGTGTCGTGGAGGTCTTCTCAGAGGAGGCGATCACCTTCATCCATAACTCCGACTTTCTCAAAGTGGCACAGGGGCACTTCCCGCACGGGTGGAAGTTTTACCCGTTCGATCGCGATCCAGATTACGTTCTCTCCAATATGCAGGCGCCCATTGGCATTCGGGAATCAGGCCACCTGATCGGCCTCCTCTGCGTAGGACAGCCACTTCGCTACGAGGGAGAATACACGATTGACTTTGTCGACGGCGCACCCGAAGCGATAGAGGAACTGCTTGTTCACGCCCTGCACCTTGCTAGAGATCAGCGGGTAGTAGAACTGATGGCACCAAAGTGGAAAACAAAGGAAGCACCAGCCCTTCCAATACTACGCAAACTCGGCTTTGAATCCTGGAACGGCTTCGAGGCAGACGTCTTCGTGTACGAGCGAGATCCCTAGTCGGGAAGCTACCGTACCTGAACAAGCTGTTGCATAAACCTCTTCCCCCGGCCAAACAGAAGCTTTCACCGCTGAGAACGCGGAACACGCAGAGAACAGCCACAGAAGGGGAATAACCATGGGCAGAAATAAAACAGGCTCTTCTTAGCGATCTTGGTGTCGCGACACCTTGGCGGCTTGAGTGAGTGACAACGAACGGGCGAGAGAAAAGGCTTATGCCTCTCGCAGAGACGCAGAGATCGCCAAGAAAAGCCGAAGCTTTCACCACTGAGCACGCAGAGAGAGGGGCAAGATTGAGTGATTGAGTGAGTTAGTGATTGAGTGATTGAACTTCCCAATCTCCCGATCATTCAATCTTCGGATCTCTCAATTCCTCAGCGTCCTCTGCGGTAAAATGCTTGAAATTAGGGTTTGAACTGGAAGATGAGCAGTAGAAAAGGTTTACGCAACAGGCTCGGAGAACATAATGTTGGGGTAGTCACCGGGATGCGCGCAGCGTTCTAATGTAGCGGTGTAGCTTGCCTGCCTATGACGGAACGGCAGACAGGTCTGCAGCAGTTGCTCTTAGGTCAAATGCTTGTGCAGGACGGCAAGGTCGTGACCGTGCCTCTTTATCCGAGCATCGATGGTCGGATCTGCATAACGGATTGCCGGTTCCACCTCGTCATAGTCTTGTCTCTTGTAGAACGAGACGGCCCATACCGCTTTGGAGTCGGTCCAAACTAGGATCTCACTAATGCCTAATCCCCTCGCGTGCCTTTCGATGTGGGAAAGAAGGACTGATCCTACCCCACTTCTCTGAAACGCAGGCAGAACGTACAGCCGGTAGATAACTCCGATGCTGGACCCTCTCTCCTCCAATGCTCCAACACCGATTGCTTGATCGTCTTCCTCACAGAGGAAGAAGTCCATCCGCTCGACTTCCCCCGCCAGCTCATCTAAGGACATAAACGGA
>JAUWNS010000143.1 GCA_030612485.1 Candidatus Bipolaricaulota bacterium
ACAGGGTTTCCTTATACCCCTCTCCTTGATAGGAGAGCAGGGTTGCAGAATTGAATGATTAAGCGAGTGAGTGATTGAGTGATTGAATCTCTTGAGCGAGTGATAACAAGCTCCCCGCCTCTCCGTGTCTCCCCCTCTCCCCCTCTCCCTTTCTCCTTCCGATCTCTCAATTCCTCAGCGCTCTTCGTGTCCTTTGTGGTGAAACCATTCTGTACTTCTGCGAGAGGCACAAGCTTTTCCTCTCGCCCGTTCGTTGCACTCACTCAAGCCCTGTCTGCCGTACCGGCACAGGCAGGCGCAAGGGTGTTGCAACACCAAGATCGCCAAGGAATCTTTATTTTCACTCTCTGCGTGCTCCGCGCCCTCGGCGGTGAAAGCTTCTGCTTCGCAAGGAGAAGAGACTGGCGGAATAGCCTGCGTTACCCACTCGAAACAGCGAGGAGCCTTTTTTAGTGAGGCAATGCGGCTATTGACAAACTGTTTTTTTTGTGGTAGAGTGCTTAGAAGGGAAGACGAGTAGGCAAGAAAGGATACTGGTGAATGATTTAACCAGTGGTGTTTAAGCGGGTGTGTATACAAAAAGGGCGCACCGGTAGATAGGCGCGGGAGGTGAGATAAGGACGAAAACGAGAAGGTAATACAGATACGGCAAATGAGGGCGCACTAGCGATGAATCTGACCGGACTCAAAGGAGGAGAAGATGTACAGAAACGGTATTTGGAGGCTAACTTCAAGCCTAGCAGTTGCGTTGCTGGCTTGCAGTTTGATGCTAGTAGCAGTTAGTGGAGCGGAGATTGGTGTCCCTGGAGACTATGCAACAATTCAAGCGGCTGTGAATGCGGCCTCCTCGGGTGACACTATCATTGTCGCTCCAGGGACTTACGCCGAAGATCCCATACTGGTAGAAGGCAAAACAGATCTGACGCTCAAATCAAGTGATGGTGCCGACTTCACAACGATCCTAGGGACGATCTCTGTAAGAAATTGCAGTGAGTTAACGATTGAAGGTTTCACCATTTCCTCACCTAGCCAACCTGGCCATGGAATCAATGTAGAATGCACTGATTCTGAAGCCCCTGGATCGAGTATTGTGATTAAAGATAATAATATCATCAATTGCACGGGTATCGGCATAGTCTGTTGGGGACAGGGTCAGTGCCCGTCTTTTGTAATAGAAGGCAATGACATCAGCAGGAACGGCTTCGATGGCATCAGGCTGTACTGCTGCTGTGCGGAGACCATAATCAGAAACAACACGATTACCGACAACGGTAGGACCAACGCCCGCGGTTGTGGTATTCGTCTGGGTTCGTGGTGCCCTGTTAGTGTGCTTATCGAGGACAACATTATCACGGGCAACGCTTTCGCCAATATTCACCCGCAGTAAGGGAGGACAGAGGTAGACGAGAGCCTTAAGAAAAGCCAAGCCAGATGGATGAGATGGACCTGAGCTTCGTGGAGATTCCTTAAGCATTACAAGGGAGAAAGGTGTAGGTGTGGGAAGCAGGGAGCTCTGTTGATATTGATCCGAGTGTTGGTATTGACGACAATCCTGATCCTCGGTTCGTGTTTCTTGTTGACAGGTGAACCAGGGAATGAAGAAATTGGGAGTCAACAAGATACAGCTCAGGAGGAGTTGGCAGTCGCACCCAACATAATCATACGAAACAATACCATTGGCGATAGTGGGTTCGGTGTCTACATCGGCGAAAGAGGCGGAAGAAAAGATTCTGTCCTCATAGTCGACAACATTATCATCGACAACGGAGAGGGTATCCGTGTGTTGGGAACAGAAGGGCAGAATCTTATCTCGAACAACACCATTACCAATAATATTGTGGGAGTGAGAATTGCTGACGTACATCAAGGCAGGTTCATCCCCGACATGGCCGTTTCCCTCATCAGCATCCATTCCAACACAATAGCCGACAACAAAGAGCACAACCTGTTAAACGTCACCTCCGGCATCTTGGATATTGCCAATAACCAGTGGGAGACAGCACATCACGTACAGCAGGAAAACGGGGAAAACGAGACAGCCACTGCACCTGATGATAGCGCCGCTTCTCTAGCTCTGCCTATCCCGCTATTTATTCCAACCCTGACTTTTGATCCTTCTTGCCCCCTAACGATGACGACTACAATCGCTATGATCGGTGATCGAGTGCTCATAGGAGTTACTTTCTTATGGCCAACGGCAATATCACTGTCCGGACTCTCTTTCGTCCCTTACTGGGCCCAACGATGCGAATGACAAGGAGAATCGAAACAGAACAAAGAAATCGAGAAGACGGAAAGCGACGCGAGATGGTTCCAGCTATCGAAAGGGCCGCATGCGATAAGATAGGGGAGAAGATCTGAATCCAAAATGGACTCCACCGGTAATGTAAGAGGAAAGAGCGGGCAATCTCGGAATCCCGATCTCCGGGATTACTGGAGGATTATCCTCAGAGGGCGCTGGTACATCATCACATCCTTTGTGGTGATCGTCGCCTCAACGGCCTTCTTTACATTCACCGCTGATCCAGTCTATGAGGCATCAGCTAAGATCCTTGTAGAGGAAAGCAAGTTTTCGACCGACATCTCCTCACTCCTTAGCCCGTTAGGTATGGGATCGAGAAACGACCTCGAGAATCGCATCGAGATGATCAAAAGCCGCCCTGTCCTAGAGGGGGCCCGGGACAAGCTCGAAGCAAACGAACAGTTTGTCGCCCTTTATGAAGCCAGGCAGGACAGTAGATCGCTCTTCAGCAACGTGGCCAAGGCTGTGGGCATGGAGGGAGAGGAGACGGACTCCCATCTGATCACCCCTAAGGAATTAGCAGAGCGACTCACGGTTCGCGCGATTCCCGACACAGACATCATCGAAATCAAGGCTACGGGAGGGTCCCCCCTGGAGGCGAAGCTCGTCACCAATCTCATAGTGGAGGCCTATCAAGAAAAAGATATGACCATTTCCCGGGAGACTACATCGAGTGTCAGGGCTTTTTTAGCGGAGCAACTCGACAAAGTGCAGGCTGAATTGGAGTTTTCTGAAGAACAGGCAATGGAGTTTCAAAAGCAGGTTGGTCTTGAATTGGGCAAGGAAGGCTTGCAGCAGAAAATAACCCAACTGATGGCCTTGTACATCCAAGCTAAAGTAGAACTCGAAGATAAGAGGGATCAGCTAGAGGTAATCAACAAACTCCTGGACGACGTTAAAAAGGAGATATTCGGGAAAGAAATATCCGGAGAGGGAGCCGACATCTTCCTGGAGATCGAGGACAAACTCATCCAACTCAAGAAGTTTCGGGCCGACATTGCCGAGCTGGAGGCAGAGCGGGCTCAATACATTGAGGAAGGGAACTACGTCAGAGCAAAGGAACTGGAGAACGAGATCCTGCAGAAGAAGACGAGCCTGGAGGAGACCACCATGGCTCAGTTCACCGCCTTTGATCTCCTTCCTCAGTATGAGGAAGCGATTCAGCAACAACTTAACCTCCACATAGAGATCGAGGCCTACCAGAACCGCGTTCAGATCCTGGATGATATGCTCAATACGGAACTTGAAGTATTGGTAAAACACGGCCTGGAACTGATGAGAATTGAGCGCACCGTAGACGTAAGCAAGGAGATCTACATTTTGCTGCGGGAGAGCTTTGAGAAGGCAAGGATCTCGGAGGCTGGGGAACTGGGAGGCGTACAGATCGTAAATTGGGCCGAGGAGCCGGAGTCGCCCATCAAACCGAAGAAGAAGCAAAACTTGATCTTGGCTGCCTTAGTCGGGCTAACCATGGGCACGGGCCTCTCATTCCTAAAGGAGTATCTAGATAACACCTACAAAACCCCAAAAGAGATCGAGGAAGACCTGGGGATCCCCATCTTGGGGTCGTTTTTCGCCCTTTCGCCTCGGGAGCAGGGAAGAGGCGAGACGGAAGGGAGCACGCTGAGACAATCTATGCTCGCCCGTATCACCCGTGTTAACAGAGATTGGGCGATCTTCGATGCATACGCTGCCATCGAAGCCAAACTGAGATATGCCGACCCCGACAGACCGCTCACGACGATCGCCATTACATCCGCAGTCCCCGAGGAGGGCAAATCCACTGTGGTGGCCAACCTGGGCCTCGTTTTCAGCGAAACGGGAAAGAAGACCCTTATCGTTGACGCCGACCTGCGGAAATCAGTCGTACATAGGATCTTTGACATAAAGGGGGATGTGGGCCTGACGAACCTAGCCCTGGGCGAGATCGATGTCGCAGGGGCTGTGAAACGACCGTACCTGGGAGAAGGGAGACCGGTAGGAAGAGAGTTGGAAGAAATCCTGCTCAGTGGGCAAAAGGTTACACCCGCCCAGTTGCAAGAAGCGAAACGTCTACAGGAAAAAGAGGCTTCGGAGAAGTGGGATAAGGCAAGATCACTAGAACAGATCCTACTTGACAAAGCCTTTATCGACAAGAAAACCCTGGAAGAATCTCATGCAAAACAGCGGAAGGACTTGGAGGGCTTCCATGTCTTGCCACCCGGTACTAGCCCGTTGAACCCTGCGGACTTCCTTGGTTCAGAACGCGTGGGAGGATTAATCGAAGCGCTGAAATCTCAGTTCGACATGATCCTGTTTGACACATCACCTTTGAGAGTTGCGCCCGATGCCACGTTACTATGCAGAAAGTTGGATGGCGTAATCCTAGTGGTAGAAGCTGGAAAAACGGACAAGGAAAACGTGAGAAACTCGGTGGACGAACTCCAGCAAGCCGGAATCAGAATCATTGGGATCATATTGAACAAGGTAGCGCGGCCTACGGGTCGGTACTACGGCTCACGCTACGGAAAGTACGGCTATGGCTATTACGGCTACGGCTATGGCGACCGCAATCAGGACGGGCTTGGAAAAGGTCGAAAGGGGAAGAACAAAGGCAAGCCAGCAGTCGTATCACAAGGAGTGAAATAGGGTTCCTCGCGGTTAAGGCAAGGTATCCCAGAGAAAGACTCAAAAGATGAGCGTAGCGAGAGAGAAAAAGCTTGTATCTCGCCAAGACGCAAAGAGCGCCAAGAAAAGCGTAAATTGGCAAAGAGAAAAAGATGTTTGAAACTCAAGAAGCATGGTCTTTCTTAGCGATCTTTGCGGCTTGAGCGGGTGATAACGAGCGGGCGAGAGGAAAGGCTTGTGCCTCTCGCCAAGACGCCAAGAACAGCAGAAGGCAGGAAAATTGACGGGGAACAAGATCTCTCTGCCCCGTACCTTCCCGAGAGGGTGAGGAGCCTGAAATAGAAGAGATATCTAAATTGTACCATAAGGTGATTAAGGAGAAAGCAGTAAGGAGGCAGCAGGTGGACGCTGCGGAGGCGGACAACAATAACGATAGTCTAGTAGTAGAGTCTTGTGAGAGTAAGCCCCGACTTAGTACCAAGGTTGATTACGTCTACAAGCGCTGCTACATCGATAAGCAGGGGAATTTCGTTAACCCACGCACCCCGTGGGATGAACTCCTGAAGTATTATCATTCCCCCTCGGAAAGACTAATGATATCAGAGGGACAGAGGCGGCTGTCGCGACCAGCGTTTGTGAGAGCCAGGAGAAAGGTTAAGCTAGATAAGGCCCAAAGGGCAAGGCTGGCCCAGATCCACGCGATGGAAGCCCAATATTTAGAGACCACGGTAAGGGAGCGGAAAAAGAGCGCTAGAAGGAGGCTCTACGAGCGTGAAGCTCAGTATTTAGAGTGAACAAGAGCACGACAGCTTGTAAAGGGACCGGTGTGGGGGCTCGCAGAGGAGGTGGGTTAGGCCCAAAAGGGTGTACCAGCGGTCTCTTTCTGGATCTAAGGGATAGGATAACGGACCTAGGGGAATGGACAATTCAACGCGTGTAGGGAACCTATGCCTATTACGAGGCAGTTCTCTACAGAAACGCGCGAGATGGGGAAGATTACGCTTCGTGATGTACTATAAGGTTATATAATAAGAATGATAATAAAGAAATCCCTTGAAATTGACTATCCCCGCAGCAAGACTACGGGGTATTCCGCCAATTTCATTTTGACCTGAAGGTCAAAACCGGGATTTCATTATCTCACCTCACCCCGACCCTCTCCTATCAAGGAGAGGGGTATAAGGAAACCCTGTGGCAAGACCACAGGGAATCTCAAGTTGAAC
>JAUWNS010000023.1 GCA_030612485.1 Candidatus Bipolaricaulota bacterium
GGGATGATGGAAGGCGTGCAATCGTCAGGTCATCGAAGCCGCACGAGACTTGGTAGAGGTAGAACTCATCGCTGTTCTTGAAGTAGCTCTCAATATCGAGAACAGGCGGCGTTCCCTCGCCTTCCCGTTCACCCCAAAGACGTTGAACAGGAAAGTCGCTCATCTTCAGCTTAAGAGTCTTCAGCCGCTCCTCATCGAACAGGACCTCGCCCCGCCCATCGATCTCATCGGGGAAGGCATGTTCAACAACGATCTTGAGGGAAGAGAACCCATCCTTATCGGCTTTCCAGGTAGAAATGAAGTCCGAGCTGTCCGCGCTCAAGGAGAACTTGACGGTCGTGTCTATATCGATCGTGTCGGGCTCGATCGTGGTCTTACAGGAGAAGTCTCCGGTAAACGAGATCGTTGCCGTACAGGAAAGAGCGGTCGGCAAGAAGGAAAAAACTAGTATGAAAAATACTCTACCAATCATGTTCATCTTTTCTTTCATCTTACAGGATCAGATCGCTTACGGCAACAAGTGTCGTGAAGCAAGTGAGGCTCCTTGTCGTTTTGAGTGGGTAACTAAAGAAAGCGCCAAGACTCTCGCAGAGATACAGAATTATCTTACCACGAAGGACACGAAGGAGCCAGCAGACGAGCGCTTGATTCCGCCCTTATGTTTGGTGACATTGACGTTCATCTTGCGGACGCTGCAGCTTGAACCAAATGCCATTCTTCGTGTCCTTCGTGCTCTTCGTGGTGAATTCTCGTTGGCATCCGTCCCGCGCTAACCGAAATTAGAAGTCACTACCCACTCGAAACGACAAGAAACCAAAAGGATTGCTGTGCGGACTGGGGAACGCTGCTCACTATCGATATACTCAGAGCTGGCCACCAAAAGGTGCCTCAGAGGAGAACGATGAACCCGATCCGAAATTCCGTGAAGGCGATCCTTATCGAAGAAGGGAAGCTCCTTGTGACACGCAATAGGGATGCGGACGGCGAGTTCTATCTCCTCCCCGGCGGCGGGCAACGCCCTGGGGAGACGTTCCTGCAGGCCCTCGATCGAGAGTGCCTGGAGGAGATCGGAGCAAAAATCGTTATCGAGGAGATCCTCCTGATCCGGGAATACATCAGCGCGCACCACGAGTTCGCCGATACCGATGGTGATGTGCACCAGATCGAGTTCATGTTCCGCTGCGCTCTCAGTGATGGTGAGAGACCGAGGATCGGTCCTGTCCCAGATATTTGGCAGACTGGGATCGTCTGGCTCCCGATTGACAGATTGGGGGAATACCGCCTCTATCCCGCGGTAATCGTAGAGCCACTGCAACGCCTCGCCCGGGGAGAGGAAGTGGGCCCCTGCTACCTTGGCGACGTCAATTAGGAAGTGAGAGATTTAGTGATTGAATGATTGAGAGATTGAGAAGCCAGATCACTCAATTTCTCACTTCATCATACGAGCAGCTTTACCGCTAGGATCACAGCGATCACGATCAGGATTATCCAGGAGTAATCATAATCAACGGCCACGGTACACCTCCTTCTCATTGGCTCCTCGCACTCTAGGCAAGGTACGGGGCAGAGAGATCTCGTTCCCCGTCAATTTTTCCTGCCATCTGCTTTTCTTGGCGATCTTTGCATCTTGGCGAGAGGCACAAGCCTTTCCTCTCGCTCGCTTGTTATCACTCGCTCAAGCCGCAAAGGTGTCGCGACACCAAGGTCGCTAAGAAAGACAATGCTTCTTGAGTTTTAAGCATCTTTTGATTCTTCGTCGTTTCGAGTGGGTAACTGAAGAGAAAGGGTCAAGCGTCAAGACTCTCGCAGAGGTACAGAATTGTTTCACCACGAAGGACACGAAGAGCACGAAGGGGTTAACGGCACTGTTCATAGGTCAACTCCAACAATCCTGGGCCCAGTTTCCAGTTACCCGATTTGACAGCTTATCGAATTCCATTCTTCGTGTCCTTCGTGCTCTTCGTGGTGAATTCTCTTCGACCTCCGGTCTTGCTTTGCAACCGGCATCTGTCCCATGCGAACCGAAATTAGAAGTCACTCGAAACGACAAGGAACCTATTAAAGGCTTCGCTCCATGAAGTCGACGAGGAGGGTATAGGTGCGGATCTTGTGGGCGATGTCGGACGAACCGTGTCCCTCCCCGGTTAGCTCCACGTACTCAAAGTCCTCACCTTCCTTGTAGCCAAGCTCGATCAACCGGTCGCGGAATAGGCGCGATTGCTCGACCGGGCAACGAGGGTCGTTCACCCCGTGCACAAGGAGAAGCTTCGTCTTGAGGTTCGCGGCATGGGTAAGAGCGCTCCGCTCTCGCCACAGATCCCTGTTCTCCTCCGGATCACCCATGTGCCAACGGAGGTAGTACTTGAAGTGTTCCATGCTCTTCTCGTAGAGTCGGTGCAGATCACTGATCCCGACCCGGGAGACCGCTGCCTTCCACAGGTTGGGCTTTTTCACCGTCTGCATCAGGGTCATGTATCCGCCGTAGGAGCCGCCGAAGATACCGATCCGGTCCGGGTCGACAAAAGGAAGGCCCTTCAGGTACTCTGCCCCGGCTGCGACGTCCTCCAGATCGCCACCACCCCAGTCGTAACGGTTCATGTCGCGAAATTCGACACCATAGCCGGTGCTCCCGCGAATGTTAGGTTCGAGGACCACGAATCCATGGTCGGCGAGGAACTGTGCGTACGGATCGAAGGAACGGAAGAACTGACCGGTCGGACCCCCGTGCACGACGACAACCGCGGGAGCCTTCTCCCCGTCCTTTGCTTCGCGCGGCTTATAGAGGATCGCTGAGATCGAGAGATCGTCAGAAGAAGGGTAGGTTACGTACTGCGGAGCGACGAAGAGGCTGGGGTCGATCGTCCCATACTCTGCCGGAATAACGGTGCAGGCACGGTTCTCTTCGAGTTCGTAGAGGATCAGCTCATTCCGCTGGGTCGTCGAGGAGATCGAGACCAGCACCGCGGAATCGCCGAGGACAAACTCCGAGCCGATCGCCAACCCGGCCAGGAGGTCGAGGAGGCGCGCATCTCCTGTCTCTATCTCATAGAGGACCGGCTGTACGACTGCGTCCTGATTGCGCAGTGCGACGAGCCACTTGCCGTTCTTGGAGACGCCGGAGGCACTCTCTTCGACGCCTTCCACCCCGAACCAACGCACTTCCCCGGTCTCGACGTCGAGGATTCCAGGGCGATTCACCCCGGAGGCGTCCGAGGTGATAGCAAGGCGCTTCCCGTCTGGAAGCCACTTTAGAACCGTATCGAGCGAGCCGACCTTCACCTGCAAGACACAACGGAGCTCAGTCCCGTCGGCGCGCACGATGTAGATATCCTGGTTTTTGAGCTCAGCGGTCTCGTTCACCGAGAACGCGAGCCATTCTCCATCAGGACTCCACGCTCCTCCGCTCGTGATCGGATTAGGGAATCGTGTGAGTGCGGTGACCTCGGAGCCGGTCGGCCGCAGTTTGTACAGATTCATCTGCCCGTCACGATTGGAGAACATGGAGAGCCACTCGCCATCCGGGCTGAACTCGGCCGGGATCTCCTGCGCAGTCGGCGTATTAGTGAGCTGCCGAACAGCTCCACTCTGGGTGTCTATCGCGTAGAGATCGTGCTGTTCGTTCCCGTCCCGATCCTTGGCAAAGACGATCGACTTCCCGTCCCTGCTCCAGACGAAGCCTGCACGAAGGGAGCGAGGAACCTCGCCGTGGCTCAACTGTCGTGGCTTGCCACACCGTGGTGAACCACCGCGTGGCGAGCCACTTTGGAGATCGATCAGGTAGAGCTCCATCTGCCCGCTCTTGTCCCAGTAGAAAGCAATCCGTTCCTGGTCCCAAGAGGGGGAGGGGAAGTAGAAACTGGGAAGGCTCGCCAGCTCCTTCAAGGGGATTCGCCCTTTCTTCAATTGTTACCTCCTTACAGAATATCCCCGACTAGGATAATCAGAATCTAGAATGAAATCAAGGTTTTCCTCACCTATGGAGGTGATGGACCCGCACCTCTCCCCTATAATTGCGAGACTATGACGACTAAAGATCATCCTACGAAGGATCTACCTGGAGCCGTGATTACGGGAAGTTCGCGCGGAATCGGTGCGGCAATCGCTCGTCGCCTGGCACATGCGGGATATGGAGTTAGCATCAACTACCTGGAGCGGGTCGACCGGGCGAACGCCCTGGTCCAGGAGATAGAACAGGCTGGCGGTCTCGCAATCGCAATCCGTGCCGACGTCGGTGATTACGACCAAGTCTGCACCCTGGTTAAAGAGACGGCCGAACGCTTCGGTGGAATCCGCATCGTGGTCAACAACGCCGGGTTCTCCCAACACCGCACGGTCGACGAGATGACGATCGAGGACTGGAATCGCGCCATTGCGGTGAACCTCTCCTCAGCCCTGTACACGGTCAAGGCCGCCCTTCCCTACCTGAAAGCCGAGCCGTGGGGACGGATCGTCAGCATCTGCAGTCTGCGTGCGATGACCGGGTCGAATCACGGGGCACACTACGCCGCAGCCAAGGCGGGGCTGATCGGATTGACCAAGTCCCTCGCGTTGGAGCTCGCTCCCAAGATCACGGCGAACGCCGTCTCTCCCGGCTACACGAACACCGAGATGAACGCAGCCGCGCTCGCGAAGAGCGGAGACGCCATCCGCGCCAAGATCCCGGCTCATCGTGTCGCCGAGCCGGATGAGATCGCCGCCCTCGTCTGTTTCCTCGCCTCCGAGGAGGCAAGCTACATCACCGGGGAGACGATCAACGCAAACGGTGGGATCTACATGCGATGATGAAGTACAGAGGATACGATCCTGACAGAGACAAGAAGGCTGTCGTCCGTATCTGGCGCGAGATCGGCTGGCTGGAGAAGAAGGAACACGAAAAGGCGATGGACGCCGTTCTCAAGACCGGTCGCACGATGGTCGCCGAGGTGAACGGCGAGGCAGAGTGCATGGTGAACACCGCCCCTGGCACCCTGCGCTACCTCGACGAGGACCTGGATACCGCCCTCATCACCGGCGTCGCCACGAGCCGCGTCGCACGCAAGCGTGGGTTGGCAAGTACCCTTACGGCGAAGGCGTTTGCACAAGAGGTGGCCTGTGGGATGAAGGTTGCTCTGCTCGGCATCTTCGAGCAGGGCTACTACAACCAGCTTGGGTTCGGGAACGGAAGTTACGAACACTGGTGCACCTTCGACCCTGCCAACCTCAACGTCGATGTTCGTCCCCCTATTCCCACGCGGATTACGATAAAGGATTGGAAGATGGTACATCGGTCCCGCCTCGCTCGCCTGCGGCGGCATGGTACCTGTTCCTTGACCCCGCCTGCGATGACGCAGGCCGAGATGCTGTGGAGCGAGAACGGGTTCGGACTCGGCTACATCGACCCAGCGAGCGGCGAGTTGACGCATCACTTCTGGTGCTCAACCAAGGCCGTCGAGAATGGCCCCTACACGATCCTGTGGATGGCCTATCGGACGAAGGAGGAGCTCCTCGAACTCCTCGCTCTCCTAAAACAATTGGGTGATCAGGTCCATTCCGTGAAGTTGTACGAGCCGCCGGGAAAATCAACAACCCCGCCGCAAGCGGACGGGGTATGAATGGGTCGAAAAGCTCTATTTCTTATCGCGGCAAGCCGCGGGGAATGCACCCACAAGGGATTCAACTGCAGGACCTTCTCGACCAACCATTCAAGGCACGCGAGATCACGAACAAGTCGCAGCACGAGAACCGGATGTCAGCGAGCGCCTACTGGCAGGCGCGCATAATCGACCTTCCCGGGTGCCTTGAGCAGACACGCCTGCCTGGTGATACAGTGCGCCTCAACCTCGTCCTCACGGATCCGGTCGAGCGATTCTTCGATAAGGAGAGCCGCTGGAGCGGTGTTGCAGGGGATTACATCATTACCCTTGGCCCCTCATCGAGCGCCGAACCGGGGAGGAAGAAAGGCTTGCCTATTCTGAACGCGTCGATCAACGCGTTCACCCGCCTCTGGTTGGGAGTGCGCCCTGCTACTGGGCTTGCGTGGACCGATGAACTCTCCGGTCCGCAGGGTCTTCTCGCACGGCTCGATACCGTCCTTCGCCTTCCCACCCCTCAAACGGACTGGGACTTCTAGCAGCGGGACTTCACACACGAGCAAGCGAGTGCTACAATGACTCGTTTCAATCATAAGGAGGTTCAGAATATGAAACTTGTGCGCGGGCTTATGACAGGTGGCGGAATCGGTGCGTTCTTCTTCTTCAGCTGGATCATCCAGATGCTGTGGAATAGCATCGTGGTCGGACACCTAGGGCTCTTTAAGACACTCAGCTACTGGCAGGCGGCGGGACTGTGGTTCTTGGTTATCCTTCTCTTTGCCTGGACCGGAATAGGAGTCAGCAATCAGCTCTTCCGCAAGTGGCGGTCGTTCGACTGAACAGTCGTTCGACTGGAGTCGTTCGGGCTCCTCACGCTCCAGGCAAGGTACGGGGTGGTTATAAGAGGCACAAGTCTTCCTCTCGCCCGTTCGGTACACTCACTCAAGTCGCAAAGAAAGGCGTTTTGCTCTTATTCTTTCCCGCATTTTAACGCTTTCCTTGGCGTTCTTTGCGTCTTTGCGAGAGAAGGCTTGTGTCCTTCACTCATTACCCATCACTATTTCACGTCTTTGCGAGAGGCATAAGCCTTTTCTTGCCCTCCTTCTCTGAGAGAAACAGGACCGATCACGGGGAGCACGGCCCGCCGTCCCGCACCGTCTTGGATCACCTCAAAGGGCATTCCGTAGGCTCTCTCAAGGTTGCCCGGTGTGACAGCCTCCGCGGGAGGGCCTTCCATGATCACTCTTCCGTTCGCGAGGAAGATCACCCAATCCGCATAGAGCAAGGCGTTGTTGGGGGTGTGCGAGGAGACGACCGCGGTGAAGCCGTCGGTGGCGAGTCGGGTCACATTCCTCAGTATCCGGTGTTGATAGGCAGGATCGAGATGCGCATCAGGCTCATCCATCAGCAGGTAGCGCGCTCCTTGTGCCAGGCCGCGGGCGATCAAGGCGAGCCGGCGCTCCCCACCGCTTGTCGCGGTGTAGGGGCGGTTTCGCAATGCCCACAAACCCACTGATTCGAGAGCCCTCTCGGCTGCGCTCCAGTCCGCCGCGGTGGGACGGGAGAGGAATCCCATGTGCGGGGCGCGGCCCATCAGCGCTACTTCCCATACCGTGTAGGCAAAGACAGGTTCGTGGATCTGCGGAACGTAGCCGAGGGCGCGTGCCCTCTCTCGTGAATGGAGGAGGCCGATCGGGGTTCCATCGACGGTGACCTCACCGGCGGTCACACCTCTCACCCCGCAGAGACACTCAAGGAGGGTCGTCTTACCGCTTCCATTCGCCCCAAGGATGAAGGTCACCTTCCCCTGGGGGATATAGAGAGAGAGCTCGTGCAGGACCGGTTGACCTGGGAGGTACGCATAAGCGAGGTCACGCGCCCGTAGGGTCATCGCCACCCTCCCTGCCTCTCGCGCATGGCGCGCATGAAGAGCAAGAGGAAGACCGGTACCCCGATGAGCCCGCTCAGGATACCCAACGGGATCTCGGTCGGGAGGGCGGTGCGGGAGATGGTGTCGAGGATGATGAGGACGACGGCGCCGAGAGCGATAGAAGCCGGAACGAGGCGGGCGTGGTCCGGCCCAACCAGCGCACGAGCGGCGTGAGGGACGATCAGCCCGACCCAGCCGATAATCCCGCTCGTTGCTACCGATGCAGCAACGAGGAGTGTCCCAATAAGGATCACCCCCAGGCGGAACCGCTTGACGTTCAGCCCAAGCGAGAGAGCTTCGGTCTCGTTCAGGGTTAGGAGGTTCAACCGCCAGCGGGTGATGAGGAAGAAGGAGAGCCCCACTCCGGTGATTGCGAGGAGTGGCCACAGGTCGACCCAGCGTGTGCCGGAGAGTCCCCCCAATAGCCAGTAGGTGATCGCAGGGAGAGAATCGAGTGGGTCGGCAACGTACTTGATCAGCCCGAGGAGCGCGTTGAAGAACGCGCCAACCAGAACCCCTGTTACCACAAGGACCAACAGGGATGTGCCGAATTGCCGTCCGACCATCCATACGAGGAATATGGCGAGGATCCCAAACGCGAAGGCAAGGGGCTGAACGAGGAGAGGATTGTTCGAAATGAGGAACGCCAGCGCTGCGCCGAAGGCCGCCCCAGAACTCACCCCGAGGATGCGAGGCGCAACGAGCGGGTTTCGGAAGAGTCCCTGGAAGACTGCTCCGCTGACAGCGAGGTTCGCTCCGATGCAGGCAGCCGCCAGGATCCTTGGGAGCCGTACCCGCAGGATCAATGCCCTGATGGTACTAGGTACTCCTGCGGTCCCGAAAAGGGCTCCGAAGACCTCACCAGGAGCTATCCGGTAGCGTCCGAGCATGAGAGCGGTGAGGCTGAGCCCCACAGGGAGAAGGAGAAGGGCCCACACCCATCCGCTCCGCCTAGGTTTTATTTCCCCAGTAATCGTGCGACCTCCTCGTCGCTCAGCTGGTAGTCGTAGAACGTGCCATAAAAATCACGCACTTCCTCTTCGAGATCGAAAGCAACTTCCTCTGGATACAATCTCTCTGCGAGCCAGAGGATTCCTAAGATGGAATCAGGGACCGGAGTGTCCCAGGCGGCGGCGAGTCCGGGCATCTTGTATACCCGACCATTCTGCACCGCTGGAATCGCTTGCCAATCAGGGGCGTGTAGGATCCCTTCCGGGTCCAGTCCGCCGTAGGTAGTGATGACGATGACATCTGGTTCCCAAACAAGAACCTGTTCCAAGTTTACGTTGTTCCAGTACCCGACTAACCCCTGGCTGACAGAGATGCCTCCCGCTGCAGCGAGCATCAGACTCTGATACATGTCGCCGCTCGCCGCGCGTAACGGGTCGCTTCCACAGAAGTAGACGCGCAATCGCTGATCCGCAAGGATTGCAGCGGTCTGAGTTCTGACTTGGTCCAGGACACGATCGCTGGTATCGGCAAAGGCCTCGGCGCGTGCGGTCGTCTCAGGACCGAGTGCAGTGCCAGTGAGGAGCATCGCCTCTTTGATCGCTTCGGGAGTCTCAGCGGTGTACTGAAGAGCAGGTATGCCAAGCTCAGCGAACGTGGCAGCGAGGTTCCCGTGCTTGACCGGGTTTGTGAGGACAAGATCGGGCTTTTTCGCTACGATCTCCTCCAAGTTCGGGGTGCCGAAGGAGAGCTTCTCCGCCAGGTTCGGCTCGATCCGGTGGAGGGCCTCCGACGCCTGCGAGATCCCCCGGATCTG
The DNA here is from genome assembly GCA_030612485.1 of Candidatus Bipolaricaulota bacterium. The sequence goes on from JAUWNS010000023.1 coordinate 9,266, forward strand.
CACGTACCAGGCGTTGACGATCCGATCTCCCGCACCGAGGGCGTAGACGTAGTAGGTCGCGATCCCGTATGCGCTCACGATCCGTTCGACTGGTTGCGGAACATCGATGATCCGACCGGTCTGATCGACGACGCGGAGAATATCTTGGGCGGCTATCGCGCTAGCGCTCATGATGAGAATAAAGGCCGTGATGGCTGCGAACAGAGCCCCTTGCTTCAAGAATCGTGAGTTCATACTGGTCTCCTTTTACCCTTTTGGCGTTAGCCCGTTATGGCACTCGGAGAGCCACTTAATGGCGCTCTCCACCTGTCCCAGCCGGAATCGGAGTGCGAGGCGTCCGAGAGCCTCATCCTCTGTTATAAGGCTTCCCCGGCGGGCGAGCCGGTTGTGCAGCCGTTCAAGCGTAGCAGCCTCGGCCTCGATCAGCGCGGCGATCCGATCAGGGGCCAGCCGACGGAGGAAGTAGAGCTTTGCCAGGAGCTCCACGCGGGCATCGCGCAGGTGACGCACCGGTGCCGTGACCCAACCCAAGAAAGCTTCCTCTCCTTGAGCAGTGACAGCGTAGATCTTGCGGGGAGGACGGTTCTCTGGCTGTTCCCGTCGGACTGAAAGGAGGTCCTCCTCCTCCAAGCGGTGAAGGACGGAGTAGAGCTGGCTCGTGGCGATATGCCAGATGGGGCCGAGGGCGCTTGCGAGACGGCGACGAAGTTCATACCCATGCAGCTCCCCCTCCATGAGGCTCCCAAGGACGGCGTACTGCGCTGGAAATCGCTCGATCGACATTCTTTCTCCTTACTGGAATATTACAATAGAGAATAGTCAAGAAGAGCGGTCTTTTCAACTGAGGGTGTGCCCGCTTACGCGTTGGAAAGTGGGTACAATGAAACAATCCTGCTGTTTGGGGCGCCTTGCGACTAACCCATTACTGCTCTACAAGGTCTCATCCTTCTTCCGCGTAGAGCGGCTGAGGAACTTCGGCTGCCAGTGGATGAGAATGGCCGGGATGATCGAAATGGCAGAGACCGAGCTGACCACCATGGTCAGAGCAATCTGCAACCCGAAGAAGCGGATCCCTTTGAATGAAGCAAAAACGAGGATCCCAAAGCCGAGGGCCACGGTGAGCGCATTGTAGGTGATCCCCCGTCCTGTAGTGCGAACTGTCGCCTGCATCGCTCGGTTCGCATCGGTATCGATACGGTATTCATGGCGGAAACGGGAGATGAAGTGAATCGAATAATCCACACCGATCCCAATGGCGATGGTGGAGACCATCAACGTCATGATGTTGAGCGATATCCCGGCGTAGGCCATGAGACCGAAGTTGACTGCCACCGTCAGAATCAGGGGGATCAGTGCGATCAGTCCGGCGACGATCGATCCCATGAGGAGCATTACGATAAGGCCGACTGCGCTCATCGTCGTTGCCAGCCCCACGAACTGGCTCGCCATCATCCGCGTCATCATCCGATCCATCAAGATCGTCATCCCCACCATCCGCGCCTGCACCTGCCCGGTGAAGTTCTCATCCAAGTAGGTCTGAATCCTCCGCGACATTTCGGAGATATCCTTGGTGGACGTCATCTTGTACATCCCCGTGATCGTGCCGGCGGAGAAATCGCCGAGCGCCATATCTCCCAGCTTCCCACCCTGGAAGGTAAACAGGAGGAGAAGCTGCGATACGAGGCTACGATCCTCGGGGATGATGTAGTAGGAGGGGTCGTCGGAGTGGAACTTCTGGTTCATCTCCCGCACGAGGCTGGTCAGCGAGATCGTCTTGCTGACTCCTTCCGTTCTTAGGTGTTCTTCCAACTCAACCATCTTCTTGAGCACCTGTGGGTCTTTCAGCCCATCGCGCAGTCCGGTTTCGATCTCGATCGTCACCTGCATAGAACCGGCAAAGTGCTGATCGGAGAGGTTCATGATCTGGATCGCGGGGTGATCCTCCCCCAGCATCTCCTTGTTGGAGGTCTCAACCTGGAGGAACGGAAACCCGGCGAGCATTGCAGCGAGAATGATCACCGCGCCGATCAGCACCGCACGACGATAACGGATGACCAACCGCTCGAATACCAGCAGGACACGTGTCAGTGGGCGAAGCCCCCGCTCCTTACGCCGCGCTTTCGGTAGCTTCAGAAGCGATAGCACAGCCGGGATCATCACCAGTGACAACACCATTGCCGCAATCACGCCGACGGCTGCGATTACACCAAGGTGCTTCTGCGGGATGAAGAACGAACTCAATAGCGATAGGAACCCTGCCGCGGTGGTGAGCGACGTCATGATAACAGGCCCCTTCATTTCATCCATCGTGTTGAGGATCGTCTCACGCTTGGGGAGGCCTTTCTCTGCTTCTTCCCGGTAGCGGTTGAGGACGTGGATCCCGTCCGCAATGCCGATTGCAAGGAGCATAACTGGGGCAATGAACGACACGATTGTCACCGGAAAGCCGACGATCGACATCGCGCCGAGCGTCATCAACACCGAGAGAACTACTATCGTTAATGGGAGCAATACCCCGCGCAGGTTCATGAAGCTGAAGAAGAGGACCGTGACGATCATCAGGACTGTCAAGGGAAAGAGGACCGACATATCATGCCCCATCTCCTCGCTCATCAGCGCGTCGATGTAAGCATCGCCGTAGATGTAGATCTGATCGGTTCCCTCGTTGAACGGGTCGATGATCTTTACGATCTCTTTGGTGATCGCCGTTTCGTCTGCGCCGACCTTCAGTTCAATCGAGATCGCCCCTGCTCTTCCGTCGGAGGAGATGATACTGTCATGTAGCATCCGGCTTCCCATGAGGCCTTCACGGAATGCGGCCATCGCCTGATCGGTCGTGGGGACCTCGCCGCTTGGCGCTGCCGAACGAACATTCAACGCCGTCTCCGTTCCTGTGATGATCTGCGCAGAGAGCGGACTCGACACCGACTTTACACCAGGGATCGCATCGAACTCCTCCTCCAGCGTTTTGATCTTTGCGAGGGTCTCCTCATTGAAGATTCCCTCGTCGTTGAGGACCATGACAAAAATACCGAACGTACGGCCGTAACGTTCTTCCGCCTGATCCATCAGTTGGATGATCGGATCGTCCTTGCTCATGAACTTACTGAAATCCGTTTCAGTCTTCAGGTTCGGGATAGCGGCCATCAGGCCGATGGTGACGAGTAGGACCAGCCCGATCGTCCAAAGCGGATGATCGACGACCCATGCGAACAGTTTCTTCACTACAACCAACTCCTTCGGATGTACAACGCCGCGAGAGGACCGGGACTCCCAAACTGCCGCAGCACGCCGTATTCGTCTACGAATGCATTGACCGTGGTCAGCGTGCGCAAACCGATTCCTGCAAGCTCTGCGACCCAGTTCTGCAAGGCCTTCTGCGAATCGTCGTACAATCCATCATTAAAATCAAGGCTCTTTCTCGTTTCGAGTGGGTAACTGAAGAAAAATGGTGAAGTGCCAAAACTCTCGCAGAGGTACAGAGTTGTTTCACCACGAAGGACACGAAGAGCACGAAGGAGAACAAAGCACTCGCTCCTGCTCTTAAGCTTGCTGACATTGAAATTCATCAAGAGTCCGGTCTTCGCTCTCACTAGCTCATCGAATTCCATTCTTCGTGGTGAATTCTTTCTGACCTCCGGTCTTGCTTCGCAACCGGCATCCGTCCCGTGCGAACCAAAATCAGGATCGCCGGAGTCATAGCTTTACGAGCACCACGAATAGTGCTTTGCTTGGTAGGCGGGCAGTCTCGATTCCTTGCAGGGTTCTACGGGGATGCGCAAAATGGAGACATGGATCGATCAGGGATACGCGAACGGCTCGTCCAGGTTAGTGCGGAGCACCTAGCTGATTCTCTTCTTGCTCTGGCAAAGCGGATAGATGAGGTGGGCGATGACCATCTTGGGGTGCGCTACCTGAAGAAGCTCGACGCCCTGGGCCCAAGAGTCGACGACTGGCGTGATTTCCCGCCGCACGAGAGTTACAAGGAGGAGCGATGTCATCCGATAGAGAACCGCAGGTACTTCAGGCCATTCAAAATCGTCAGAGTTCACGCAAGTTCTCGAACACCCCGGTCTCCAGAGCGTCCGTCCGGCGAATCCTCGATGCGGCTCGTCTAGCCCCGTCGGGCGCCAATCAGCAACCATGGCGCTTCGTCGTCATCGACGACTTGAACGTTAAACGCGATCTCCGATCGTGCTGCGAGGCGGCTGAGGCGAGTTATCACGAGAATGTACGAGGCGATCTCCGCGCTTGGTTCGACGCACACTCGATCACATCCAGCAAACCATTTCTCGAAGACGCCCCTGTGCTGATCGCGACCTTCTTCGACAGTAATGCACCCTATCCGATCCCCTCGGTCTGGATCGCCATTACCCACATGCTCCTGCAAATCACTGAAGAGGCGCTGTACTCCTTGCCATATACTCCGTCAGGCGCGAAATTGGGCTCGCTGCTCGGTCTTCCGGAACACTATCAGCTTGCAGCGGTTCTTCCCATTGGATATGCAGACCAACCTCCCCGTCAACCCCGTCTCCCTCTTTCCTCGATCGTCTCACTCAACCGATTCGGAAAACCATTTCCAGAAAAGCGAGAAATTGAGAGATCGGGAGATTGTTAAATCACTCAATCTCTCACTCACTAAATCACTCAACCCTGCTTTCACCGCACGGGTGGCGATGAACGAGGAAATGTAGTTTGAGATCAACTCACCAGGGAAGATATCCTCATAGAAACCGGAGATCACGAATCCGGCCTTGATCTGCCCTCCGATCTGTTCTCCCAGGGTATGGCCGAAATCGAGTGCTGAGTCCTCCCCGTAGTAGTAGTGCCGTTCTTCCTCTGTAAGACTCGTTAGATCGGAGTAGGGGAGCGTGAACCTTACTTGTAGGATTCCTTCCTTCTCCTTCTCCGGGTCGAATAGGTAAAGGAGTGGATTGTTGAATCCCGCCAACAATATCCCACCGTGTCGCAATACGCGGAATGCCTCGTTCCAGACCGGTTGAATCTCGGGGACGAAGCAGTTGGAGACGGGGTGGACGATTAGATCGAACGATTCATCAGGAAAGACGGATAGGTCGCGCATGTCACCCTCGATGGTGGCTATGGCAAGATCATCCCTCTCCGCGACGAGCAGATCCTGCGCTAGTTGTTTCGGCGAGTTATCGAAGACGGTGACGTTCGCTCCGGCTGCGGCAAGGATCGGACCTTGCTGTCCGCCGCCCGAAGCAAGGCAAAGAACATCGCACCCCAAAAGCTCCTTTGGGAACCAGGATCTCGGCACGGGTTTCGTGGGAGTCAGGATAATCTCCCACTCTCCTTGTCGCGCAGCTGAGACCGCCTCCGGGCCGACCGGAAGGGTCCATTGGTTCCCTTTCTCGACTTCCTTATCCCATGCACAGCGGTTGAACGCCCGTATATCGTCCATCACCATCCTCCTTTGTGGATACGGACTATATCGGAATGACGCAAGCCAGGGCAACTGCATGGAATCCCGACACATAGGAAATCGCAAGACCACGATAATCGGGTCAAAGCCATGAGTTTTACGAACAAAAAACAACTAATCGGCAGTATCACAGGCGATCTCTCCACAAGGCGGTATTGGAAGGGTGAATTCTTGAATTCCTCGGAAGATCAATTCGAAGAGAAGATCCATATGAGGCTCTCTTCGATCAGTCTGTACCTCAAATTCCTACCCAACCAGTTTCCTCCAGAGTCGAATATTACGGTGATTCTTCCTTGGTTTCGAACGGGAGGACCCACACCTCAACAGAACCCGGCAAATCATCCTCGTTTATAGTAATCCGGGAGGTTTCGATCTCTTGCACTGTCCACTCTGCCTTCGCAAGTTCTATGAACCCGTCTACTGTGGCCATATCCTCCCAGGGACAGTATCCTTCCACATAGTAATGCATAGGGATTGCGATCTTCACCGTAGGAAGTTGCTTGATGACCTCAATCGCTTCACTGGCGTCGATCGTGTAAGCCCCTCCCACGGGGATGAAGAGCACCTCGACGTCACCCAACGCCTCGATTTGCTCGTCGGTGAGCGTGGGTCCGAGATCTGCGAGGTGTGCGAAACGAACGCCATCGACCTCAAAGCTGAACAGGCAGACCAGACCCTCTCCGCCGCCCGTCTTCGTCACATGCGAAGCCTCCACAAACGTTACCGAGAGTCCTTCGATGATCTTCCAGCGCCCTTCGAGAACGCGTCCCTCCTTGAATGGCCATATGATTTTCGGATTCCCCGAGACGCGATCGTCTTCTCCAAAGCAGTAGGGGCAGTGATCGATGTGCCCATGGGTGATGAGGACGACGTCAGCCGGTTTGGGAAGCGCGGGGTAGGGTACGTAAGTCGCATAAGGGTCGATAAGTATGATCGGGCCGTCCTCGCTTTGAATCGTAAAACACGAATGGCCCAAATAATCCACCGTGCTGTCTCCCGCTACAGCAGAAACACAGAGGAGCAACAACATGACACTAAACACCAGCACAATCCGCATTCCAACCACCTCCAAGACCACCCTATACCGTTCTTACAAGCTGGTCAACTGAAGTGATCTGTCCCAACCTCAGAAAAAAACCGCTGAAGAGTTCACGAGAACCACGAAGGATGCCCCGCCTTGTAGGCAAGGAGGGATTCCCTGACCGAATCACCGCTGTATGATGAAGGCTACAGTGATGTATTCAGGGCAGCGGAATAGAATTGGCGGGGGTAGTGAGGTGACTGGAGGAACAGGGAATAGAAATCATTGTGCCTGCATCCCGGGGAAAACCGCGGTGTGCGATCCGGTACAACTACCTTGGAATTCTGGTCCGTAAGCGGTTGCAAGAGCACGAAGGACCGTATCAAAGCCCTGTGGGACTTCCCTCGTAATCTCGACTTGTTGTTTCCTCGTTGTCGGTTTTCTTGAAACGCTTAGCCGATCAGTAACAAGAGCCCAATAGCCAGCAGAATCACTAATCCAGCCACAATTATCCAAATTGACATCGTTCACCTCCTCTGTGCCTTCCTCCAGGATTCAGTCAGACAGATTATCAAAAACGTGCTTCATCTTCTACCGGTACTCCTGGAACGCCGCGCGGACTTCTTTGCTCAGACGGACCGTTGATGCAATCTGCCATATAATCGTTATTAGCCAGTACCACCGAACTACAGATTTGACAGTGAGCTGGCATGAATCCATGTCAAAAGGAGAGGCTCATCATCATGCCGTCTGTGAATGAAGTGCTGAAGAAGCTCAAGGAAAAGGCCAGGCCTGAGAATCTAGAAGGGATGGCCAAGTACGGGATGACGAGAGACAGGAGGCTTGGCATTGCGGTCCCGGAGATGCGGAAGATCGCGAAACAGAGAGGGAAGGATCACCAGCTAGCCCTAGGTCTGTGGAAAATCGGGATACCCGAAGCGATGATGATCGCATCGATGGTGGACTTGGCTGAAAAGGTCACCGAGGGTCAGATGGAAGACTGGGTGAAGGACTTCAACTCCTGGGACGTCTGCGATCAGGTCTGCATGAACCTCTTCGCGAAGACTCCGCTTGCGTGGAAGAAGATCCGGGATTGGGCCAATCGGGACGAGGAATTCGTGAAGCGCGCTGCTTTTGCCCTCATCGCTTGCCTAGCGTGGCACAACAAAGAGGCGTCCGACGAAGAGTTTATCGACCTGCTCCCCTTGATCACGGAAGGGGCAGTGGATGAACGAAATCTTGTGAAAAAGGGCGTGAGCTGGGCTCTCAGGAACATCGGAAAGCGCAACCCAAACCTCAACGATGCCACCATGAAAACTGCGAAGGAGATGCAGCGCATGGACTCAAAATCGGCCAGGTGGATCGCTTCCGATACGCTTCGGGATCTCACGAGCGCAGCGACAAAGAGAAAGTTGGGGAAGACTCGTGCCTGATTCATCTTGAGTATGAGAGCGTGTGATGAGGCACGAGAGATCCGAGACGTGCTAAGAGGAGTATCCATCGGGTAAGGGGAAACAATGCAGGATCAACACTACAAAGGACTCATCGCCGAGTGGTACGATGATTGACTCAAGGCGGTCACGACCGACAGGAATTACTACTTGGAATTCTTCAATCGCTTTCAGGGGCAGGTTCTCGAGTTGGCCTGTGGTACAGGGAGGTTGTTGATACCTATTGCTGAATCGGGTGTTATCATCCACGGATTGGACTCCTCGCAGGACATGCTTGACGTACTGCAGAGGAAAGCAGCGAGTCTCGGAATCCGGGGTATCCAGCTACACGATCAGCCGATGGAGGAGTTTTCTCTTCCAACGCGGTACGATGCTATCTTTGTAGCCTCTGGGTCGTTTCAGTTGCTCACTTCAACCGAGAGCGCGTTGAACTTGCTGAAGTGCATCCGAGAACACCTCGCGGATGGTGGCTTCTTTCTCACCGATGTCTTCATTCCCTGGGATGCGATCATCGCAAAGAAGCGCGACAGCTATCACGTTATAAGGGACGTAGAACGACCAGACGGCAAACGTAGTATCGTGCTTGAGCGATTCGAAACCGACATACCGAAGCAAGTTAAGCGTGGAACATACCGATATGAGTTCTATGAACAAAAACAACTAATCGCCTGTATCACAGACGATCTCTATACAAGGTGGTACTGGAAGGACGAATTCTTGAATCTTCTGAGAAGAGCAGGTTTTGCAAAGATAGATTTGCTGACCGAATCACCGCTGTATGATGAAGGCTATAGCTATGTATTCAGGGCAGCGGAATAGAATTGGGCGGGGGTAGTGGGGTGACTGGAGGACCAGGGAATAGAGATCATCGTGACGGCATCCCGGGGAAAAGCTCGGTTTGCACTCCGACATGGTGCTCACAGCCCTATTGCGCAGAAGGAGGCAATAGAGCAAACACTGATAGAAAGGGAAGAAATGAGAACGGCTCCTTTTGACCATCGTTCAGTGTTCCTTTCCAATTCATGAAACCGATTCCAAATAGCAGCCTCTGCCTCTTGACAAAGTCGCTGAACCGTGTATAGTGGGTATTAATATGATCATGGCTACAGGGTTAGAGAGAAAGAGCATGAGCGTGACCGCCCTTTCTGCAGCTCTGTGCCTAATTTGGCACGTTATTTATTTTGCGCCCGCCCAGCTCTAGCGCAACTGAGCGTTGGAGTAAGGTGGGCGAGAGGACTACAGGCAATATGCCTGTGGTCTTATTTTTTTACTTGCCCTTCACCACTGGGGCAGGAAAGGGGGTGAGAGTTCTCAAAAAGGCGGCTGGTTTATTGATGGAAACAAGATTCTCTAAGGAGGTTGCAATGCGACGAGTTTCAGTTTATCTGTTGATAGTTGGACTGGTTTTGAGCTTGGCGGTTACCGCCACGGCGGCGGAGACGATCAAGATCGGTGCCCTGATGTCGTTGACCGGAGCACTAGGGCCCTACGGCCCGTCAATTCTTGACGGCGCCCAAATGGCTGTTGATATGATCAACGCCGCAGGAGGGGTATTGGGTAAGCAGTTGGAGCTGGTGGTTCGAGATACGGCGACCTCACCTGATGTTGGTCGTGATGCTGCCAGCAAGCTCGTTGAACTCGATAAGGTCCCTGCGATCGTAGGAGCCCTCTCCAGTGGCGTTACCCTGGCAGCGTCGAGTGTGACCATTCCCGCTGAGGTGGTCCTGATTTCACCCGCCTCGACCGCACCTTCCATCCCCGCGTTGGATGACAACGACTACGTGTTCAGGACGGTTGTATCGGACGCGGTGCAAGGGGTAGTACTCGGTCGACTGGCCGTAATCCTCAACTATAAGCGCGTCTCCGTGACTTACGTCAATAACGACTACGGTAAGGGCTTAGCAGAGACTTTCAAGAGTACCTTTGAGAGCCTTGGTGGTCAGGTACTAACGATGGTTGCCTATGAGGAGAACAAGCCCTCCTATCGTGGTGAAGTGGATAATCTCATGTCTAAGGATCCCCAGGCGATCGTCATGGTTAGCTACCCGGTGGATGGAAACAAGCAGATCGTGGAAGCGGTTGAAGCTGGATACCAGGGCGATTTCCTGATGACAGACGGAATGAAAGGTGAGAGCGTAGCTCCTGGCCCTGCCTGTCTATCCGCAGAAGAACCCGGCCCCCTCGAAGGATCATACGGCACGGTGGCATCCGGCGGTTTCAAATCCGCGCAGTTCGAAGCCGACTATGACGCAGGAGGGTATGGCCCAAGTACGATTCCTTACTACGATAAGGCATACGATGCGGTGATGCTGATGGCACTCGCTATTATCCGAGCTGGAGAAGCAACAGGACCAGCGATCCGCGATAACCTGCGGGCAGTTGCCAACCCGCCTGGAGAGAAAGTCTACTACGACGAATGGGAGAAGGCAGTTGCGCTCTTGCAACAAGGGAAGGAGATCAACTACGAAGGTGCTGCTGGAGCAGTTGATTTCAAGGACACCGGAGATGTAGAAGGGAACATCGAGATCTGGAAGATCGAGGGATGCCGGGTTATCAAAGTCATGATCGTTCCCGGCTAATGTAAATAACAGGTGCAAGCATCCTTAT
>JAUWNS010000089.1 GCA_030612485.1 Candidatus Bipolaricaulota bacterium
GGGGTATGGAGCCACCCTCGTGATATGATCGGTTGCATGCCATCGCTCATCGGCTCAACAGTGTATGGCTTCATCGCTGCGCAGGGAGCATTGTGATACCAGGCACGCGGGCAGACGGTTGCGCTTGCAGCCCGCGCAATGTGCAAGGGCCGTAGAACCGAGCGACCGTCCGATTGCACGCCGTTGTTCGGTTGCTGTATCAAACACGGCTTTCCGTGAGAACGAAGTCTTTTGCGGATGCCAGCGCTGAGAGAAGTTCGCTGAGTTTCGGAATCGTTGGTACCGATCGCCCCTGCTCGTATCGGGCGTAGGTATTCAGGGACCTGGATCCAAGCCTTCGTGCAACCTCCGCAAGCGTCAAACCGGACTTGGTTCGCTCACGTCGAAGGAGGAAGGCCGTGAGAGTAGCCTCATCGGAAGCACCGACTTCGAAATACTCACCCTTACCGGGAAATACCCGGACTTCGAAGCCCGGCTTGTTAACGAGAACCTCGAGGGCATCTGCGATTATCTCGAAGGCTTCTTTCTTGGTGTGACCTTGCGTGACTACGCTCAAAATCGGCACCTCGATCGCCCAGTACCGTCCCGACTTGAACACTTTCCCAGCGAATCTCATGACGCACCTCCCCCGGCCTCTTTCAGGATGGCCTTGGCGGTGTACTCGTTGATCTCGGTGTGTCGCGGCACGACGAGATCCCTTTCGCCGTTGGACCAGACATCATGCCGACCTCCATGTCGGGCCAGAATCCACCCGAGAGCGCGCAACTTCTTCTCGAGGTCCCGGCGTTCCATGACTAGATACTACACCAATACGTGTATTTGTCAAGTCGGGAGAGGGAAGTTCCAGAGTCAGCCGAACGTGTTGCGTGAGTAGCTCCGGATACAATATTGTGAAAGAGGTCGTGCCCGGCGTGAAGGATGGAACAGCTCAAAACAACTATGTCCTACTATTAACTTGTAGAACCTGCACCTGTTGATTTCTTACTTTAACGAATCTCAGAGGCATACGGGCTTGGCTATCAGCGACGCCTAGAAGCGGGGGCGTAGCAGACGCTGTAAGGCACCCGCTGATGCCCGTTATTAGACCTTTCCCCCGATCACTGATTGACGACTACCTGAAACGAGTTGCAGGTTATAGGATCTACAATAGTTCCGCTATATTGAATTGCTTGTGCTATTGCTTCGTAGATAACGGTCAGTTCGTCAACCAAAAAAAGCATAAGCAGTGGGAATTCGCCTTCCGGACAGGAAAACCACAGGATTTTGTTGTTCCAGAATTGGAACTTCACTCCGCGCCATTCGTACTGATAATCCGTGCCGCTGTAAATAAAATTGTTGTGCATCGAGTTCCTGAATTTTCCGTAAAAGCCCAAAAACGCCTTATCTTCTTTCACATCTCGCGAGTAATCGTTCCTAATTTTCTTGAAGATAGTGTCAATCTTGCGGTTAATCGGAACGTGGCTTTGGATCAACGTCTTGCTCAGTTTTTCCAGTACCGTTTCATCAATTGGCGTTGAATTTTTGCGTAATATTCTTACTACATCATTGTATTGATACTGTTGCATTAATACAGAATGATCCGGTGTAAACAAATTATGGATGATGCCAGTAACGCATATTTCAAAGGCGGTCCACGTATCAACGAGCAAATGACGATTAAGACTGCTCTTAAAACTGCCAATCCATGGCCGCTTGCTCAGGGAAATCAAAAGATTGGGATGTTTAAGATCTTCTGGCGTGGAGTCACTCGGCATTCTGAGCTTGCCCTCCTTAGTCAGAGCAGCCATCTCTACAGCGAGATTGCCATAGTAGAAACTATTGAGGCATTCAACTATTTTGAGGAAGAAGGTCTTTCGTAGATCGTTCTCAGGATACGACGTCCTCTTTGCCCGGTCCTCGATAGCGACGATTAAATTGTGGATTCTGTCGAGAAATGTCATTTTTTTGTGTTCTCTGATTTGTGGCAACTTTCAAGTCCTGGCATAGGACAGGGTCTAACATTGTTTATCGATCCGCATAACACCAACACCCCAAACACGGCTACGATTGCCGTATAAGACGCCTGCCAATAGAGCATCGCTTTCGGGGTAACCGGTGAGATGTCAAGTCGTTGCGACAAAACGCCATTCTTATCACCGTATCTTACATGGATCGGCATAAGACCTCCATGTCTACCTGAGAGCATATCGACGGGGTTGCGAACTCCGGCTGGTCCACAGTTGAGGACGTGGGTGTAAACCACGGTGGTCTTCACGTCTTCATGGCCAAGGCTTGGCCTCCTCCGTTCAGACTCTGAGCATATGTGACAGCACGTCCGTCTTCCATAAGTCTCTCCACTCTAGAGCTACAGATAACATAGCATCCGTCCCGCCGCTTGTCAAGAACAAGCATCTGATCCCTTTGCCCGTTGTTGAAAAACCATAATCAAAAGAACAGGAAATATCTAGGCACACGGTTCATGTAACTTCGATATGAACCACCATACTGTTCTAAGCAAGCGCTCTCTTCTGCTAGAATTCTTGAGTGAAGGAATAACGAGGATATTATTTGAATGAATAGCGCAAGCCAAGAGCCTATGGCAATGCAAATTCCAATAAAGGTTACGAAAAACATGAGTTGCTGTGGATGACGTGATATTCTGTAAAGGCCACTGGTAATTGGCTGATCAAGGGACGCGCTTTTGAAGTTGAAAAGCGCGACAACAAACCCAGCCAACCCAAGGATATACAAGATAATTCCAGGGATGAAAACAGCGGAGCCGGTTTTCAATGGGGTAAAGATTATCAAACTAAAATAAATAAAGGCAAAGAAGCTTCCTATGTAAATAACCACTTTATGCCTCTTGCTCCGGCCAGACTTATCGTAAAGCCTCTCTACTACATCCTTCGGAAAGACTATTAGCAAAATTATGTATGCCAAATACAGCAAGAATACAAGAATCCAGCCATTTAGACACCCTATTTCAAGTGCTGGAATTAGTTCCATTTCTCATTCCTTCCCGCTGAATATTGTTGCTATGCATTTTGGCGACTCAACGGTTACTTGAGCAGTCGAACGGCGCAAGCCCAGAACCTTTCGATTATTATAACCAACTCTGGCAAATCGCGCCGCTACCCTCCGAACAAAGTGAGGTCTGCTCGAAGTGGGGTTAGGCCGCGCACCTTCTCCATCTAATCCCTTCGCTTGAGCTTCCAGACAATGCCCAACAGGATATTCAGCCTCGGCACTTCCTGCTTATACGTCTCGTAATTTACCCCGAACTTCTCTACCAGTTGCTCGTCGGCCATCCTCGTGATCTGATCTATGCTTACTATCCCAATCACACCCAAAATGACAATCAACCAATGCTGGCTTACTAACATTGCCGCCGGGTACGTTAGAAGCCAACCAAGATAGAGAGGATGACGCACTACTGAATAGACCCCTCGCTTCACCACCACTGTTGTGGCGGTGAAGTCTCCCCCCTCCTGGAGATTCCCCTTTCTTCTTAGCGTAGCCATTGCGAGTATAATGAGCAGAATACCCACTCCAACAATGACGTTGCCTACAACAAAGAGAGCCTGACTTGTGGGGTTATGAAAGAACAGGACAAACAGTAGCCAGCAGAGAACGATGGTGATGCTTGCGATGGGGAAAGACAGAGTGTTTAATCGCGATTTCATGATCCCTTTCCTCGTCAGTTTAGCGCGACAATGAGCAGCACATCTGCCCCCTACTCATGATCCCCGCTGGACAGTTCGAAAACCGGAACTTCCTCGAGTCCGACCAAGTCCAAGAGAGTGTCAAGATCGTGTACTTCACTCGGAAGCGTATCAAGCACCACCACCATGGTGTTCCATTGTTGCTGGTGGATATACCGGACACATTGACTGACACAACGATCTCGCTCTGATTTATTGGGGTTGATCTTCAGTTCGATTGCCAGCGTGTTCTCAACCAGTATGTCTGGGATGGGGGTCGATGGTCTTGTCTCGATTATGTAATCGGAGCGCTCACGGAGGTAATCAGAGAGCCAATCTCCAAAGTCGTTCTCGCCAGAAAAGGTCTGATCGGGTTCGCACTGATCAAGGATCTGGGTAATCTGTTCGATAACGTTGCGTGAAGGCTGTAGCCGGTCGAAGTTCGTCTGTTGGGTACGGCTGTGTGTCTGTAGAAAATACGAGACCGCAACGCCCACGGCTGCACCACTGACAAAGGCAATCAGTAACCAAACCACGCACTTTCTACGAGTTGTCATCTATGTGAACCCTTCAAGAGATCACTCCGCACCAGCGAACCATGCTTAGCTTACAGCCTTGCAACATAGTAGCTATACGAATCATTTGCCAACCCCGCTGTTACCGGCCCATATTCTCGCTTCCATTTCTACGTATTGACGTTGCTATTCTCACACGCCATCGTACAGCCATGAATCTATTCGATCAAATCCATCAAGCTTTTCGCGGGAAGCACTACCCTCAGGTGAAAAAGGGATGGGCGCTTTTTCCATGTGGGGCCAAAGACGATTCTGGCGGCGGTCGAGAAAGCAGCCAGTCCCCTTTCTCAATTTGTCCAGATCGTCCCTTGCGCGGTGTCTTTGAGGGTGATGCCGAGTTCGGCCAGCCGATCCCGGATGCTATCTGAGAGGGCAAACTCCTTCTTCTCGCGTAGCTCGGCCCGCAGGTCGATGAGAAGACGGATCAGCTCATCTTGTATTCCCTTCTCCGCGCGATCCTTCTCCTGGAAGAGACCCAGGGGATAACCGAGTTTGCGGATGAGCGCGACTGCCTCGCGTAACGCAGGACGGTCCGCCGTCGCGGCAGTAGCGCGGAAGCGGTTCGTCTCAGAGACGATCTCCTGGATCGCGCCGATTGCACCGACGGTGTTCAGGTCGTCTTCCATCTCTGCGATGTAGCGCTCGCGGTACGGGTCGAGCGAAGCGCTGAACGATCCGCCGACTGGGCTGATTTCTTCTTGCGGAGAGTCAACGAACTCGGACTCTACCTCGTCGATCAGGGTGTGCACGCGGGCGAGAGCCTTCCTCGCCTCTTCGAGGCCATCCTTGGAGTAATCGAGCGGCTTGCGATAATGGCGCGCCAAATAGAAGTAGCGCACCGTCTCAGCACCGAACTCCTCCAACACCTCATGGGCGTAGGCGAAGTTGCCAAGGGACTTCGACATCTTCTCTCCACTGAAGGAGAGCATCCCATTGTGGAGCCAGAAGCGAGAGAAGAGCTTCCCGGTCGCACCCTCGGCCTGGGCGATCTCGTTCTCGTGATGGGGGAAGATGAGGTCGTTCCCACCAGCGTGAATATCGAGCGTCTCACCGAGGTACTTGCGTGAGAGGACGACGCACTCGGTGTGCCAGCCCGGTCTCCCTTCACCCCAGGGTGAGTTCCACTTTGGTTCGCCTGGTTTGGCGGCCTTCCACAGCGTGAAGTCGAGCGGGTTCTCCTTCTTCTCCGAGGCGGCGATCCGCGCACCGACCTTGAGGTCATCTATGCGTCGCCCTGAGAGCTTTCCATATCCCTCGAATGCTGTGACGCGGTAGTAGACGTCCCCGTCCACCGCGTAGGCCAGCCCTTTATCGATCAGCGCAGCGATGAGCTGAATCATTCCATCGATGTTGTCGGTCGCCCGTGGGCTCTCTGTGGGCTCTTCGATATCGAGCCGTTTTAACAGGGTGAAGTACGCATCGGTGTATTCCCTGGCTAGTTTTGCTACGGTGATCCCTGTCTCTGCGGCGCGGTCGATCAGCTTGTCGTCGACGTCGGTCACGTTCTGCACGTAGGTAACATCCCACCCTTTGAACCGCTCAAAGTATTTGCGCAGCGTGTCAAAGACGATCACCGGGCGAACGTTTCCGATATGCAGGTGATCGTAGACGGTGGGGCCACAGACGTACATCCTCACGGTCTTGCCATCTTGCGGTTCGAACGTCTCTTTCTTGCGAGTGAGGGTGTTATAGAGTTTCATCCTGCCCCACCTCCTTTGCTACGCATTATACCGGCAACGACGCTCTTTCTCCGCAAGATGAAAAACAGGTTCCTTGCAGGCTGTTGCAAAAACCTCTTTCCCTTGCAAAACAGAAGCTTTCACCGCCGAGAACGCGGAGCACGCAGAGAGTGGAAGGGAACCTTAATGCTTCATCTCAGCGATCTTTGCGCCCTCTACGGTAAACTGCTTGAAACTAGGGTTTGAGCTTAAAGACGAGTAGTAGAAAAGGTTTACGCCACAGACTCCTTGGCGTTTCAAGTAGGTGGCAATGGACGCGACGGAACCAGTGCGTCTCGCGCGAGCCTGAACCAGTAACAGGTAATGAGTACGGTGTGAGGAGAAAGAAGAAAGACATTCTCTCGCAGAGACGCAGAGAGCGCCAAGGGAAAGGCTAGACTTAGGCAAAGAACAGGAAGGGAAACAGGTTTCCAGCCATCTTGACGTCTTGGCGAGGTGGGGAGCCTTGTGCCCGACATTCTGTAGCGGCAATCGAGACCTGATCTTGGATCGTCGGTGGCATTGGAACGTTGCAGACAAGCTGCAACGCTACGAAAAGTGTGCGCCTCGTCGCGGGTGAAGCAAGCGAAAAAGAGCAAGGAAAACATCGAATAGTAACAAGAACGGAAAGCAGTTCTTGGCGATCTTAGCGGCTTGAGTAAGCGTAGCGAGCGGGCGAGAGAAAAGGGTTCTGTCGTTTGTGGTCACAGGGTTGTTAGCTACTCAAGACGGCAAAGGGCTGGAAAACAAGACGCACGAATGCTTGGGAAACCGCAGGCCATAGCTGCGCTGGCACGCGGCACGCAAGCCGCATTATTAGCGCCTATCGGCGCGGACCACGTAGCGGGCCAAGAACGGGAAGAGGAGGATCCCCATCGCGAGGAGGGCCGCGGTGATTGCCCAGAAGCGCACGAGCGTCATGTCGGCTACCCCGGTGGCAAAGCGCATCGCTTCGGCCATGTACGTGAGGGGAAGGGCCTTGGAGATCATGCGTAGGTAGGAGGGCGTGATCTCAATGGGGAAGTAGATCCCTGCGAGGAACATCATGAGCATCGAGAGGACGTTTGCGATGTTGCTTGCGCTCGATGGTTTGCGCACGAGAAGGGCGATCACCGTCCCAAATCCCATCATTCCGAAGGTCGAGGCAGCGACCAGGACCGTGTAGTGGAACCAGTTGACGGAAAACGTGAGGTGAAGGACGGTTATTGCGATACCGAGGGTGATCAGTGTGGAGAGGTAGACAACCGCAAGCCTCACGCAGGCGATTGCAGCGAGGAGAGCTAGAGGGCGCATCGGAGTGACGATCAACCGATCGAGGAGCTTTCGTTCCTTCATCGCGGTAAGGTGCCCGGAGATGGCGAACAGTCCTGCCGAGAGGATGGAGTAAGCAAGGATCCCCGGCACCACGAGGTTGAACCAGTTCATCGCTGCTGCTTTCCCTGCATGAACTCTCTCCATGGTAAGAACCGGAGCGAGTTTCTGGTGCCGCAGGTTGAACTCCGAACCGATCCCACGCGCCATTTCCACAAACGCGTAATTTTCCTGCACCCGGCTCGAATCGTAGAGGAAGGTAAGCTTCTCCCCATCCCAGATGAGGGCGAGATCGATCGATTGATCCCCAAGGGAAGCCTCCAAGGCCGATTCGCTGTCGTAACGGGTGATCTCGATCGCCCCACTGTGTGCAATGACCTCTTCCAGTATTTCACTTGTGACATCGGTTGGGACAAAGAGGCCGAGGCGGGCGTGTTCAACCGTGCCAGTCCCCCGCATAAGGAAACCGAAGATGAGGATGAAGATGACCGGGAAGAGGAAGGTGAACGTAAGTGTTGCCTTGTCGCGCAGGAAGGTGACGAACTCAGCGTGAAGGAGCGCGGTAAAGGCTCTCATCGTTCCACATCCCAGTTAAGACGTAATGAGGCGACCAGAATACAGAACGCGATCCAACAAAGCGGAACGACGATTGTCAATGGTGAGGATATGGTTCCGCCTTGCACCCCCAGGCTCGTCCGCAGCCCTTCGGCAAGGTAGGTGAGCGGGTTTACGAGGACGATCACCTTGAGCAACCACGGAAGTCCACCGACCGGAAAGAAGAGCCCGCCGAGGAACATCATCGGCATGTTCAACACATTGGCGATCGCCATCCCCGAGTTGGCGGTCTTCGCGATCGATGCGATGAAGAAACCGAAGGAGAGGAAGGTGATCGAGGCGAGGATGAGGAAGAAGAGCGAGGATGCTCGCGTAAATGTGATCGAGGCCCCGAAGGCGAACCGCCCCAGGAGGTAGAGAAGGACGAACTGTATGACACAGAGCCCGATGTGACCGAGGGAGAAACCGGCGAGGTAACGGGGGACGGTGAGTGGGGTGACCCAGTAGCGCCGCAGGATGCGGCGATCTCGCGCGAACAGGATCGTTCCGGGGACCCCGAACAGACCGGTGACGAAGAACCCCATCAGGATCATTCCGGGAAGGAGAAAATCCACGTAAGAGACCTCTTCCCCATCTTTTCCAACCCACTTCGTCTCGATGGGGACGGCACGACCTTCGTCGAACCGCCCAGTACGAGTAAGGATCTCGCGATCGATTCCAGCAAAGATCTGCTCTATGATCGAGGTTGCCATCTCTGAGGCTGCGTTCCCTTCGTTGGTGTAGACGGTGATTGTGCTCTCCGCGGTTGGCGGTGAGTCAGGCCGCATCATGCGTTCCAGCAGGGCCTGGTTGAACCCGCTCGGAATGACGATCACAGCGGCGCGGCGCCCGAGGCGTAACTCATTCTTCTCGTTGGTGAGGAAGGTTTCCATATCCTCGCCAGGAGAGGGTTGCGTGAGGGTGAAGAGCGGCTCTTTCCCCTCATGGGATGCTTCTCCTGCACTCTCGAAGACGTCCTCCACGATTGCGGCAAAATCGGTCATCCCTCCGCTGGTCTCCTCGTTGAGAAGGGTCACCGGGAAGTTGATCTCCCCTTTCTGTCCCATGTTTCCAAAGATCAAGGTCAGGATAGCAAGGAGGAACATCGGGAAGACAAGGAACCAGAACAGGGTGATGCGCTCGCGAAACGCTGTTGTGAGGTGGCTACGAGCGATGAGAAGGATCCCTTTCACTCCCGGAGCCTCCTCCCGGTGAGCGACAGGAAGACATCCTCCAGGTTCGGCTGGCGGACGATCATGTTCTTAAGCGAGAGATCGTGCTCCTTCGCCCATGTCAGCATATGGTCCATCGTCGGCACTAGGTCCTCCGTCTCTACGGTCACAAGTTCCCCATCC
>JAUWNS010000002.1 GCA_030612485.1 Candidatus Bipolaricaulota bacterium
GAGATTCCATCGCCATCGGTGTCCATCTTCAATGGATCGGCATGATCGCGAAGATCACCTGAAGCCCAGGTATCCACTTCCAGGCCGTCGATCACGCCATCGCAATCGGTATCCGCAACGCACGGGTCCGTGTCATAGGTAGACCATTCTTCGCCATCGAGGAGGCCGTCATCATCAGAGTCCTCATCGTTTGGATCAGGACGGCGGCTGCCCCCATAGTAGCCACCTGCGACCTGTATCTCGAGGAGGTCCGTCATACCGTCGCCGTCAGTGTCCCTTTCGGTGAAGTCTGTATCAGTTGTATTCTGCTCCACCACATCGGGAAGGCCGTCGCCATCAGCATCTCTGGTCACGGTGTAGATGTACACGTCTATTCCCCATTTAATGAGCCCGATGATGAACGCCTTAATACCTTTTAAGGGAATGGTGCTTCCAGTGACTGTAACGACGATGAATCCACCACCGACTCCCCAAATAGGATCAGGCAAAGGTCTAGTGAGTATCTCTTTGAGAGACCA
Source organism: Candidatus Bipolaricaulota bacterium (assembly GCA_030612485.1). The sequence goes on from JAUWNS010000002.1 coordinate 519, forward strand.
CGCAAGGGAAACGGCCTGCAACCCCGAGACAGAATTTCGCAGGTTATAGAGGAGTCCGGTAATGTCCGTTCCCCCGCTTCCGCAGCCGTCAGTGCACACAGCGCCTGTGGTACCGTCTCCTGGTTCCGGCGGAGGCATGCAGTCTTTCCTGTCGACGTTCTCGGAGGCGACCGATTCAAGATAGATCCTATCACTGGGATCATAACTCACCGTAACGTTGGTCATGGGCAGACTGCTGATGAGCGTAAAAGCCGTCGTCGGAGCGTCGCCCACGTCCGTTTCCTCGAATGCACCATCCTCATCCTCGTCCGCCATGGCTATGAAGTCACCTTGAGGAAGACTAGGAGGAGTCCCCTTTCCACTGTTGTCCGGGTGATCCTCAACGGTGGCAGTGCAAATCACTCCGGTAGGCGTACAATCGTAGTCGGTGAGCGTCGTCTCAGTGGGACGCCGCATGAGTGCCTGGACGAAGATGATCCCACTCTCTGCGTAGATCCCGTCATTGGGCTCGTACTTGATCCCCAGAGCTTCGTAGTCACCGTGGAGATCGAGCCCCGTGCACATGTAGTCGAAAGACCAGGTGGAGGTTGAGCCGTTCGTGCTAGGCCCAGAGAGATTGGTGATCTGGCCGTCTCCCGGCAACAGCAAAAGCTCCACAGTCATTGTCCCATCGGGGGCAGTGCCACCGCCGACCTCGGCTCCATCTTCTACCTGTACTTCGATGCCTCCCGGTTCGTAGACAAGGAGGGCTTCGGTGGGGCCCTCCACCGTGATCTTGGAGGGGCGAAGCTCCACGGCGAGTAGTTGAGTCGTCAACTTTGGTGTATGTACGGAAGAGCCGGAGTAGGTGGCAGTGATGGTTGTAATGCCTTCATCCCAGGCGCCAGGAGTGTAGGTCACCGTGCAATTGCCATTTGCGTCCAAAGCGAGGGTATCGACGGAGAACGTCCCGTTCTTTCCGCCATCATCGAAGGTCACAGCACCTTGTGGAATCTCAGGTGTCGGCGCGGTGGTGTCGTCTTCGACATGAATCATGCAGGTGACTGCCTGACCGATGTAGGCCGTCGGCGGCGAGCAACTGAGCGTGATGTCGGCTGCACGCTTGACGATCTCCTGAACGTAGGTTCCAGTGCTTGGTTCATGAGTGTAGATGGGTGGCGGACCGGGGTCCCACACCTCTCCTTGGTACGAGGCGGTGATCCCGTGCGACGTTGTATCTCCGCTCGTCGGAGTGTAAGTGAAGCTGCACCACCCTGCCGCATCGAGATTGCAGCTTGCCGCGCTCAAGTCTCCTTGCCCCGAAGGGGAAACCGACAAATCCACCGTGCCCGCCGTTATGGGATCACCCGTTGTGGTATCGACAACCTGCACCGTATACGTTGCGGTGTTGTTGACGATCAGCGGAGTGTCCGCCCCCATCACTTCGGTACGGGTCGCTGGGTCTGTGTACTCGTGCCATACGTCGTCGTAGCTCCCGACGAAGTTGCCGTCACCACTGTAGGTGGCAACAAGAGTCTTCACTCCCTCCGTAGTTGAGCCGGACGTCGCACTCAGACCACAGGACCATTCTCCGGTGACGGGATCAATATCTGTCACGCAGCTATTCCCCTCACCGTCGCTCACCGTCACGGTTCCCGTCGGATTGCCATTCCCCGGCCAATTCACGTCTACGTCTCCCGTGACGAGGTACGATTGCCCCAGCACAGAAGGGTCGGGGACATCGGTGTCAATAGAGGTTGATGTACTCGCCCGGTTGACTGTTTGGAAGAGCGGATCTGAGGTGCTCGGATTGGTATCCACATCACCCGGATACTCTGCAGTGATCGTATGCGATCCCACAGAAAGGGTCGAAACACTCAACGTCGCTTCATAAACCGGCGGTGCAGGAGGAATAGAAACATCACTTAGATCTGCAGTACCCAAGATCGTCACACCATCGTAGAAAGTCACGGTCCCAGTTGGGATCCAAGGCTCGTCACAGGCGACAGTTGCCGTGAACTCGACCGTCTGGCCGAGTACCGACGGATTGGGAAATGAGCTTAGGGTCGTCGTCGTATCAACCGGCTGAGCAAATCCCAAGAATCCGATCGATATGCACGCCAATAGGGCAAATACCACGGTCCATCTTCTTGATTTATGGAGTAGAGATGAGTACATGTTAGACCTCGCTTCGTATCGTCCATTTATCTTCATTCCCTGTTTCATCTCGCCCTCCTAAAACACCACGCCGGCGGTGACCGCGGCGCGCGTTAGTCCGTATCGGCCGAATGTCGCCTGCACCGTTACAACCGCTGGACTGAACCTAAAGGTCAGTGTGCTCCCCAAACTGGCAAAGCCGAACTTCTCCGCTCGTTGCGCAAAGGACACACTCGTCCCTGCGGAGAAGATCCCCTGAGATAGCGACAGCCGCATCGAGAGGCCGGTCATTCCTTTCTCCAGACCGGAGGCTGTAGTAGAGAACCTCCCCGTCATCGCTCCCAGATTGAGCGAGGTGCCGAAACTGAACGACATCGACTTGAGATCCATCGTGTCCAGGGCAAAGGCCACACGGAACGGATCCATGCTAATCGAAAGCGTAACGCCGCCGAATTTGGGAGGGAAGGGAGTAAGGGTTACGGAGCTGCTGATACTCACCTTGTCCCACAGCTTGCCGGAGAGGCTGATTGTCGTGTTAAAGCTTGTCGATTCAGTACCAGCGGGTGATTTCGTGAAAGCGAAGCTCGTGCCGAGCATGACCGACTGAAAGGCCGTGCCGTAGAGGTTGATATCGGCCAGTTTGATCCCGCTGATTCCGAATCGGGCAAAAAAGTTATCCGTCACAACGCTGCCGGTGGCGGAATACCCCTTAACGCTTCTCCCTGATGAGGACGCGTTTATTCCGAGGCTCGCACTCACCGATACACCCATCTGCGCACGCCAGCTGGCGGAGATTAAGCTTCCAATAGCGAAGCTCTGACTTTGCACAGGGTAGTACAAGGGATCGTGGGAAGACCCGGGGTTTGGAAAGTTGATGTCCTCCAGCATTGCGAGGGTGGTTATGTCGAATCCAGAGATGGATGTTGAAACGGTTACCCGCGCCTTGACAAACATGATGTCCCCTGGGGGGATGACCACCGAGTTCGGGAGGTTGTTCACATCGATGACTGCCTCAAACGGGACGGCAAACCATACCTCGGGGACGATGCTCAGTTTGTCGAGCGCAATCTCATAGAAGGGCAATTCGCCGAGGTTTATCGGTGTCTTGAACACCAGGTGCTCTGGCCCAGCCGTGTTCACCACTGCATCGATGTTCAAGTGAGCGAAACCCAAGTCAACATCCAGGATGAGGTTCGATGCGATGGCGAACTCCAGCATGACAAACTCACTCGGCGTATCTAGCTTGATCTCGCCCGTCGTCGTCGTCGGAATCCGCCGAGCGACAAGATCTAAGCCGAAACGCCCAGAGAGTTGCGCCACTGTCGTAACTCCTCCCAAGATCACGGCCACGATCAAGAGCAGAATCCCCAAAAAGGCCTTCTTAGGCATTCTCAACCTCCCTTCTCTTAACTGCCTTCCTGTAGCGATTTCTTAAAAAGCCAAACGCCCTCCGATCACTCGAAGAGCGTCCCAAGAAATATCACCACATAGCGTCGCTACAGTCACCAGCTCTCTCCCCGACCCCAGCAGCCCGGCTATCTCGTCAGATCCGTGGCTTTGTATCCCTGCCTCCCAGCAGGTTTACCTTTTTCAAGGTTTATTCTGTAGGCTATTGCTAACCCCGCAAACACCGATCAGTATATAATAATCATAGTCATTTGTCAATAGCAGGTTGCCTTAATCGAGCCCCTGCACCAAGAACGGACACGGTTCCTCATCTTCCAGACCTATACTTCCCCTCTGCTCCTGCGCTTTTATCATAGATTCTTTGCGTCTACAACCGCAATCCTCTAAGGAAACCATGAATCCAGGAAAGAATCTACTCCCCTGCAGCACCTGCTTGTGAATCTTCCTGGATTCCTGCGTTCCTCATAGCATAATAACAGGCAAGATCGAGTTATCCACTCGAACCTAGAGAGGGGCGGAATCACCTTCTACAGACGCCCAAGTACTCACCAAACAACTTCATCGATGATCTCCCCTTCCGGAGTGATCAAGAAGACTTCGTCGTGTTCGTCGTTCAGGTAGAGCCCCTGGCCATCATACGTTGGGTTATAGGTATCGATGCACACCGAATACGGTTCGTCCGGATTGAGCAGCGTATTTGGAGGGAAAGAGTAGCTCCCTTCCAAGTCACTGATCCTCCAACCTCCAATATCCACGGGGGCAGTGGAGACGTTAAGTAGCTCTATACACTCCCCTATACGGTCTACCGCGTGGATGATGACCGGGTGGACAGCAGCGGAGAGAGCGGGTTCTCCAGAGGTGCTTCCAGCTACCGAGCGGAGTTCTTCCCAAAGCCGGTTGAACTCCATAGCGTACCGCTCCGGAACCGTCAGGTTTGCTGTTGGCGCAGAACAGTAGATGAATACCACGTTTTCGTAGTTCTCCTTGTCAGCGGTATCCGACCAGTCGTAGGATCCGGTTATCAGCAGCGTTCCATCGATTAGGGCAAACTTGTGGTGGAATAAGCCCGGGGGACCAACCACGATCACAGGAATGCCAGTAGAGATCAGCTTCTCATACTCCCCTCCAAACATCTTATCCTGATCCACCCCGAGGATTACACGAACCGTGACCCCGCGTCGAGCTGCTCGAACTACCGCGGCTCCAAGCTGGTCGTCGGTAAAAGAGAACAACGCGATATCGATGCTCTTCCTCGCTCCGTCAATGGCTTGGATGATCGCCGTTTCAATAACCCCATCTACATCCGGCGAGACGAAGTAGCTCTTTATCGAACAAGTTTGCGCGGCTACGACGACACCTGTCATCAACACAAACACCACAATCAGGACCAGTTTTCTCATCATTCTGCCCTCCTTTCAAATCCGAGATCAAGGAATCCCGTTCAATAGTACTCGATCGCGCCCTTCGGGGAAAAAGCCCCCTCGCTATTTCGAGTAGGTAGCTAAAGAGAAAGAGTGAAGCGCCAAGACACTCGCAGAGGTACAGAATTATTTCACCACGAAGGACATGAAGAGCACGAAGGATCTAGAGCACAAAGCGCTTGATCCCTCTCTTGAGATTGGTGGCAATAAAGAAATCCCTTGAAATTGACTACCCCCGTAGCAAGACTACGGTGTATTCCGCCAATTTTATTTTGACCTGAAGGTCAAAACCGGGATTTCATTATTTCACCTCACCCCGACCCTCTCCTATCAAGGAGAGGGGGTATAAGGAAACCCTGTGGCAAGACCACAGGGAATCCCAAGTTGAAAAGATGGATTAGATATTGGTAGACACCCCGTGAAACGATCAGCGCCGTACCGTGATGCACGTATCAAGCCGTCCAATGATCTCCCCGTCCAAGCGAGCTGTCACGGTGATCGGCCATGTACCCGGCGGGGTGTGCAAGTGTACCTTCCATTGCCACCTAACGACTCCGCAAAACGCCGTTCGGGGGTTTAGGGCAAGGTCTGTGCTGAGGTATGAAGGGTAGCCAACGTCGATCTGGTACCACACCCCGGGAACGGCTTCGAGCTCGAGCTTGGCGTAGTCACCACGCCGAACGCAGGATGTAAGATGAAGCAGGCTGAGCGGCTCTGGAATTGGGCAGGCACAGGCACACATACAACAGTAACACCCTCTCGGCCCCGCCAGGACGGTGGTGAGAGCGGTGGATTGGGCAGGTGTCCGCACGCTATTTGCCCCAGTGATTATGGGCGATGCCGCAGTTGATGCTTCGGCTATCGTTGTGCTAGAGGCTTCAGCTTGCACCTCGGATGTCGCCACGCTTGTCGCCTCGTGATTATCCGTTGACGAAGTAACCGCTTCAGCGAATCCCATCGCAATGAGCATCGAATTCACCAGCGTCTTCCCCTCAGGATCGAGGTAGACATAGGCTGATAGAGGCTCGTCGCCGCTTTTCCACAAGATGGCGGAGGTGGCCTCGACCGCCAAATACACTGTCCTGGCGATGGTCATATCTGCATTTGCTTCCCAGAACGCCTCGCCGCTTTCCGTAAGCTCGATCCCGATCAGGCGGATGTGCACGGTGTCTCCCACGAAGACCGGTGAGGCGTCGGACACGGCGAGGATGTTGACCACGATCGTATTGCCATCAACGACGTTGACCACCGACGCCGTGATGCTTGGAGTCGGAGAATTTGGCCCTCCAACCACCAGAGCGGATAGCAGCACAAGGGTTATCCCTATCCCAAAAAGGCACGTCACCATTCTGTTCATCGTTGCCCCTCCTTGTAGAAATAAGCTAACAACAGCGCATCGTGTTCCCGCGTCTCGGCTCTGCCTCTCTCTTAGAGATGCCTGCCAAACAGCGCCGAGGCCGCACACGTGGGGTAGCATCCCATCCGTATGGCTTTGCGAGTCGCGATTGACGGATTACCACAGCCCGTCACACCAAAAGCCAGCAAAGGAGAAGATCCAGAACACCCAGGAGAACGACAGCAGTAACCAAGTCCCCAGCGCCATCATCTACCTCCTTCAAAGGTTACCTGGTGCTACATTAGCATAAACACGTCTGAATGTCTGTAATCCTTATCACAAGCGGCATACTATGGCGAGAGAGTAAAGTACTGTGTCGTGCATGCGGGACCTTCTTACGCCGCGGGACAGCAGCAGTGAAGAGTGAATGGCGTCTCATCCGTACGGGGCACAACCTGCTCAAGCTATGGCGAACAGGATGTTGGGCAACAGGCTCCGTACTACTCCTTAATAGGCGCTAGGGGAACACCAATCTGTGGAAAACTCGCCAGTGGGCTTCTCCACCGCAGTTGCCAGATGGTTCCTTGTGCTCCACGGCTCTGGCCCTTACGATCGATCATGCGTCGCAACACATCGTGTCCTTCGTGGTAAAACAGTTTTGTACCGCTGCGAGCGCAGAACGTCTATTGGGACTTGTCCCTCTCGTTCCGCGCGCAGATAATGGCCAAAAAGGAGGGAACGTGATCCGGACTCAACTCAAAACCTACCACCGCCCAGATGATCTCAAAGAGGCGTTAACCCTATTGCAGCAGGGCGGGAAGACCGCCCGCTTGATCGGAGGGGGGATCGACCTAGCTCTCCACCTTCCGCCTGATGTGACGGCCTTGATCGATCTTTCCCGCCTCCCACTCTCCTCGATCGAGGAGAGCAGTGACGGGATAACGATCGGAGCCACAGCCACGATGACCGAGGTACTGGAACACCCTGCGATCGCATCTTACTTGAACGGTGTGATCGTAACGACGCTCCGCCAGGTCGCCTCACCTTTACTACGAAATTTGGCGACAATCGGGGGAACACTGGTGAGCACGCATCCCTGGTCGGATGTGATCCCTCTCTTTCTTGCTTTGGGAGCGGAAGTTACCCTGGTAGGAGAAACGAGCGAGCGCATTCCGCTCTCCGACCTCTACGACTCGCGCGAGCGGCTCAAGGGGAAGATCCTCACCGCGGTTCACCTGCCGAAAACTGCCGCCGGGACAGCGGCCGCGTTCCGCCAATTCAGCCGGACAGGGTTCGACGTCGCGCTCCTCAACTGCGCTTGTTTCGTCCGAGTCGAGGACGGGCGCTGTATCGAGACGCGCATCATCGCCGGTGGAACCCCCCGGTTGGCATCATCCCTACCAAAAGCGGAGGAGAGCCTTATCGGCGCAAATCTCACGGAGGAGACGATCGAAAAGACCGCGCAAATTGCGCAGGAGTCATCGAGCGTGGGTGACGATCGCCGCGCGAGTGCTGACTACCGAAGGCAATTGGTCTATGTCGGCGTAAAACGCTCTCTCTCCGAGATCAAAAACCGACTTGAGGAGGCGAAACGATGAAGATCACGCTGACCGTGAACGAGATCCGCCACGAGATCGAGATCGATCCTGGAGAGACCCTCCTCGACCTGCTACGCCGCACCGGATACAAGAGCGTCAAGAAGGGGTGCGGCTCCGGCGATTGTGGGGCGTGTGCCGTCCTTCTCGACGGGCGCGCGGTGAACTCCTGCCTCGTCTTCGCCGCCAAGGCGGATGGAAGCACCATTCTCACTGCCGAGGGTCTGGAGAAGGGTAGGAAGCTCCACCCGATTCAAGAGGCGTTCCTGGAAGAGGGGGCGGTGCAGTGCGGCTACTGCACGCCAGGGATGGAGATCGCCACACTCGATCTCCTGAGCCACAACCCCGATCCGAGCGAGGAAGAGATCAAAGAAGGCCTCTCTGGAAACCTGTGCCGATGCACCGGTTATGTCAAGCAGATCGAGGCCGTTAAGACGGCTGCAAAGAAGATGAGCGAGGGATCACGATGACCGACGTACAGAACGTTCGCTTCACCACCGTTGGTAAGAGCCTCCAGAAAGTCGATGGGCTCCCCCTAGTCACGGGAAAACCGATGTTCGTCAACGACATCGATCTTCCTGGAACCCTGCACGTGAAGATCTTGAGGAGTCCACACGCACACGCGCGGATCCTTTCGATCGACACCTCCAGGGCCGAAGCACTCCCCGGGGTCGTCTTGGTTCTCACCCATGAGAACACTTCGACAACACGCTACACCACCGCAGGACAGGGGTATCCCGAACCCTCTCCCTATGACTCACTCATCTTCGATCCCAAAGTGCGCTTCATCGGGGATCGTGTCGCCGCTGTCGCCGCGGAGACCGAAGATATTGCGCTCGAAGCGCTAAAGCTGATCGAGGTTCAGTACAAGGAGCTTCCCGCGGTCCTCTCGCTCGACGAGGCTCTTCGCCCTGATGCCCCGGTCATCCACGATGAGGAAGACTCGCCCGGGATCTACGACGCAGCACACAACATTGTCGCCGATGTGGATATCGACGCCGGGGATGTCACCCGCGGATTCGCGGAATCGGAGATCGTCGTCGAGACGACCTGCGAGACTCAGTACGCACAGCACACACCGATCGAGCCGCACGTTGTCCTGAGCTACCTCGATGTGGATGGCCGGCTCGTCCTGCGCACGAGCACCCAGGTTCCATTCCACGTTAGGCGCATCGTCGCCTACGCACTCGACATTCCATTGCACCGGATTCACGTGATCAAGCCACGGATTGGTGGTGGTTTCGGGACGAAGCAGGAGGTACTCCTTGAGGACCTCGCCGGCCTCGTCACCTTACGCACCGGCCGCCCGGCCCTGATCGAACTCACCCGTCAGGAGGAGTTCATCTCCTCACGGACGCGCCACCCGATGCGGGTCCGCGTCAAGCTCGGAGCAAACAAGGACGGGATCCTGCACGCGATCGAGATGGAAGGCCTTTCCAACACCGGCGCCTACGGAAGCCACGGACTGACCGTCCTCTCTAATACCGGCTCGAAGACCCTCCCCTTGTACAACAAGGCGCCGAACGTCCACTTCTTCGGTAAGGCCGTGTACACGAACCTCCCTGTTGCCGGTGCTTATCGCGGTTACGGGGCGACGCAGGGCTACTTCCCCCTGGAGACAGCGATGGACGAACTGGCGGAGAGGCTCAACATCGACCCGATCGAGCTACGTCGCCTAAACCACATCCGTAGCGGAGAAACATCGCCAATCTTCGAGAAACTCGGTGAAGGGCGGGAAGGGGTCGCGTTCACGATCAAGAGCTGTGAACTCCCCCATTGTATCGAGATCGGCGCAGAGAAGATCGGTTGGACAGAGAAGCGCGGAAAACGCACCCGCAATGGGTCGTGGGTGCACGGGATAGGGATGTCGATCCACATGCAGGGCTCGGGGATCCCTCAGATCGATATGGGCGCAGCGACGATCAAGATGAACGAGAATGGCTCGTTCAACCTGCTGATCGGCGCGACCGACCTGGGGACCGGCTCGGATACGATCCTCGGCCAGATCGCGGCGGAGGTCCTCGGCGTCCCGCTCGAAAAGGTGATCGTCACCTCCTCGGATACGGATATCACCCCGTTCGACGTCGGCGCCTACGCCTCCTCCACCACCTACGTCTCCGGGACCGCGGTCGAGCGGGCGGCAAAGAAGGTACGTGAGCAGATCATCGAGGTCGCCGCAGCGATGCTTGAAACGGAATCAGAGGGTCTCACGGTTGCGGACGAACGGGTCACTGCCCTTGATGGCAGGAGCGTCACCCTCACCGAGGTCTGTCAACGCGCGATGTACATGACTAACCAGTTCCAGATCGCGGCGACCGCCTCCTGCGTCCCACAGGAGTCCCCACCGCCGTTCATGGCAAGCTTCGCCGAGGTTGCTGTCGATACTGAAACCGGATTCATCAAGATCCCCAAGTACGTAGTCGCTATCGATTGCGGGACCGCGATCAACCCCAAGATGGCGCAGGGACAGATGGAGGGATCGATCGCCAACGGGATCGGCTACGCCCTGACCGAAGAGATGCTCATAAGCTCCAAGGGACGCGTGCGGAACCCGACCCTGTTCGACTACAAGATCCTCGGGAGCCTCGACATGCCACCGCTCGAAGTGATCCTCGTCGATTCCTATGAACCGACCGGGCCGATGGGCGCCAAATCGGTCGCCGAGATCGGGATTAACGCCCCGATTCCAACGATTGCCAACGCCATCTACGATGCCGTGGGGATACGCCTCAAAAAGACCCCGTTCACCCCGGAGCGAGTTCTCGCTGCACTGCACGAACAGAAGATATAACAGCGAAGGAGGAGGATCAGAAAAGCTTGTACAATGGCATCAGCAGAACTCACGCCAGAAGAATCTAAGATACTACATAGTCGCCTCCCAAAAGGAGGCGGTTTCCTCAATCCTCGACAAGGCTAAAGGTCAAGTTCTGACATGGGGTACGTCTGTTGATTCTCGTATGATCATCTTCGTTGGGATCTCAACTATCTGTGATTCGGTGATTTGCAGTTTGTTCTCAAGCTTCTCGAATAGGAGCCTACCGGCCTGATAACCCATTTCGTATGGATTTTGATCGATAACCGACAGTGCTGGCGACATTGCTGCTGTCCAGTCCAAATCGTCGAATCCGATCAATGAGATTTCTTCAGGACATTTGATGTTCTTTCTCTTCATGAGCTTCAATGCGCCGAGCATCATTTGATTATTGCTGCCAAATATAGCCGTAACCTCTTTATCCTCAAGTAAATGATCAGCAGCAACAAAGCCTTCCTCAATCTGCGAATACCCTTCGACCACCAGTTTTTCATCGAACGAAACACCATACTCTCGCAAGGCTATTCGATATCCGCTTAACCGTTCTTTGATGGTTTCGATCTCCCTTATTCCCAGTAGAACACCTATGCGTCTATGCCCCAATTTCAATAGGTGTTCCGTCGCCTTATACGCACCGACTTCACTATCCGAAAAGACCTGATCAACAGGGAGCCCTTCAATACGGCGATCTACTAAGACTAATGGAATATTCTGCTCCAGTAAAGGCTGCAGATTTGCTCCACCTTGTGAAGTTGGGGCAACGATGAAACCATCGATTGACCGCCGCTTCAACAATGACACATAGAATTTCTCCCGCGATGGCTCCTCATGAGTATTACAGTAGGAAATGCTGTAGTGGTTCCGCTCTGCTTGTTCCTCAACTCCTTGTGCCATTATCTGAAAGAACGGGTTTCTGGGATCGGGCAAAAACACCGCTATAGTAAAACTCTTACCCTTGCGAAATCCCCGTCCTAATGCACTAGGATAGTACCCAAGCTCCCTGATCGCCGCTAAAACACGCTGGTTAAGCTCTTCGCTGACAAAACGGGTCTTATTGATCACGTGCGAAACCGTTGCGATCGAAACGCCGGCTAATTCCGCAACATCCTTTATTGTTGGCATAGTCCTAACTATGGAACCTTTCCTGCTGTTCTCGCTGCACTAACAGCTTCTTAGCTTGGGTAATAACGTTCTCTTTCGTAAAACCAAAGTGTTCGTACAGAACAGGACCGGGGGCGCTCGCCCCAAAGCCGGTCATGCCTACAGTAATTCCATCTAAGCCCACGTAGTGCTCCCACCCAATTACTATTCCTGCCTCAATTGCAATACGGGCTCGCACACTTCTAGGCAAGACACTCTCCCGATATTCCTGTGTCTGCCGATCGAATAGTTCCCAACTCGGAAGTGACACAACCCGCACATTGATGCCCTCAGTGCTAAGCTTCTCCCCTGCTTGCACTGCCAACTGAACCTCCGAACCAGTACCGATTATGATCAGATCAGGTGCGCGCACACTCGATTCCCACAAGATATATCCCCCACGGGTTAATCCCTCCGCAGAGGCGTAACGGGCACGATCAAATACAGACAGCTTCTGTCGACTGAAAATCAACGCAGTAGGACCTGTTGCATTTTGCACTGCTACTCTCCACGCTACGGATGCTTCATTGGCATCAGCAGGACGGATTACAATCAGGTTAGGAACGGCACGCAAGTTCATCACCTGTTCGATCGGTTGATGAGTAGGCCCGTCTTCTCCTACCATGATGCTATCATGGGTGAATACGAAGATAACCCTGCTTTTGCTCAATGCAGCAAGACGAATGGGCGCTCTCATGTAATCAGCAAAAGGCAAGAACGTCGCCGTGTACGGGATAAATCCACCATGACTAGCCATCCCATTGGCGATTGCCCCCATTGCGTGTTCACGAACGCCGTAGTGGATGTTACGCCCTGCATATCCCCATACATCCCCCACAGCGCCTTGGATGGTATTCGCTTCTCGCGTCGGTGATTGTAGGTCTCCGCACCCCTTGAGCCAGGTGTAGGTACACGGGTTCAGGTCGGCTGATCCTCCAACTAACTCCGGAATGTTAGCGGCCATCCTCTGAAGGGCAGCTTCTGATGCTTTACGGGTAGCCAAACCAATCTCGTCTGGCGGGAATGCGGGCAGATTTTCGTCCCATCCGTTTGGCAATTCACCGTTCATACGACGGATGAACTCAGCACACAGATCAGGGTATTTCGCGCCATATGCGCTCAACTGTTGTTGCCACTCCCCTTGCCACTGCTTGCCCCTATCGATAGCACTCCGAAAGTGAGTCAGTACATCTTGTGGAATGTAGAACATCGGTTCCACAGGCCAACCGGCTCTTTCTTTCGCTAGTGCCAGCTCCTCCGCGCCGAGGGGGGCACCGTGCACCTCGAACGTCCCTTGTTTGTGCGGTGCACCATCGCCGATGATCGTACTTACCATGATAAGAGATGGGTGAGTAGTGTCAGCCTTAGCAACGTCGAACGCCTCACTTAAAGCAGCGATGTCATATCCATCATCCACACGTTGAATATGCCAATCCTGTGCCTCGAAGCGTTTGAACACATCCTCGGTAAACGAAAGGCTTGTACTACCAGCAAGCGAGATGCTATTCGCATCATAGAGAACGATGAGTTTACCCAAGCCAAGGTGTCCCGCAATGGCACAAGCCTCAGCAGAGATTCCCTCCATCAGGTCTCCATCGCCAGCGATCGCATATGTATAATGATCGACGATCGTATGTCCAGGATGGTTGTAACGTGCGGCGAGGTGTACTTCTGCAATTGCTTCCCCAACGGCATTCCCAATCCCTTGTCCCAATGGACCTGTTGTTACTTCAACTCCAGGAGTAACAGTATTCTCCGGATGCCCTGGTGTCTTGCTGCCCCACTGGCGAAATGCCTTAATCTCGGATAGAGGGAGGTCATAACCGGTCAGGTGCAACAGGGCATAAAGGAGCGATGAAGCATGCCCGGCTGAGAGGATAAAACGATCCCGGTTTAGCCATTCGGGATCAGATGGATTGTGCCTTAGATGTCTCGTCCACAATACATAGGCCATCGTTGCTGCCCCCATCGGCATTCCTGGATGGCCAGACTGCGCATTCTCAATTGCATCCACACTTAAGAAACGGACAGTATCGATACATCTACGATTAAGATCCACATTTGCAAGCATACCCAATCTCCTCACACTTATAGATGCAGCCCCGGTTGCCTCAGTTACATCCGGTTACGTCTCCAACGTTCTCAAGAAGACTCCATTTTCTCGAACAACTCTTTATACTCGGGGACCACATCTTGAGCAAACCGGATGATTCCTTCCCGGGTTTTATCGTGTTGCATCATAGCCTTGAGAATTTTGAATGGAATCGTGGCAATCTCGGCACCTGCCTCAGCGGATTCACGGACATGCCGCAGATTCCTTATACTCGCTGCGATGATCTTAGTCTTGAAATCGTAATTCTGAAAGATCTTTCTTATGCTTCGTACTACGTCTATCCCTCCCTGCAGGTCCTCGGGATGCCCCGCAACATAATCATCAACTCGCCCTACAAATGGACTCACGTAATTTGCACCCGCTTTTGCCGCCAAGAGGGCTTGCTCAGGAGTCATTACAAGCGTTACGTTAGTAGGGATTCCCAACCCCGCCAGAATCCCAATGGCTTTAAGCCCTTCATAGTCTTTCCCATCGGAGTCACCAGCGTTCGTATTGATTGGTATCTTAATCACCACGTTATTATTAATCGGGTTGAATCGCTCGTATAAAAACGTTGCTTCTTTAACCATTTGGTCGACCGATAAACTTATTACCTCAAGGCTCAGTGGCCCTGGAATGGAGGCACAGATCTCCTCGATATATTGCGCCATATCGATGCCATGGTTCTTCCTCTTCTCAACCGCCTTTTTTATCAACGACGGGTTAGTTGTACCTCCATCTACGATACCCCAAGAACAAGCTTCTTGTATCTCATCTAATTCAGCTGTGTCAATAAAAATCTTCATGCAGCGTACCACCTCTTGCTAATCACTAGCCGGACTTTATATGCTAGCCAAACACTCCTCCAGAAACAGATAAACAAAGGTTGCGCCCGGATCCTGCACATCCTTCGTCTTCTCCCCTAACCAGCGGGCACGGCCAATTCGAGGAAGCATCCCTTTAGTCTTCTCCGCTCCTATCTTTGCGGCTGCAGCAGCTTGTTCTACGACTTCATGAAGAGAAGCGTCCCGCTCTGCAGCCTGACAAGCTGTCTCGGTTGCAGGCACCAACGCATCGAGAATCGTTTTGTCGCCCACCTTTGCCTTCCCGCGTTTACTAATCCCTTGTGCGGCCGCCTGCAGTATGGCACACAAATCGGGAGCGCTTATGTTCTCTTTGTCCACCAATGTTTCACCGGCGCTTATGCACGCTGTCGCAAAGAATACGCCAAACGTTGATGCCGCAGCATTATTGAAGGTCATGCCGACTGTTTTGAAAATCTTATCGAGCGGCATTCCTTCCAATTCCGGAAGCTTCTCCTCAACCGCTGTAAAACCCTTCGTCACCGTAACACCTAGATCGCCATCACCACAGGCAGCATCGAGGATCCTTAATTGATCGCTCTTCTCCTTCATTCCAGCTGCAATCTGTGGAAGAACCTCCAACAACCGTTGTTTGGATAAGGTTTTATCCTCAGTCATTCTTCACCCCATCTGAAATCAACACGCCCTTGAGCCTGGAATCACCTCTACACCCATGTTTAACTTCTTGCTCTATTCCTGCTGCAATTGCTGTAATAGGAATGGAGAATGACATGGGGCATCAAGCAACGATTTCAGTTCGCTATCCAACTTAATAAGACTGATTGATGCGCCCTTCATCTCCATGGATGTAGCATATTCGCCGATGAATGGCTTATATACCTTAATTCCAAGCTGCTCTAGCATATCATGAACTTTGCGGTATAAAATAAAGAGTTCGGATGGCGCCGTTGCTCCTAAACCGTTGATCAATACGGATACCTCATCATTAGCCTTGAATGGAAGGTCATCCAACACCCTATTTAGCATGACGCTGGCAATTTCGTCCGCTGTTTTAAGCTTTCCTCGATCAATGCCTTGTTCGCCATGTATCCCCATACCTATTTCCATCTGGTCTTCATCAATAGCGAATGTAGGTTTCCCAACAGCAGGAATTGTGCAGGGAGACAGAGCGACTCCCATAGTCCTTGTGTTAGCTCCGGCTTTGTCAGCAACTCGCTTGACCTCATCGAGACTCGCCATCTCAGCGGCTTTCGCTCCGGCGATCTTATACGCATAAAATATGCCCGCAATTCCCCGCCGCACTTCCTTCTCTGCTGGAGGGGCAGACGCAACGTCATCGGCACCGAGTGAAGTCAAAACGTGAATACCTTCGTCTTCAGCCATATCCGCTGCCATATCGAAGTTCATTACGTCTCCACCGTAGTTGCCGTACAGATAGAGGACACCCGCGCCCCCGTTTATGGCTTTCGTTACGGCCAACATCTCTTGAGCAGAAGGCGATGAAAAAACATCCCCAATTGCAACTCCATCCGCCAAGCCTTTCCCAAGATACCCAAGGAATAGAGGGATATGTCCGGAACCGCCTCCTGTTGCAATTCCTACTTTACCCTTTATTGGGGCGTTGGCTACGATAAGCCCCCGCACACCCCTATCAGCTTGACTTGCCGCTTTGAGATGATACGGATATGCCTTAAGGATACCTTCAATCATCTCGTCTACGACATTTGCCGGAGCATTGATCAGCTTTTTCATAATAATCCCCTCCAATGGAATAAGAACAGGCTTTTAGCATCCCCTCCCTGCCTGGCTTGACAAGCAAGGAGGGGAATGAAGCTACATATCCTTCTGCGCTAACCACTTCACCATATTGATTAGGAACTTCCTGTAACCTTCTTTCCAATCAACTAAACCTCGTCCCCAATGTGGTGCGTAGTCAGTTGCCAAAGCAAAGGTCCTGCCCTTTTCAAACTTACCTGCAACCATAATAGGATCTCCGTTATATTCAGCTAATAATTCACCATCCGGCTTCTTCTCTACTTCGTTGTAGCCAGAGAACAGAACAGGGGCGTTGGCCCAATCCACACCTTTTACAATGGGGTGATCAGGCTTAACAATTTTCGGAGTCATTCCTTCAGAAAGCTCAACTCTGTCATCCCATGGGTGACACGTAACAGGCAGCACCTCTTCCAGAGGGGTCTTGTGCCACTTGGCCTGTCCGTACATGCCTCCAAACGACATCCACCCTCCAATTCCAGCAATTCCCCCGCCAGCCCTGACAAATTCTTTCAGTGCGGCTAAGCGGTTCTTCCCCATAGGGCAATTCAGGAAGCGGTCCTCGTACATGATGATCGTATCTGTGCCTACATCACTGACAATTACAACGTCGTACTTACCAAAATCGCAAGGAAATTCACGTTGCACTCTATGTGTCGGGATGTAATCGACTTCAATTTCCGCGTCACTCCTGAGCGCCTCAAGGGCGTGATCAGCTTCCCCGTGGACAACTCCATCTGTCCAGGAATTCATCCCTTTCAGATACGTTGTTACAAGGATCACCTCGTCGCCTGTGTACAGCACCTTGATCATTTGCGTCCTCCTTTAGGACTTATTTTATGGCTTATATTGTGATGTTACGCATAGGGTTACGTCCTAACATGCAAATCATGAGAAGAGCAATAACCAAGATTAATCCCGATGCTATATCTTTCGCGTAGAACGGGAGACCAATCATAGTGAAACCATTAGCTAGAATAGCTGTAAAAACCGCGGCCACCATGATGCCGGGAGCATTAACTACACCGGCTCTCAGAAACAAAGCCCCAAGAAATACAGACATAATCACTGGGAACATGTAGCCACTGCCAATTGTTGGATTTGCCGCTCTTAACATGGAAACTAACAGTAACCCCGATACACCCGAAAGCGATCCGCTAACAACAAATGCTAAGGTGCGATTAAATTTTACATTTATCCCAACATGCCGGGCGGCATCTGGATTGCTTCCACTGGCGTACATATATCTCCCTAGCTTAGAATAGTCGAATAATACTATCGCGGCAACCCCAATAATAAGGAAAGTAAATACAGAATTAGGAATAATGCCGAAAGTGTAAGTGCTTCCAAACAGCTTGAAAAACGCTGGCATACGTGTGGGGTAGATTTCTGCGCCACCCGTAACATACTTAGCTAGACCTTGCAGGAAAGTCATTACACCCAGAGTAGCAATAAACGCGGGGATACGAGCATACACCACCAACAACGCATTGAGAACACCTATTACCAGTCCCATCCCGATTCCTATGAAGAATACTAATACTGGATTTACTGAGTTCATTATCAATAGGATGGTAGTTACACCAACTAATGAAACAGCCGCCGGGAACGACATGTCAAAATCTCCGTTGATAATAACTAGCCCAAGGCCTAGTGCCAAAATACCGTATACAGCTGACTGCCGTATGATATTAAAGATATTTATGGGGCTATAGAACCTGGGTTCTAATAATGCAAACACCAACACTGTAAGGACGACTATAAGAAGCAACCCATACTTTACTGCAATCATACGCCAATCTAAATGCTCACTCTTATTGTGGTCGTTCTTGCTCATCAATCCTCCAATAAACCTAAAAAGCATGTGCTAACACCTGCTCCTGGGTTGGGGCGTCCTCTCTAAGGAACTCTTTAGCGATAGTTCCTCCGCGAAACACGTAAATGCGATCTGATATACCCAGCACTTCTACTAACTCCGAAGAGATGAATATGATCCCCAAATTGTGCTCTCTCGCTAATTTTCCCAATAACTCGTAGATCTCATGCTTAACGCCAACGTCAATTCCTTGTGTCGGCTCATCGAAAATAATGATGCGCGCGTCTTCTTGACGTGCCAACCACCGCTTAAGGAGTACTTTTTGCCTGTTTCCACCACTCAGACTATGAATGTTCTGATTAAGATCAGAATACACTAGTCTGAAGTCGCTACTTGCAGCGATTGCCTTTGCTACTTGCCGCTCAAGTCGATGGCTTATTAGCGCACCCAACTTAAGGAACCTACTGATTACTGAAATAGTTAGATTACCCTGCAAAGCAAAAATACCAAAAAGCCCTTTTCGATCTCGGTCCTCCGGAACTAAGAAAATACCATGCCGCAAAGCATCTATGGGACTACGAATAGTAAGCTCTTGTCCATCCAGTATTACGCTTCCAGTTTTATAAGGGGAAATCCCGAATAATGAATTAGCTACCTCTGTACGACCTGCCCCAATAAGTCCATAAAATCCCACAATCTCACCAGCTGCAACCTTAAACGATACATCATGCGTCTTGTGCCCATCAGAAATACCGCGAACCTCTAGGAGTGGTTTACTTGAGGAGGAAAATTCGCTTTGAGGATACAGTTCGTCGATGTCTTGGCTAGTCATGTATCTGATACAGGAATCGAAATCAAGTTCAGAACTGGTTTCAGTAACAACTTTTTTTCCATCCCTCATGATAGTAACTCGGTCAGCAACCTCAAAAACTTCTTCAAGCTTATGAGATATATATATTACTCCTACACCCTTTGAAACGATTCTGCGAATAACATCATGCAGCAAGCTCACTGCGCCGTGAGATAAACTAGCAGTTGGTTCATCGAGAACCAAGAGTTTGGGATTGTGTATCAGAGCTCTCAAGATCTCAACTAGCTGCTGCTCCGACAGGCTTAATTGTTCTACTGGAACGTCGAGATCAACATCTGCTCCAATTCTGTCTCTTATTTGAACTGCTGCCTTTATCACTCCATCCTTGTCTATTATCCCCCAATGCCCGCTCTCTATACCGAGGCAAATATTCTCCGCGCCAGAGAGAAAGCCTATTAAGTTTCTCTCCTGATAAACCATGCTTAATCCAACCTCTAAAGCATCATGCGGGGAACGGACCGTCACTGGGTGGCCATCGAAGAATATTTGACCGCTAGCAGGCTGGTATATTCCTGAAAGAACTTTACAGAAAGTACTCTTACCCGCGCCATTTTCACCCAAAAGGGCATGCACCTCACCGGGGCGTATTTGAAAATCGATGTTATTTACAGCAATAACACCC
Organism: Candidatus Bipolaricaulota bacterium; assembly: GCA_030612485.1. The sequence continues at coordinate 20,364 of JAUWNS010000002.1, forward strand.
GGGAACGCCTTGGTTAGTTGCTTTGTTTCCAAAAGAAATCCATCTCTTGACTTCATGCCCTTCAGCCTTCCTAAAAAGGATCACAGCAATCCTTTCTAGGATTGCTGTGATCCAGATATTCACCTATTTAGTTGTGTAAGGTGTCCCCCAATTATACCAGGCTTCTAGCCCTGCAGTTGGATCGTAATAGTCGAATAATGAGTTGATATTCGAACCTACCGGCGGGCAAGTGGTTTCGTCAACCATTGTGCCTGGCACATAGATCACTTTACTAGCTGGGACCATTGACCCAAGAGCACCAGGAGCTATCCCCTTAACTTGAATCTGATCGATGACTTCGCACAGCTCATGAGCGAACGCTTCAAACGGTTGTACATATGAAGCTACAAACGGGTTCTCGGGATCCAGAATCTCCTGAAATGCTGCGCTGCCTCCGTCGCAACCGGTGACAAACATGTCGTTAACTGTATACCCTCGCTCCATAATCGCCCTTGCGGCTCCCATGGCTAGTGCATCCCAATCGCCAAAGACCCAGTCGATATCATCACCAAAGCGAGTAAGCCAATTTTGCATGTAGTCGTAGGAGTCTTGAGTATAGCTCGCTTGTGAAATGTACTCAGTCGCAAGTAGCTCCATATTGGGGAAATCGCTGATAATAGCCTCAGCAGCTAGTGCACGACGCCGTGCGATGTGCCATTTGCAATTGAGGACTACTACGTTGCCAACCCTGCCGAGCCGGTTAATGCCGTAGTATGCAATTGTCGCGCCAGCAACACCGTTTGGCATAGTAGCATTGACGATAACGCCCGGCACTGCCTCAGTATCTAAGCAGTAGACCCCGATCCCTTTTTCTCTAGCCCGAGCAATTGCATCTCCCAATGCATCGACGTGGACGTAGATGAGGATGATCGCATCAACGCCAACGTTGATCAGCGACTCCATGGTGCTGAGCTGGGGTCCCATTTCGCCGCCAGCAGCTTCGACCCTCAAAGTCCACCCGCGCTGATCACACTCATTTTGCAGCTGCTGTATATCCCGTTGCGTAGATTCCGCTGTTAAGGAATGTGTCATAACCGCGATGACAGGCTTGTCAGAGAGCTTATTCGGTACGGGAAAATCATCAGCCAGACTAATTGCTCCTAGCCCAATCACCATCACCAATGCCACCAATAGACTCAACATTTTCTTCAAATTCATTTACCCATCCACCTCCTTGTGGAATTCAGACCTTTCGAGCAGATTGACTTACAAGATGTTTCTCAGAGTTCACCTCCTCTAAGCTTTTTTGGAGAGACGTCATTTAAAATTCCGCCATAAGCGTATAAAAACGTTTGCGCAAACGTTTATTTAAGATACACCTTCCGCTCTCCTTTGTCAAGCCCTGCATCGCTTTCCCCAAGAAAATCCGCTGTGAATCACTGTCCTGGCCATAAAATCCATTCCTTAACGTCTTATTGGGCAGAAAGGTTTCCCATGCCCAACCCCCACGCCGCAATTCCCTCGAGGTTACTGCCATTCCTCGCACCGTTCTTGACAGAGGATACCCGATGTACTAACCTGAAGTATGAAGATACGGCGATTACTCCAACAAAGGGAACGCATTCCTCGCACCCGGTCGTTCCCAGCAATAAATAGCACTGTACAAAAGGAGGAGATACCGATGAAGCAAACCACTCTTTTCTTCTGCCTCGTGTTAATCTCGTTAGTACTCGTTCTCGTCGGCTGCGGGTCCAAAGAGACTCCGGCCGTGGCTCCTCAAGAGAGCGAAACCTCAACGGCCAGTGAGTCGACCCCGCCCGCACCGTCTCCAGAGACACTGTCTCCAGAGGCAACTCCCCCTGCGGAAGCAGCGGCACCCGCGGATGAAACGGAACCACAACGGGAAACACCCGCAATCGAAACACCTTTGGAGACTCCGCCAGAAGGGCTTCTATCCAGTTCTACAGGGGCTTTGGCCTCACTGGAAAGCTATCGCTACACCACGCGCGTCAAGTACGAGGGAACAGACGGCGGTGAGATCGATGCTGGCTCGATCGAAATCATCGGCGAGTACGCCTCCCCGGATCGAGAGCACGTCACCTGGACAGACCTTGCCACAGGCGAAGGGTTTGAGATCATTCGCATCGGTGATACCGCCTGGATGCACGAGGATGAGGAATGGGTGGAAGTCCCCCAGATGGCCGTCGAGAGCATCATGCAGGTGGTCTTCCTTTTCGCCCCGGTCTACGCATGGGAGGGGATGGCTGGCGAACTGGAGGCCAGCTCGAACTTCGTCGGCAAGGAGGTCGTCAACGGAGTATCCACCTTGCACTACTCCTCGGACTATGCCGGCTGGGACGCAAGGTTCGAGGGAAACCTCCACGAGGCCAGCGGTGAGATCTGGATCGCCGAAGGGGGGTTTCCAGTGCGGAGCATCTTCACCGCCTCGGGCATCGATGGAGACGGGGACCAAGGATCTGTCGAATGGCGGATGGATCTCACAAATGTAAATCAACCGATCTCGATCGAACCTCCGGCGATGTAAACGACGGATTCGGCAGAGGATTGTGGAAACGTCGAGACTCGCTCCCGATGTTTCCACTTTCGTCTGACTCCCAGATGGTTCGCGCTGCTTACGCACTCACTGATATCTCATGGCGAGGCCCATTCGATGTGTCAGCATGCCAGCCTCGTCAACTCCTCACTTTCCCTTCATCATCTCCTTGCAATCGCGCGGCAAGAACGGATCATCGTACGCAACACAAACGAGGTGATCTCTTTGCGACGACAGCACGCCCTGGAAACGATGATTCTCGTACTGATCATACTCTCCGCAATCGGTTGGCTGGGATTCGCCAACGAGAAGCCAATCGCGCGCTTCACAGCAGCCACCGCTCCAGAAGGGACAGGGGACATGACAATCCTTCTCGACGCCACGACATCGCAAGATCCTGACGGACAGATCGTCTCCTACCAATGGTTGTTCGGCGATGGTTACACCGGTTCGGGGATCACCAAGGCCCACAGTTACCAGGCACCCGGCGATTACCAAGTGACCCTGATGCTCTTCGACAACGGAGGAGAGGGAGGGAGCGTGGTCGCCACGATCACAGTGCCTATCAGTGGAGAAGCCACTGTCACGTCGCCCGCGGTGAGAGCGAACGTCCCCGAGGGGACGGAGATTGGCCAAGCAGCTCCTGAATTCACCTTGCAAACCCTAAACGGGGAGGAAGTCCTCCTCTCCGATTTCCTTGGGAGTGTAGTGATCCTCGACTTCTGGCGCAGCACATGCCCGGCGTGTCGAGAGTCGATACCGTACCTCGAAACCCTGTGCAAGCACTATCAAGAGCGCGGATTAGTGGTAATTACAATCAGCCTGGATTCCACCGCGCAAGCACCGGCGAGGTTCTTTCTGAATAACGGTTATCCCGACCTAATCAAGCTGTGGGACGAGAAGTCTAACAATTTACGGATGGTAGATCTCTACGATATTCCAACCGTCCCCTATACGTTCTTGATCGACCGTCAGGGAGTCATCCGTTATAAAGGCTTCATCAACTACCTGCGGGAAGCGGACATTGAGCCGTTGCTCTAAATCTAAGCCTCTCTCCCAAATCAAGGGAGAGGGGATAAGAAAGCTAGACTAGGCCCTAGTACGAGTTATCCTGTCACATAGCATGAAGGTTGCTTAAAATCCTCTACCTAGAGAACTAAGTGAGATCAGTCCTTTACTACATTATAAAGATACTTATCGACTGTTACAAGTGAGATCTGCTTGCCCCTCGCAAAAGTTAAATAAGCAGCATCATAAGCTGAGCGGTTATAGGTATGATCTATTCTTAGGATCTCCTGAGACGCGTACCGCGGTAATATCAGCAGCGTCACTTGAGCCACTAAATCAAAGGACCATTGATGGGACGTGGCAGATCACACAAGAGAAACGATACCAGGTCTACGTTTTGAAATGAATCAGCCATCAACAGGACAAGATTGCTAAGGTACTGGGGCAACACAAAACAACGATCAGCTGGGAGTCATGGCGCGACCGCTGTTTGAGTAACTACCGGCTCAAGCAGTCACAAAATCCCAGCGTGTAGACACTAACCGCCCCTACCCTATCCAGGCAGGGTACTGGTCTCCCTCCACCGAGTGCGAGATCGAGCACACGATAAATCGGCTCAAGCACCAGCCAAGAAAGACCTCAGGCTTTCGAGTCTCGTACGAGGTGTTCTTCAAAAACCGGGCGACAGTCGCACTTGTAAGGTGCATCCACGTATTCAGGGAACCAACGGATCAGGAAAAGATCTGCTAATCCAAAATCTGAGATGGTGAAAGCGTGAATCCACATACCTTCCCATCTCCTTATCACTGTCTCGACGTCTTTCTTCTCTCACCTTCCCGGATTTCTCATGGCTTTCCGACAACAGAATAGGAAGGAAGCTCGACTTTGATTTGTCCGCTTGAGATATCAAGGAGGCAAAAAAACTCGAACGACACCGGAAGAACTACTTTTTCTCCTCTCGATCGAGGTACTGGAGGATTGCCTCGACAACCAGGTAATTGATTGAACGATCGTGCTTCTTGCTCAATCGTTCCAACCGAGAGACCGGTTTCTTCTCCAACTTGCTTTTAGGGATGTAGATCGAAAGGGTCGCAATTTCCTCTTTCTTAGCCATGTGATTCACCTCCTCATCAATAAATTTAACTCTTTATATAGTCTACATCATAAAAGGGGACTAAGCAAGTATCTTTCTGCTCGTCAGCCGGTTTAATTCCATCGATCTGTGGTGATGCCATTATCCGCTGCCTGCCATTGTAGGCCGTATAGGCTATAACGAGTTGATTGCTGACAACGATCGCCACATGGCGGCGTTTCTTGATTACATGTCTTCCGTGTGAGGTCAGTACACTGCTGGTCAAAGAAACACTCAACTCCGACCGGCAGTGTTACCCGCTTAAAGATGGCTTACAGAACAGCGAGGTAGCGTTCCAGCTCGTAGCTGTGGACCTGGGAGCGATAGGCTTCCCACTCGATTTTCTTGTTCTGGATGAACTTCTCGGAGATATGGTCACCCAAGGCACGGCGGACAAGCTCACTTCCTTTCATCGCCGCGATTGCCTCGTTCAGGCTCCCAGGGAGGGTTTCGATCCCAAACTCGGCTCGCTCTTCATCGCTCATTCCGTAAACGTCACGATCCATCGGGTTTGGAAGGGGGTAACCCTTTTCGATCCCGTCGAGCCCGGCGTGAAGCAAAACAGCAAAAGTGAGATATGGGTTACACGCAGGATCAGGGACCCGAAACTCGATGCGAGTGGCGGTTTCTTTGCCGGGTTTGTACATGGGAACACGTATCATGTTGCTCCGATTTCGGTGAGCCCAGGTGATGTAGACCGGTGCCTCATATCCGGGGACGAGTCGCTTGTACGAGTTGACCCACTGCGCGCAAACGCCGGTGATCTCCTTGGCGTGTCTCATGATTCCAGCTATGTACCCTTTGGCGATCGAGGATAAGTAAAGAGGATCTTCAGGATCGAAGAAGGCGTTGTGGCCGTCCTTGCGGAAGAGGGACTGGTGCGTATGCATTCCTGAGCCGTTCTGGTCAGAGATCGGTTTAGGCATGAAAGTGGCATACAACCCATGTCTTCTTGCTACCTCCTTCACGACCAACCGACAGGTCATAATGCTATCCGCTATTGTCAAAGCATCGCCGAATCGAAGATCGATCTCCTGCTGGCCGTGAGCCACCTCATGGTGGGCCGCCTCCACTCCGATTCCCATATCCTCGAGAGCAAGGACCGTCTCTCTCCGAATCGTCGATGCCCTGTCCGGAGGAACGAGGTCGAAGTACCCACCACAATCCAGAGGATCGATCTCAGAGTCCGACTGAAAGTAGAAATACTCCACCTCCGGCCCGACGTACATAGAGAATCCCTGTTCATCCGCCCGAGCGAGGGCGCGCTTAAGCACCCAGCGAGGGTCGCCATGGTAAGGGGTTCCATCCGGTTTAAGGACGTCGCAGATCAGACGCGCTACGTTACCCCAGGGAAGAGTGATGAAGGTCTTTGGGTCGGGCTTGATGATCATGTCGCTCTCGTCGATGCGCGCAAACCCGTGGATCGATGAGCCGTCAAACCCAACTCCTTCTTGGAGCGCGTCGTCCAACGCTGTCGCTGTAATCTCCACGCTCTTTGGGTTTCCCAAAAGGTCGGTGAACCAAAGCTGGATGAACCGGATTCCCTTTTCCTTTACCGCCTTTAGCACCTTCGCTCGTTGTTCCTCACTCATGGGGCCTCCTCCTTGTGGAACCAATAGGAAGGATTATAGCGATAAAAAGGAGGAACGCATCCCTCGCAAGGAAGCGCGCGATTATCGCGATCTTAAGCCAACCCAGCGTAGTTACTCGCTCTCCTGCCGACGGATCACGAGGGCGTCGGCCATCGCGGCCGCATCGACCGTAACGTGGTCCCCTTCTTTTACTTCGCCGGAGACGATCTTCATCGCGAGGGGGTTCTCCACAAGGCGCTTCAGCACCCGTTCAAGGGGGCGCGCGCCGTAGTGTGGATCGTACCCCTTCTTGGCGAGGACCTTCTTCGCCTCATCGGTGAGGGTGATTGAGATTCCCTGCTCTCTGAGTCGCTCGTCCAGCGCTTTACCCTTCAGATCGACAATCTTCAGGATCGCCTCTTCGGAGAGTTGATGGAAGATGATCGTCTCGTCGATCCGGTTGAGAAACTCCGGACGGAAGGTGCGTTTCAACTCCTCCTCGACCTTCTCACGGATCTGGTTCTCTACGAGGTTGGTCGTGAAGTACTCGCTACCCACGTTAGAGGTCATTATGATGATCGTGTTCTTGAAGTCAATCGTGCGCCCGTGCCCGTCGGTCAGACGCCCCTCATCGAGGAGCTGAAGCAGTAAGTTCATCACCTGCGGGTGCGCCTTCTCAGCCTCGTCGAACAGGATAACCTGATAAGGACGCCGCCTCACTGCCTCGGTGAGCTGCCCTCCCTCTTCGTAGCCCACGTACCCCGGTGGAGATCCGATCAACCGCGCCACGGCGTGCCGCTCCATGTATTCGGACATGTCGATCCGCAGGAGAGCATCATCGCTCCCGAAGAGGAATGTGGCGAGCGCCTTGGCAAGCTCAGTCTTCCCCACCCCGGGCGGCCCGAGGAAGAGGAAGGTCCCGATAGGCCGGCGCGGATCGGAGAGACCGGCACGCGAATGACGCACCGCCTCAGCGATGGCGTGCACCCCCTCTTCCTGATCGATCACGCGCGCGTGCAGGAGGTCCTCCATCTTCGAGAGGCGCTCTCTCTCCTCCTCGACTATCCTTTCTGCCGGGATCCCTGTCCACTGCGAGACGAGCGCGGCGATATCACCTTCTGCCACCTCCTCGCCGCTTCCGTCGACTCGTAGCTTGCTCGCTGCTTCGTCGACAAGGTCGATCGCCTTGTCCGGGAGGAAGCGATCGGAGATGTAGCGCTCCGAGAGCTTCGCCGCCGCACGGATCGCGTCATCAGTGATCTTCACCTGGTGGTGCTCTTCCAGCTTCTCCCGTAGCCCCTCAAGGATCTCGATCGTCTCTTCCACGGTCGGCTCACCGACGTACACCTTTTGGAACCGTCGTTCCAATGCGGAATCCTTCTCGATGTGTTCGCGGTACTCGTTCAGGGTCGTTGCCCCGATCAGTTGGAACTTCCCGCGGGAGAGCGGCTCCTTCAGCATATTGGAAGCGTCGATCGCCCCTTCGGCAGCCCCGGCCCCGACGATCGTATGGACCTCGTCTATGAAGACGATCGTCTTACCTGCCGCGGCTTCGATCTCCTTGATTACCGCCTTCAACCGATCCTCGAACTCTCCGCGGAACTTGGATCCGGCGACCATGGCTGCAATGTCGAGGGCGACTATTTCCTTCCCCTTCAGGGTATCGGGCACATCATCTGCGGCGATCAGCTGCGCCAGTCCTTCGATGACCGCGGTCTTCCCCACCCCTGGCTCCCCTATTAGAACGGGGTTATTCTTGCGACGGCGGGAGAGGATCTGCTCCATGCGGCGAATCTCCTCCTCACGACCGATCACCGGATCGAGTTCGCCGCGAGCGGCCATCTCCGTCAGGTTTGTAGAGTACTTCTTCAGGATCTGGTAGCGATCCTCTGGGGAGCGGTCTGTCACCCGCTGCTCCCCGCGCACGCTGCGAAGCGCGGTGTAGATCGCCTCTGGGGTTATCTGATACCGATCGAGGACCCGCTTCAGACCAGGGTCGGTCGCACGACTGAGCGAGAGGAGGAGGTGATCGACCCCGATGAACTCATCGCGTAGTCGCTCGGCCTCCATCTGCGCGCCGGCAACGACTGCATCCAGGCGCGGGGTGATGTAGATCTGCGCGCCGACCGGGCCGGAGATCGAGGGCTTGCTCTTCAACAGAACATCGAGGTCCTTGGATAAGCCGGTCAGGTTTACCCCCATCTCCTGTAAGATGTCGCGCCCCGCCCCCTCTTTGGTGACGAGCACGGTGAAGATGTGCTCTACATCGAGCTGGTTCTGCTTATAGCGCGTCAGAAGGTCCTGTGCCTCGTGGAACAGCTCCTGCGCACCTTGCGTCAGTTTATCGAATCGGATCATGGTGATCACCTCGAATTAGCAGTTAAACATCTCGACTGCTAATTATAGACCAGAAGGGTGGGTGAGTCAAGAAGCTTAGCACACATCCAGCGACTAAAAAGACTCTTGCACAAGCCAGGGAGCGTGCTCGGCAGATACATGCGCGGTGGAAATCAAGTAGTCGCAAAAGGTGTCCATTAAGTCAGATGCCATCATTATCCGTCTGTCGGATAATAACAGCCCAGCATGCCTACTGCCGCGATCATTGCCTGAAAACCTCAAGAACATAACATCCTTGAACCTACACGCCGAACGAGCTAGTATCGGTATGCAACCAAATAGTGGCTAAAAGGGACTGTTGGGAAAATCGAAGAACGGAAGAGGGTGGTCAGAAGTGACGAAACACATACAACCACTTGCGGAGGTCTTCGGGCACCTAGTAGGCGACCACACGGCCAAGGCGGAACGATATCGTTCACATCGCCTCTGTCCATTTAATAACAAGGTCCCAAATTGCACCAAGGACAAAGCGAAGAATCCTCTTGGTGTTTGTAGCATCTTCCATAATGGTAACCCAGCAATAACTTGCCCTGTCCGCTTTCGAGAAGACTGGCTTATCACTGATGATGCAGCATCTTTCTTCTTTGATGATGGCACTGCTTGGAGTTCGCTCACTGAAGTACGCTTAAACGATGCATACGGAAAATCGGCCGGTAATATTGATATTGTACTTGTTGCATATGACAAGAACGGCAAAGTCTTTGATTTTGGAGCACTTGAGATCCAAGCGGTCTATATTTCTGGTAATGTGCGTGATCCCTTTGAGTACTACATGGAAAAACCAAGAACACATGCTCAAATGAACTGGTTAACTAAGCCGAACTATCCACGCCCAGACTACCTGTCATCTTCTCGAAAACGATTGGTCCCCCAACTTCTTTTCAAAGGCGGAATTTTCCATTCCTGGCACAAGAAAACAGCCGTTGCCTTAACTAAGGATTTTTTCGACACACTTCCTCCGCTGAAAAGAGTAGGCAAGTCTAAAGCTGGGCTTGCCTGGCTGATCTATGACCTTGAATTGGTAGTGGAAGGTGGTCAGGACAGATACAAACTGACCAAGGTTGATGAAGTATTTACAGGATTCGAGCATGCCTTGATGGCAATCACAACTCCCACACCAGGAGACATCAACGATTTCGTGAAGCGGCTTCAAGAAAAACTCGATGAGAAGATGGAAACTCCCCCTACGAATAAAATGATTGAAAGGCCTTTCTAACATGTGCACAAATAGACAACTCTTACTATTCCCGGACTTGTCTGAAGGCATTGCCTCCCCAAAACCGGTCAATGTAGCATCTGTACGTCAGAGAAGCCCCTTTCGCTACCCCGGGGGAAAGACGTGGTTTGTGCCCACGTTTCGTAATTGGCTCGCAAATCAATATCCTAAACCTGAAATCTTGATTGAGCCGTTTGCAGGCGGAGGCATTATCAGTCTCACTGCTCTGTTCGAGAATTTGGTATCACGCACTGTTATGGTTGAGCTAGATGATGATGTAGCTGCCGTGTGGCAAGCCGTGGTAAATGGACATTCGGCATGGATCGCTAATAGAATTCTCTCTTTTGAACTAACAAAGGAATCTGTTATACAGGAATTATCCAGAAAACCTGTAGATACAAGGGAGAAGGCTTTTCAGACTATCCTGAAGAACCGAACTTTCCACGGGGGCATACTAGCTAAAGGATCGGGTTTTCTGAAGTATGGAGAAAACGGCAAGGGAATCCGATCACGTTGGTATCCTGCTACTCTATCCAAAAGGTTCTTGAACCTAAGACTCGTTGCAGACAGAATATCGTTTCGCAAAGAAGATGGACTAGAGGTTATTAAAGAATATTCTTCGCAACACGATGTGGTCTTCTTTATCGATCCTCCATATACGGCAGGAGGCAAGAAAGCGGGAAAACGACTTTATCGCCACTTCGCACTTGACCATGATCGTTTATTTGAGCTATGTGGGTGTATAAAGGGCGATTTTCTGATGACCTACGATAATGCAGATGAGGTCAAGACTATGGCCAGAAAATACGGTTTTCAGATGCGTCTTGTTCCGATGAAAAACACTCATCACACCACGATGGAGGAACTTGTTCTCGGGAAAGACCTCTCATGGATGGATCGCTATCCTGCAGTGCATGAACCTGATGTTGCATATAATATTCAAAAACAGTGAAGAACCCCGCCCTGTGGGCGGGGTTCTTCACTGCGAAAGCCGCACGGCGACTGAGCTCCATGCCGTTCGACAGGATCAATATGATATCGGTAAGACGAATACAGACTGGCGAAGGCGATCTCTTCAAACGGATGAGGCTCACTGCGCTGCGCGAATCACCATTTGCCTTTGCGTCTACTTACGAAGCGGCACTGCGTCGCAGTCCCGAAAGTTGGAGCGAACAAGCAGACAGCACTGCTCAAGGATCAGACCGGTCCACATTTATCGCCTTTTCCGATGATTCACCGATCGGAATTGCAGCGTTGTATCGAACAGAAGAAAACGACGTAGGAGAGCTGTTGCAGATGTGGGTATCTCCCGAATACAGAGGCAAAAGGGTTGCTCGCGACCTCATGGTCGCTGTGTTCCAGTGGGCTAGTGCGAATGGCTTCCGAGCCGTTGTAGCCACCATTGCGAAAGGCAACGTGAGAGCACTGAGATTCTATCAAAAGTATGGTTTCAAGCCTGAGAGTGAGGCTTCACTCGACGGCCCCGATGATCTGGTGAAGGGCGGCAGACCTTGTTTCTTGCGCTGTCGCGCACCGGTGATGCCTGCAAGGAGTGTGAGCGATGGATCAATCGCTGGCTTTCGACAATCCGAAAGAAGTGGCTTCGGAGATTGATGCAGAGATTCGCGCACTGCCTGTTCGAAATACACCGAACGAGCGGGCCGTCCGCCGTAAGTACTCCCGAATGCTGAAACAGGCCAACCCGGAGTTCATTCTTGACGTGGCAAGAATACTGCTGAAGAACCACGGCTATCGTTGGTTTGCTTATGAACTGATAGAGAACCACCGAGCGGCTTTTCAACGTATCGGGGAGGCGGAAGTGGAGGAATTGGGCCAGGGCATCAATAGCTGGTGGTCGGTAGACTCCTTTGCTCGCACCTTGGCCGGGCCGGTTTGGTTGAGGGGGCAAGTGTCCAATGAGTTGATTGGGCGATGGGCGCATTCAGAAGACCGCTGGTGGCGACGAGCGGCGCTGGTCAGCACAGTAGCGCTGAATATGCGGTCTTATGGGGGCAGGGGGGACGTTGGTCGCACGCTTGGGGTATGCCGTCTGTTGGTGGATGATCATGACGACATGGTTGTGAAAGCGATGTCGTGGGCGCTGCGAGAGTTGGTGGTGCATGATGCGGACGCAGCAGTGGCCGAGTTTCTGAGCGAACATGAGGATGTTCTCGCGGCGCGCGTGAGGCGAGAGGTGAGGAACAAGCTCACCACAGGACTGAAGAATCCAAGGCGGAAGAGAGACTGAGTTCGTTGGAAGCCTCATCCGCCTGGACGAAAAAGCACCGATCGGTAGTGAGCGAAAACTCAGCACATTAAGGAGGTTCATATGAAGCCGGCCCTGTTAGTTGTTGACGCCCAGAAGGAATTCTTCAAGTTCAGTCCGATAACGGCACAATCTCTCAACGATGCTATTGAGTACATCAACGCGACCATCGCGCTGTTCAGAGAAAAGGACCTGCCGGTCATTTGCGTCCAACATATGGATGAAGAGGAGAAGCTCGTACCAGGAGAGGAAGGATTCGAATTGCCCAAGGAGTTAGACATACTGCCCTCGGACTTGCATATCCAGAAGACGTATGGGAATTCCTTCAATAAAACATCGCTGGAGGACGAATTACGAGACCTTGGTGTAGATACGGTCATCATCACCGGTTTTTGCGCCGAGCATTGCGTGCTGTCCACGTATCGAGGCGCCCAGGATCTTGATTTGACCCCCATCATCCTGCGTGGATCACTGGCTAGCGACAACCTGAAAAACATCAAGTTCGTGGAGAGCATCAGTGACATCGTCTCTTATGGGGTACTGAAAAAGGTGCTAGGATAGAATGGCTGGGTGCATTCAGGCGGCTAACAAGTTGCTGCAGCGGACGTGCTGATCGAGAGTTTGGTTGGCAGAGTGGGGATGCCTACCAGGTGGAGATAACGGACTATCATTAGGGGGCAAGAATGAATGAGCAGAAGCTAGCGCCGATTCATCCTGGCAAGATACTTTTGGAAGAGTTTTTGAAACCGATGGGGATCAGCCAATATCGTTTGGCAAAGGACATCAGCGTGCCAGCACGGCGGATCAACGAGATCGTGCATGGGACGCGGACGATCAGTCCCGACACGACTCTACGGCTGTCGCGGTATTTTGGTTTATCGGAGCGATTTTGGATGAATCTACAGGCGCGGTACAATCTGGAAATAGAGAAGGATCGGTTGGAGAAAGAGGTACGGGTATATGCGGCGCAGTAACCCCGCACAATCAGGGGCTTGGTCAGCACACGCCGCTGAGCTTTAACGTTCGGCAGGAGAGAAAGATGCGATCAATTGAAGAAAATTACCAGCGCATTACGGATGACCGGCGTTCATTCGATATTCGCTTCTGGCAATCTCAGGGTGATCGTGCTATTTTTGAGGCAGTATGGGAAATGCTGCATGACTACTTCTTGATTCGAGGTAAAGATGCTGACGAGTTCCGAATTCAAAGAACTGTTGAATCTTTTCGAAAAGCATAAAATCCGCTATCTCATTGTAGGTGGCTACGCAGTAATGAGATACAGTGAGCCACGATTCACTAAAGATCTTGATGTCTGGATAGCGACTGACCCAGAGAATGCGGACGCTGTATACGCGGCATTGAAGGCATTTGGCGCACCGCTGGCGAATCTTACCGCAGATGACTTCACCCGCCAGGATTACTTCTATCAAATGGGAAGACCGCCTCTGCGGGTTGATATTATGATGTCGATTTCAGGAGTCGAATTTGAAGAGGCTTGGAAAAACCGTGAGGTGGTTGAGTTGGATGACCTTAAGATTCCGTTTATTTCGAGATCTGACCTGATCAGGGCAAAGGAAGCTAGCGGAAGGCCGCAAGACAAGATCGATATCGACAAACTCAAGGAAGCCGAACAACTGGATGCGCTCGACGAGAAATAGCGCACCGCCTCGCTTTACGCCATTTCTCGCGAGTGATCCATGCCGTTCGCAGCCAGGAAGAGGCTATTGATTAAGCACTGTCTAAGGTGTTATCTTAATGTCATGACGACCAAAGAGAAAGTCTTGAAAGCGGTGCAGGGCCTTCCCGACGACGCGCCCATAGAAGATGCGATGGAACGACTCCTATTCCTCGCCAAAATCGAGAAAGGGCTAGAGCAAGCTAACGCTGGCGAGACCATTTCGCACGATCAGGTCAGAGAGAAAACGGGTTGCACTTGACTTTGCTTCGCCTCCGGCTCCGCAAAGCAAGTGAGCGCGGGCGTTAGGCGTATAAAATGATAGACATTAGCATAAGGAGGAATAGATAGCATGAAGACAAGCATGAAACAAAGCACCGAAGGAGCCATGAGATTCAAACAAAACATCCATCTAAATAGTTGTTTACCCATTGTTTCCATACTCCTAATCACTCTCTTATTAATCCCAATCGCTGGGAATGCCGGGCCATTAGCAACTATTGAAATTACTTCCGTTCCGGCTTTGGGCACACCGCCTACCATTGCAGTAGGGCAAAGTGTAGTCTTCACGGCCGAAGGGAAAGATGCACAAGGCAATACCGTTCCAATACCAGATCCTGTGTGGTACTCTGACGGCGCCCATGGCACGAGAGAGGTAGATCCAAATGATCCCAACAAGTGTACCTACACCGCTACCAATAAAGGAGCCGACTATATCCAATGTTCTGATGGCCCGCCAGGCACCGGTAATGTCGATAGCAGTAAAGATTTTACCGTAGTAGAGGGCGGTACATCGGTCCCAACCTTTGTAGTTATGATACCAGAGACTGCCACAATAACCCAAGGCGATTCTGTAACATTTACAGTCACACCGTTTGACCAGAATGGCGATGAAATGCCGGATGAACCGGTAACCTTCACCGCAACCGGTGGCCCAATTACACCGGAGGGCGTATACACCGGAGAGGAAGTGGGCGAACAGACCGTAACCGTTAAAGTGACCAGTAACCCTGCTGTCACCGATACATCAATTGTCACGGTCGATCCTGTTACATCGGTCCCAACCTCAGTAGTGATGATACCAGAGACTGCCACAATAACCCAAGGCGATTCTGTAACATTTACAGTCACACCGTTTGACCAGAATGGCGATGAAATGCCGGATGAACCGGTAACCTACACCGCAACTGGTGGTCAAATTACACCTGAGGGCGTATACACCGGAGAGGAAACAGGCGAACAGACCGTAACCGTTGAAGTGACCAGTAAGCCTAGTATCAGCGATACCTCAACTGTCACGGTTAAGGCCGATAGTGACGGCGACGGTATATCGGATGCCGAAGAGGACGGCGGACCAAACGGCGGCGACGGAAACTACGACGGAATCCCTGACAGTTTGCAGTCGAATGTAGGCTCTATTCCATCCGCCACCGGTACTGGATACTTGACCGTAGAGGTCATATCGGGGTGTCGGCATCTGGAGAAGATCCGGACCTATACAGAGGCAGCGCAGGGTAACGACAATGATTACGACTATCCTTGCGGATTGGTAGGGTTCGAGCTTGCGTGCAGCAGCGCAACAATAAGGGTCTATTTTCACGGCGAATCGGACCTCTCGGGATACACGTACAGGAAATACGGGCCTATGCCTCCGAATTTTAATAATCCCCAGTGGTACACGCTTCCCGGCGTGACCTTCGGGACAGTAGATATAGGCGGACAAACCGTTGCATACGCTGAGTTTACCCTGACCGACGGTCAACTCGGAGACGATACGGGTGTTGATGGAGTGATATACGACCAGGGCGGACCCGGTATCAGTATGCCGCATGATCTGCTAGGGTTTGGAGCCGGGGTCTTGTCTTTTGACTTCTTCTGGTGATTCACTTCCTGGAGATACCTGGAATCATGGGCTGAGAGACTGGGAGTGAAAGTCTTGCTCGATCAGGTGAAGAAGCAATGAACGATGATCCTATAGATATCGAAGAGCGTTTCCGGAAGATGATCATGGCAAGGTCACCACAAGAGCGTCTGGCTATGGCCTGTCGTATGTTCGCTACAGCGAAGGCTCTAGTTCGCGCTGGGATCAAGGAAGAGCACGGTCTGATAGACCGTTATGAGTTGCGGAAACACGTGTTCCTCAGGCTCTACGGACAGAACTTCGGAGAAACCGAACAGGCGAAGATTTTCGATTCGTGGAGGCTCTGTAGCTATTAGGGGTTCCTTGCTGTTTCGCCTGCCTGCAGCAGGCAGGAGTGGGTAGTGACTTCTAATTTCGGTTAGCACAGGACGGATGCCGGTTGCGAAGCAAGACCGGAGATCAGAAAGAATTCACCACCGAGTAGATGAGGAGGTGGTAAAACAATTCTGTACCTCTGCGAGAGACACAAGCTTTTCCTCTTGCCCGTTCGTTGCACTCACTCAAGCTGCAAAGGTGTCGTGACACCAAGATCGCTAAGGGATGCCTTCGGTTCTAGTTTTTTCTATGTAACGCTTTCCTTTGCGTTCTTGGCGTCTTTGCGAGAGGCACAAGTTTTTTCTGTACTGCTGCGCGAATCTTCACCCTTTCTCTTTAGGTACCCATTCCTGTCTGCGCGCGAACACGCACAGGCAGGCGAAACGACAAAGAGCCGATTATTCCCACTCAATCGTCGCTGGGGGTTTGCTCGTGATGTCGTAGACCACGCGGCCGATCTGGGGGATGTTCCTGGTTATTCGCGCGGCCACCTGGTCGAGGAACGCATGCGGGAGGCGGGCCCAGTCAGCAGTCATCCCATCCACGCTCGTCACCGCCCGCAGGGCGAGGATGTAGCCGTACCTTCGTTCGTCTCCCACCACCCCGACGCTCCTGACCGGGGTGAGGACCGCGAGGGCCTGCCACACGTGATCGTACAGCCCGGCTTCCTTGAGGGAGGAGATGAAGATCCAGTCCGCCTCCCGCAGGATGCGCAGTCGCTCTGGAGTGATCTCGCCGATGATCCGGATCGCCAGTCCGGGCCCGGGGAAGGGATGACGCAGCCTAAGCTCATCTGGAAGCCCGAGCAGCGCAGCAACCTCGCGCACCTCGTCCTTGAACAGGTAGCGAAACGGCTCAAGCAGCTCGAATCCGATATCATTGGGGAGTCCGCCCACGTTGTGATGGCTCTTTATGCTCGCCGACCCTTCACTGCCGGCGGATTCGATCACGTCCGGATAAAGTGTCCCCTGGGCGAGGAAGTGAAACGATCCCAGATCGAGTGCCTTTTCCCTGAACACTGCGATGAACTCGCGTCCGATGACCTTCCGTTTTTCCTCAGGGGAAGAGATCCCGGCAAGGGCATGCAGAAATCGATCGGCGGCGTCCACGCTGATCAGGTTCACCCCAAGCGGGCGCAACGCCGTCTCTACCTCCTCCCGCTCTCTCATCCGAAGCAGCCCATGGTCCACGAAGATCGCCGTGTGGTCCACCTTCGCTGCGGCAAGCAGGAGAGCGAGGGTGGAGGAATCAACCCCGCCGGATGCCGCAAGCAGGACGCGCTGTCCGCCTCTGGTGCGACGGCGCACATCTTTGATGATCTGTTCCAGGGTATGCTCCGGTGCCCAATCGCGGGCCACCCCGGCCACGTCGAGAAAGTTCGCTAATATCGTTTTCCCTTGAGGGGTGTGGACCACCTCGGGATGAAACTGAATTCCGAACAAGCACCCGTCCGGCGATTCGACGGCTGCAATCGGGTTATCCTCCGTGCGTGCCGTCGCTCGCCAACCCGACGGCGGATCGGCCACCGCGTCGGAGTGGCTCATCCATACTTGGAGATCTCCGTCTTCCAGTCCAGCAAAGAGGGGCCCGCTGCACTGGGTGAGACGGGCGCGTCCGTACTCCCTGGTTCCAGTGGGGATGACACGGCCACCGAAGCGGAGCACAAGGTATTGCATCCCGTAACAGATACCAAGAATGGGCAGGCCGAGGTCAAACAGGCGGCCATCCGGCTGGAGAGCGCCCGGCTGGAGCACGGAGGCGGGACCACCGGATAGAATCACCGCCTGCGGACGGTGTGCGATGATCTCTTCAACAGGTGATCTTCCGGGTAAAATCACGGAATAGGCGTGCAGTTCCCGGATGCGACGTGCGATCAGCCGGGTGTACTGCGACCCAAAGTCGAGGATGACGACGCTCATCGGGCGGTCCTACATCCTGTCGGAGAAGGTGATCCTGCCCGTCTCCGGATCCATACCGACGATCGAGACCAATGTGACCACCGGTTTTTCGTAGCGCGCGAGCTTCTGCCTCCCCTCCCCGAACTCCTTGGCGATCACGAACCCGAACCCAAGAAGGCTCGCCCCGCTCTCAAGCACCATGTCCGCCAGGGCAGCGGAGGTGTCCCCGCGATAAAGGAAATCGTCTACGATCAGGACGCGTTCCTGTTTATTGAGGTAGTCTTTGGATATAGAAAGCTCCACCGTGGTGCCTTTGGTGGGGGAAACGATGGAACGCACGTATGGGCGGTTCATCGTAGCGGCGTGCCCCTTCTTGGCGTACAGCGCCGTTGCCCCCAGCCGACGCGCTATCTCATAGGCGACCACATTTCCAGCCGCTTCCGCAGTGAGCACACAGCTCACCTCCTTATTGCCGAACTCCTTTGAAATCTGCCGGCCCACCTCTTCCATGAACGTTGGGTCGATGCGGTGGTTGAGGAATCCGTCCACCCGCAGGAACTCCGGCCCGACCACCGTCCCGTAACGCTGTACCCAGTTTCCCAGCAGCATTTTACCCCCTTATTGATGATCTTCTGTCCGTTGGGACAGCTCGATTGTGCCGCAGAACCGGAAAAGCAACAAGAAATTCAGGAAGGAAAACCGCTTTGCCGAGGGACATCACCCGGGTTCAGGAACGAATTCGGATTGGTGCTCCTGCAGGAGCTTCTGCATGGTTTGCGCCACCAAGCGATGCTCCTTCTGCGTGTGGGGGTCGAGGCGGAGGGTGAAGTAGTTCGCCCACGCCGCTCGATCACCCATCATCCACAGTTCGGTGTAAAGCCCGGTCCCAAGGACGGCGCGCGCTATCTCCGCCCGTACATTCAGCCCGCGCAGAAGCCGGTAGATCTTCTCTTCCAGGGAGTAGGCAAGGCGGAACAGACCAACAGCGGTCGCCCCCACCTCCTCCTCTGCTGGCATCCAGAATGCAAGGGGGGCACGCTTATCATCGGCGTAACGGCGGCTCAACTCCTGATACGAGAACGTTCGATGGCGCATGATCTGGCGGGCAATGAAGATTGGAACCTTGATCCGGAAAACGGCGATGCTCATCCGGTGCCGCTTTGCCGTTTCTTCGTCTGACAACGCAGGGTCTTTCTCGTATGTGGCTAGGTGGGGATAGTTCCGCAGGCTGTTCTCGATTTTGGGAGCCCTTCCGTCCCGGACAAACTCGAACGCCGAGGATGGGAGCCCGCCGCTCTCGGTCCAGAGCCGCTCGACAAGCTTCTTCGCGTCCTTCGGTGGCTTCCCGTAGCAGATGCTCGCTACGGTCGCCACCGCTTCCACCCGCGCCTCCTCGTTCAGATTGGCAAGGCTGAAGTCCCACAGCTGTACGTACCCCAAACCACAAATTCCCTCTTCAGCGGTCTTCTTGATATATTTCACTTGTCCCTCACTTTGGCAGGGTAACTCCGGGCTGGTCCTGATAGATCCCTCCCGCTTCCTTCTCCGCGTACGTCCTAAGCGGCCTGTTCCCGCGGAAGAAGACCACCTGCGCGATCCCCTGTCCGATGTGGAGCCTGATCGGAAGGGGGGAGAGGTTTGCCAGTTCGATCGTCAGGACGCCTTTCCAGCCCGGTTCGAGCGGGGTGACGTTTACCAGCAGCCCGCACCGCGCGTAGGAGCTTTTCCCCCAGCAGACCCCAGCGACGTCGTCTGGGATGTGAAACTTCTCCACTGATTCTGCCAGAACCTGGGAGCCGGGGGCGACTTCCAGCGTGTCCGTCACCTCGATCTCCCGAAAATGCCCGCGGGGAAAGGCGATCGGATCGAGCACAGCGTTAATCCCCCCAATTGGGACGAGGAACTTGCTCCCCAAACGAAGGTCGTACCCAAAGCTTCCAAGCCCGTAGGATGGTTTTCCGGCCTGTTTGGGGACGAACGGCCAGATCATTCCTCCTTCCGTGCACAGTGCCTCTATCTCTCGATCGTTCAAAATTCCGGTCAGGTTCACGATTCTCCTTCAAACTTTATCGAAGCATGGCCTAGTATAAGGGTTGATCCATTGGTAATAAAACTCCGCGCCCGTGTATACAAGAAAAGGAGTTCTCTCATGCAAGATGAGTATGAAGAGAGGGAGTATCTAAACACACTATGGTAGCTGCAACCAAGCAGGGGGAGAAGTAGCGCTGGACAATCTTGTCCCTTGGATTGATCTTGCTGATTCTTTCTGTTCGCCCTGCCTTGGTATGCTGGCAACCGGGCCGATGTGTTCCGCTAGCACAAGCCGCGAGGCGGCATCATGGAAAATGGAACCTGCCGTGTAACCGCCCCACACAGGTGTCGTCTTCACCTCATCGAGAACGACGAGCGCAAGGTAGGTCGGCTCGTCAGCCGGGAGGAACCCAACGAAGAGAGAGGTGTACTTACCATCCACATAGCCTCGTCCGGGCAAGGCCTTCTGCGCCGTCCCGGTCTTCCCTGCAACATCGAATCCAGGGAGGTCCGCGTAGGTTCCGGTTCCACTCTCGACGACCGTGCGCAGCAACCCCCGCATGGTGGCACAGCTCTCCTGCGAGGCGACGTGCCGCAGGACGACCGGCTCGCTGGCCATCTGCCCTTCTGCTCCAAGACCTTGGACGATCCGCGGGGTGAGAAGATAGCCGCCGTTTGCCACCACGGCCATCCCCCGTGCGAGTTGGATCCCGGTTACGCCGACCGACTGCCCGATCGAGGTGGCAGCGAGGGCGAGCTTGGACCAGTCCTTGACGTCACGCAGGATCCCGTGCTCCTCGCCGGGAAGCTCGATCCCTGTCTTTTCACCGAATCCAAGGTCGACGAGGGCATGGTAGAGTCGCTCCTCCCCTAGTCTCTGCGCCACCCGGATCATTGCGGTGTTGACCGAGTATTCGATCGTCTTGGCGAAGGTAACGGTTCCAAATGACTCGTTATCCGAGTTGTGCATCGTGTGCCCGGCGATACGTATCCCATCGTTTCCGTTGAACGTATCCTCGGGACGCACCGCACCGCAGTCGAGGGCGGCCAGCCCAGTGAGTGCCTTGAATGATGATCCCGGTTCGAAGAGGAATGAGACCGCCAGATTCCGCCTTTCCTCCGCGGTCGATCTCCAGAAATAATTGAGGTCGTAACGATGATCCTGTGCCATCGCCAGGAGATCTCCGGTTTTCGGGTCGAGGAGAACGATGAACCCGGTGTTAGCCCGAAAACGCGCCACCCCGGCATCGATCTCCTCCTCACAGACAAGCTGCAAGCGCGCGTCGATCGTTAAATAGAGATCCTCCCCAGGGATCCCCTCCTCGATCGTCTCGGTGCTATAGGTCCGCCCATCCGCCCCTTTGAGGACGTGAAGCAGCGTTGGAGTTCCGGAGAGGGC
>JAUWNS010000012.1 GCA_030612485.1 Candidatus Bipolaricaulota bacterium
ACGCGAGTTCCTTGTTTGCCGGAGCGAGAGGAGAACTCTTCAAGCTGCAATTGCAGGCGCAGGCCTTGCAGGGGTTGATCCGGCAGGAGATCTATAGCCAGCAGGCCAAATCGTTCAAGATCAAGGTTCCTTCCCAAGAGGTCGACGACGCGTTTGCGGAGCAGTATGATGGTCTCCTCTCCAGGAACAACATCACCGAAGAGCAACTCGAAATTTACCTTCTCGGCCAAGGGAAGACCTTGGAAGGATTCAAGAAGGAGATGCGGGAGAGCATGGAGGTGCAGCTGCGGGATCAGACCCTGCGCGAAGAGGTGATCGGGGATCTCCAGCCGACCGATGACGAGCTCGAAGCTTATCTCGAAAAGAACATCTCGGAGTACGATACCCCTGAAGAGGTTCGCGCTTCGCACATCCTTGTCGACGATGAGGAAACGGCTAACGAGGTGCTCGACAAATTGAATAATGGCGCTGACTTCGCTGAGCTTGCTAGGGAGTACTCCACCTGCCCGAGTGCAGAGGAAGGGGGCGACCTGGATTGGTTCTCGCGCGGGAGGATGGTCCCTGAGTTTGAGGAGGCGGCCTTTGCCCTCCAGGTGGGGGAGATGAGTGGGATCGTCAAGACCCAGTTTGGCTACCACATCATCAAGTTAACCGACCGAAAGGAGGCCCACACCCCGACGCTCGATGAGATCAAGGATCAGGTCCGCGATGATTACAAGAAGGAACGAGGGGATGAGAAGTTCGACGACTGGTACGATGATACCTACGCGCAAACGCAGGTAGAGATCAACCTTCCGCTGGTGAGCGCCTACATGGTGCAGCAGGAGGATATCGATCAGGGGCTGGCCCTGTTCGAGGGGGTGAAGGAGGCTGGGACCTCGGACGACTCCTACCTTCCTTACTACATCGGTCGTATCTACGAGTCGAAGATGACGAGCGTGCAGGAGAAGAAGAAGACCCTCGAGGATAAGGAAGAGCCGACCGATGAGGATACCGCACGGATCGACGAACTCACACAAGAGATCGATGATTACAAGGTAAGAGCGCTCGCGCTCTACCTGGAGGCGTTGGAGGATGTGGATACCGATGAGAACTTCTTGAATCGTATCCTCGCCCTCGATCCGGACAGCACTACCGCGATCTACCTCTACGGGAAGCTCCTCGCCGAGCGCGGGGATTACTTCGGTGCTGACATGCGTTTCAAGGAGGCGATCGGCAAGGATCCAACTTACGTTGCTGCCTACATCGCTTCTGGAGACATGGCGGTGAATAACGGGACCCTCAAGCACGCTGTTGAGCAGTACAAGGCGGCGCTTGATCTGCGTCCGGGAGATATCGGTGTGCTGAGCAAGCTCGCCTCGGTCTACCTCTCTCTCAAGGATCTCGATAACGCAGAGGAGATCCTCTCCCAGATTGCGGAGAAGGATCCGGAGAACCTGAACTTGAAGCTCATTGTCGGCCAGGGAGACCTGGCCTACGAACGGTTGATCGTGGCGATCGACGAGCGAGATCGATTAACTGCGAAGACCAATCGCACGGCCGATGAGGAGGCTCGCTTGAAGGAGCTGGAGGATTCGATCTCCTTCTACGAGGAGAGGGCGGTGGAGCGCTACACCAAGGCGATCGACCGTGGTGGGGCGATCGACCTCTATATCTCTCTCGGGAGAACCTACCTCGCCACTGGGGAGCTTGACGAAGCGAAAAAGAACTTCGACCATGTCATCCTCCGCTCTCCGTACAAGGCCGAGGCCTACGCTGGCTTGGCGGATGTTCTGCTTCAGATGGGGAATCGGGATGGGGCGATCGATAACTACAATATGGCCTTTGCCCGTACCTTCGACAACAGCCGCAAGCAGGAGTTGGGAGAGAAGCTGATCGAGCTTGTCCCCGACGATGTACAGACGCGGTTCAAGTTGGCGAGCGTATACGCGCAGCAGTACATCTGGAGTTCGGCGATCAAGCAGTACGCGGCGATCCTCGATCTTCAAGCTGATTCGCTCGAGGCCTACCGTGGGATCGCCGAGGCCTACAAGTGGAAGACCGAGTACGATACCGCGATCGAGTACCTTACCAGGGCTTTGCCTTACGCGACGACGGACGTGGACAAGATCGATCTCTATGAGAAGATCGTCGAGATCAATCAGATCCAGGTCGGGGCGGGAAATCCGTTGACGAAGCCCGGGCTCGATGCTTCCTTCGAACTGGCGAAGCTCTACCTGGCGCAGGGGGAGGACGATAAGGCGAAGGAGAAGCTAGAGAAGATTGTCAGCGACGATCCGACCTATCGCTCTGAGGAAGTTACAGACCTCCTTGTGCAAGCGGGCGGGGAGGTACCCTCACCGGAGGAACCAGAGGTTCAAACCTCGAGCGACACGGTGGAACCAGAAGCTCTGCCGACTGAAAGTGACGGGTCGTAGATCGTTCGGCGACCTTGTCGCGTTGATCGTGCGGCTGCGCGCAGAGGATGGTTGCCCCTGGGATCGGGCTCAGGACCACCGTTCTCTGCGGCCGTACGTGTTGGAGGAGGCGCATGAGGTCATCGCGGCGATCGATGCGGAAGACCCTTCCGCCCTCGCCGATGAATTAGGCGACCTACTCCTCCAGGTTCTCCTGCATAGCCAGATTGCTTCTGAGGCGGGAACGTTCTCGCTCGGTGATGTGATCGATCTCCTGGCGCGCAAGCTTATCCGCCGTCACCCGCACGTCTTTGCCGACGCTCCTAAGGATCTCGATTCGATCAACCACACCTGGGAGGCGGTGAAGGAGGAAGAGGGGGGGACAAAGCAATCCCTCCCAGCTATCCTGACTGCGAGGAAGTTCGTCTCCCGCCTCGATAATGTAACCGTAATCGAAGAGGGCTCGTACCCCACAGATGAGGTCGCTGCAGGGGGGCGAATCCTCGCGGCGATCGCCTCGGCGTGGAAGGACGGGTTCGATCCGGAGATAGCTCTCCTGAAGGCGATTGCTCACCTGGCGCGAGTTGCAGAGGGTGAGGTCATCTGATGCGCGACGCGACCGTATACTGGATCAACACCACTGAATCGGAGGTACACTTCCTCGACGCGATCGTTAGTGCATACGACGGCCTGGCGAACGTACGTCGTGACTACCGCCTGCGTGATGGGAAGATCTACTTCAAGGTCTACGTTGCCCCAGGTATGGAGGATGAATTCGAGGAAGTGATGGGGCGTTTGCGCCGGGTTGCGGAGATAGGCGCCTTCTTTCGCGGGGAGGACGATGAGTCTTCTCAAGCCGCGTGAACGGGTCGGTTCGATCTTTGATGTTGATTACGATCGACTATATCGGGAGGGAAAACGAGGTATCCTCTTCGATCTGGACAACACGCTCGGTGGTAGGCGTCCGGCACAGCTTGCTCCTGAGGTGATATTGCTCCTCGATGAGCTTACGAAAATGGAATTTCGTGTTGGAATCCTCACCAACCGGCGCTGGGGGACTGGTGATCCGGTGATTGTAGAACTGGGGCGCAAGTACCCGCTGCGCGTTCGGGCGGGAAAGCCGAGAAAGGGCGGGTTTAAGGAGATCCTTTCTCAACTCGAAATTCCCTACGAGCGTGCAGTGATGATCGGCGATCGCCTGTTCACCGATGTTTTCGGAGCCAACCGCCTTGGGATCTACTCCATTCGTATCCATCGCTAGTCAGCAGTGCAGCAGGCCCGCAGCTGTATCCTTGATCTTGGCTGCCAATCTCCGATCGGCTATCATTCGCCTTGCTGTTTAAGGAGGGGAGAATGCTCATCATGAAACGTGTTTGTTTGGACGAAGCTCTCTACCCGGCCTTTTCTTTAAACAAATCACGCGATACAGGAGGCAGCAACAGATGAACGCAAAGGACCTTGTCGCCCTTTCCTATCTTACCACCGAGGAGATCTATGAGATTCTGGAGACGGCACGCAACCTGAAGCTCGAACTGCGTGCTGGGGTCACGCATAACATGCTCGCTGGGAGGACACTGGCGATGATCTTCCAGAAGCCGTCCCTGCGGACGCGCGTCTCCTTCGAGAATGGGATGAATCAACTTGGGGGGAACGCGATCTACCTGGGACCGGATGATATCAAGCTCGGAAAGAGGGAGACGACCGAGGATATCGCGATCGTCCTCTCGGGGTATGTGGATGGAATCATGGCAAGAGTGTTCGAGCACCGTACGATCCTCGATCTGGCAAAGCACGCATCTGTCCCTGTGATCAATGCGTTGTGCGATCGTTACCATCCGTGCCAGATCCTTGGTGACCTGTTGACAATCATGGAGAAGAAACGCGAGCTTGCCGGGTTGACCCTCGCCTTTATCGGCGATGGGAACAACGTGGCCCACTCCCTGATCAACGGGTGCACCAAGGTAGGGATGAATTTCCGCATCGCCTGTCCTAAAGGGTATAAACCAAAGGAGACGATCGTGCGTGCGGCGCGGGATGCAGGTGGGTCGATCGATGTTATGCATGATCCAAAGGAGGCGGCACAGGGCGCGGATATCCTCTACACCGACGTGTGGGCGAGCATGGGGGAGGAGGCGCAAGCTGCCGAGAAGAGACACGCTTTCTCCGGGTTCACCGTGGACGAAATGCTCCTCGAACTAGCCAATCCCGAGGCACTCGTGATGCACTGCCTCCCAGCGCACTACGACGAGGAGATCACCTACGGGGCCTCCCGCAGCGTGGGGAGCGCAATCTTCGACCAGGCGGAGAACAGGATGCACGCGCAGAAAGCGGTCTTAGCCCTCCTGATGGCATAAGGAGAATTATGAGCGCACAACAGGTAACGATCGGCTCAGAGAACAAGGGGGATTGTCTTCTTACGGTGGCTCCATCTGCATCGCTTAAGATCGAGATCGAGGCGGGGAATGCGAGGCTCGTGGAGCGCGGCATTCGTGTCGTCATCAAAGCGACCGCGGAAACAATGGGGATCACCACGGCGAAGGTCACGGTGATGGATAGAGGTGCGCTCGACTACGTCCTTTCCGCGCGGATGGAGGCGGCGCTGCAGACGGCCTTTCCAGAGGTCGCCTCCCCGATACGGCGGACAGTTGAGCGCGCCGCGACCGCGCGAGATCGCCTGCGCCGAAGCCGACTCTACGCGCCAGGGAACAACCCGCGTCTCCTCGCGGGGATCGATCTCCACGACGCGGATTGCATCCTCCTTGACCTGGAGGATTCGGTCCCGTTGCAAGAGAAGAGTGCAGCGCGGATCCTGGTGAAACACCTGTTGATGACGCTCGACCTTCCCGAGGCGTGGGTGCGGATCAACCCTCTCTCCTCGTACGGTGCGGACGACCTCGATGAGATCGTGTTTGGACGACCGCACGGGATCTGTCTTCCTAAGGCAGAGTCGGCCGCCGATGTTGAGGCCCTCTCGCAAACCCTCTCTGAGAAGGAACGCGAACTCGGGATCCCGATTGGAACGACCTATATCATGCCGATCATCGAGACGGCAAAAGGGATCCTCCACGCCGAAGAGATCTGCACCGCGGACGAACGTGTGGTCGTAGTCTCCTTCGGAGCCGAGGACTTCACACGCGATATGGGTGCCAGGAGGACGCACGACAGCCTCCTCTTTGCGCGGTCGATGATCGTCGCAGCGGCGAAATCAGCAAGGGTCCAGGCTTCGGACACGATCTATGCCGACATCGCGGACGAAACAGGGTTGATCACCGAGACGAAGCTTGCGCGCGACATTGGCTTCGACGGGAAGGGAGCGATCAACCCGCGGCAGATTAAGCCGATCCACACGGTTTTCTCCCCGAGTGAGGCGGAGATTGAGGAGGCAACGAAGGTTGTTGCTGCGGCAGAAGAGGCGGAGAGGGAGGGAATGGGTGCCGTGGCGCTCGGAGGTAAGATGATTGATCGTCCCGTCCTCGAGAGGGCCCGCCGCATATTGCGCCTCGCCCGGCTGGCTGAGGAGGGGAGATGAAGAACGCACTTGGTCGCGAGATACCAAAGCAGATCGACGGCCGCGCGCTACATCCGTTCCAGGGAGCGTTCGGGACAGAACCATCCGGGAGGAAGGTAGCCCGCCCGCATAAGTTCATCGGGCTGAACGAGAACAAGGTCCTTCACTCGATCGAAGAAGCGATCGAGGCGGCCGGCCTCAAGAGTGGAATGACGATCTCATTCCATCACTCCTTCCGCGACGGCGACCGGCTGGTGAACATGGTTGTCGATGCCTGCGCGCACATGGGGCTGAAGGACCTACGACTATTCCCCACGGCCCTCTTCTCGGTGCACGCGCCGTTGATCGAGCACATCGAGAAGGGCGTTGTGACTAGGATCGAGGGCTCGATGAACGGGCCGATCGGTGCGTTCGTATCGCAGGGAGGTAAGCTTGCAGCCCCGGCGGTCCTCCGTTCACACGGAGCCCGCTGGCGCGCGGTCGAGGCAGGGGACGTCAAGATAGATGTCGCGTTCATCGCCGCCGCGCAGGCCGACCCGTACGGGAATGCAACCGGGATCAGCGGGAAGACCCCGTGCGGCCCGATCACCTTCTCCACCGTCGATGCGATATACGCTGAAAAGACAGTCGTGGTGACTAACGACCTCGCTCCCTATCCGGTTTATCCGTTCGAGATTCAGCAGGGATGGACTGACTATGTGGTCGTGGTCGATGAGATCGGCGACCAGGCGAGCATAGCCTCGGGGACGCTTAAGATCACCCGTTCCCCCACGCGTCTTCGCATCGCTAAACTCGCCGCCGCTGCGGTGGTGGCCTCTGGGTACCTCGTGGATGGATTCAACTTCCAGGGAGGGGCCGGTGGGATCTCACTCGCCGCGACGAAATTTGTGGGTGAGGAGATGGAGAAGGCGGGAATTATCGGGGGATTCGCCATGGGCGGCGGGACGAAGCTCATTGTCGATATGCTGCATAAGGGAACTGTACGGACGATCCTCGATGGTCAGGCGTTCGATCTTGATGCGATCGCGTCCCTGCGAGAGGATTCGAACCATGTGCTTATGGATCCCGGGCACTACGCGAACTACGATTCCCGTGGCTGCGCTACCTACATGCTCGACGCGGCATTCCTCGGGGCGACCGAGGTGGATCTCGACTTTAACGTCAACGTCAACACCCATTCCGATGGGCAGCTCCTGCACGGGATCGGGGGGCACCAGGACGTTGCGTCCGGGGCGAAGATGACTGTGATTACGATCCCTTCACTCCGCGGGAGGCTACCGGTGATCGTTGAGCGGGTGACTACGGTGACGACCCCGGGCGAGGTGGTCGATGTCGTCGTGACCGAACGGGGGATTGCGGTCAACCCGAGGCGAGAAGACTTAAAGGAACGCTTTCTTGCAGCCGGTCTTCCGGTGCGGGAGATCACGGAGATCAAGACCGAGGCGGATCGTCTTACGCAGCCTCCGTGTAGGCCGATATTTGGAGATGAGGTGGTCGCCATCATCGAATGGCGTGACGGAACGGTTATCGATGCTGTAAGGAGGGTTGTCGGATGGGAGTGAGAGAAGAGCTGTTGGTGATCCTGCCGGAGATCGATCTATTCAAGGATGTGGGGTTGCGCGAGAAGGTCCTCGCCACCTGGGAGGAGGCCCTCGCCCGAGGAGGCTGGAAGCCAAAGGATATCGAACGGATGCCGTTCACCCTGGCGAAGAAGGTGAATATCAATTTCGCGCAGCACGTGCGGAGCGTGACTAAGATCTGCCTCGCTGTCGCAGAGACGTTCGATAAGATCTATGAAGGGAAACTCGCGCTCGATCACGATACCCTGCTTGCCGGGGCGTTGTTGCATGACGTGGGGAAGCTCCTCGAGATGGAGGAAGAAGACGGTGTTTTCCGCAAGAGCGCGGATGGAAAGCTCGTACGACATCCGTTCTCCGGTGTTGCCCTCGCTGATGCTAAAGGACTCCCTGCAAAGGTCCTCCACATAATTGGGACCCATTCCAAAGAAGGCGATCCGTACAAGCGCACGCCGGAGGCGATCATCCTCCACTACGCCGATTTCATGAACTTCGATCCGATCGAGGAGATACGTCTCCCAAGGGGGTGATGGAAATGGGAATGACGTTTGCTCAGAAGATTCTGGCTCGAAAGGCGGGACTCGATCATGTAGAGGTCGGACAGATCGTGGAGATCGAACCCGACTACTGTCTCTCGCACGATAATACAGCCGCTATCGCAAAGACGTTCAAGAAGATCGGGGTCGAGCGGGTGAAGTATCCCGAGAGGTTCGTGATCGTCCTTGACCACACCGTCCCTGCCTCGACCGAGAAGTACGCGTTGGGGCACAAGGAGATACGCGAATTTGTTGCAGCTCAGGGGATCCCGAACTTCTACGATGCCGGGGTGGGGATCTGCCACCAGGTCCTGCCGGAGAAGGGGTTTGCCCTTCCCGGCAAACTGATCTTAGGATCGGACTCTCATACCACTACTTATGGGGCGTTCGGTGCCTTCTCCGCTGGTATCGGCCGCTCGGAGATGGCCGTCCTCTACGCAACCGGGAAGATCTGGTTGAAGACCCCAGCGAGCTTCAAGATCGTCGTCTCCGGGCAGTTAGAAGGACCAGCGACCTCCAAGGATCTGATCCTGAAGATCATCGGCGAGATTGGTGCTGACGGGGCGCTCTACCGCTCGATTGAGTTCGTCGGTGAGGCGATAGAAGAGATGAGCCTTGCCTCGCGTATGGTCCTGTCCAACATGGCGGTCGAGTGCGGGGCGAAGAACGGGTACATCGCTCCCGACGAGAAGACGCTCTCGTTCCTGGAAGACCGTGCCGCTGCCGAGTACACACCGGTCTTCCCCGATCCAGACGCCAAGTACGAGAGGATGATCGAGTTCGACGCCTCGACCCTCACCCCGCAGGTCGCCTGCCCTCACACGGTCGACAACGTTGTCCCGGTCGAGGAGGTCGAAGGGACGAAGATTCATCAAGCGCTCCTCGGCACATGCACCAACGGCCGGCTCGAGGACTTGCGATTGGCGGCGAGGATCATCGCTGGAAAGAAGATCGCCAAGGGCATACGCATGCTCGTCCTTCCCGCCTCCCAGGAAGTATTATTGCAGGCCCTCTCCGAAGGCTTGATCGACACGTTTGTTCAGGCGGGAGCGATGGTCCTCAATCCCGGCTGTGGCCCGTGCCTCGGCGCGCATCAGGGAGTGCTCGCCCCGGGTGAGGTTTGCCTGTCGACGGCGAACCGTAACTTTAAGGGGCGGATGGGATCGCGGGATGCGGAGATCTACCTTGCCTCGCCAGCGACCGTCGCCGTGTCGGCGATCACCGGCGCGATCATCGATCCGCGCAAAGTGTTCCAAGGAGGTGCGAAATGATCGAAGGACGAGTCTGGAAGTACGGGGACGACATCAACACCGATGTCATCTTCCCCGGCAAGTACACCTACCAGCCGATGGAGCCAGCAGAAATGGCCGAGCACGCCATGGAAGACCTTGATTCTTCTTTCGCTAAGGAAGTGAAGGAGGGAGACGTGATCGTCGCCGGGGCGAACTTCGGCTGTGGTTCCTCGCGCGAGCAGGCAGCGACCTGCCTGAAGGCATCTGGCATAGCTGCGGTCGTGGCAAAGTCTTTCTCACGCATATTCTTTAGAAACGCGATTAACAACGGTCTCCCGGTGATCGAACTTCGAGAGGGAATCGATACGATGAAGAAGGGTGATCCTGTTGCGATAGACTTCGAGAATGGGATCGTGATCCATGAAGGTAATAGATATCACTTTCCCGCCCTTCCCAAGGAGGTCCTCGCCATCCTAGAAGACGGCGGCCTGATTCCGCATGTGCGGAAGGCGTTGGGGAAAGAGTAGATGTTGGATTGCAGGCCTTGACCTGGCTGCCTTATTTCCTTCCCCCTTGATGGGGGAAGGTTGGGATGGGGGTGATGATCCCCCCCCACCTTAATCCTCTCCCACCAGGGGAGAGGAAGTTGTGCATCAAGACGCAGTTGACTTGCCCTCTGCAGGAGATCCTCGAAGACGGCGGCCTGATTCGCATGTGCGGGAGGCGTGATTGCCGTTCTACTCTTGACAATCTTTGCTTGCAGTGCTAGCCTCAAGCAAGGAAGTCATTATCGATGCTTCCTAAGGCTGTGATGAGCGTGCTGGCATATAGGTTAACAGCAACAATCTGGAAAGAACCGGAAGGGTATGTTGCCAGGTGTTCCGAACTTGGAGTAGCAAGCGCGGGTGATTCCCCCTCTGAGGCGCTCGTAAACCTGAAGGAAGCGACTGAGCTGTACCTAGGAAATATGATGTCAACCGCCAGGCTGATTCCGATCAAACCGTTTCTTCAGGTCTTCTCTTGACAGTAGAGGGATGGAGTCGTAGAATGCGTAACGTTGGGAGGATGATTACCCGGTAAGAGGGAGATTTTGGGTAGAATAAGAAGTTCGGCACCATTCAATAAAAATTTGATTTTGATCAATTTTATAGATATCCGTATTCTTGGGAGCTATACATCATTTTGTTTGTTAAATGCGGGAAGGGGGGCAGTATGAAATTAGAAATTATTTCAAGGAAGCCAAAAGGTGTTTCTCGTGCAGTACCAATTCTTTTTGTTCATGGTGCATGGCATGGAGCATGGTGCTGGGGAAAAAACTTTATGCCATACTTTGCTGAAAAAGGCCATACTTGTTATGCGTTGAGTTTAAGAGGGCATGGGAATAGTGATGGGACTGCACATTTTCGATGGATGCGCATAGCTGATTATGTGGCGGATGTGGCACAAGTAGTGAGCCAATTACCTGAAGTGCCGATGTTGGTTGGGCATTCAATGGGCGGTCTGGTTGTTCAGAAATATTTGGAGGAACATACCGCACCCGCAGCTGTGTTGCTGGCTTCTGTTCCTGTCAAAGGCGTATTCCGAACTACCCTTCGAATTGCTCGTCGTCATCCCCTGGCTTTTTTGAAAGCAAACCTTAGCTGGAGCCTGTATCCGTTAATTAGTACGCCGAATCTTACCAGGGAAGCCTTCTTCTCCATGGGTATCTCTTCTGATAAGCTAAATGGGTATTTTAGTCTTATGCAGGATGAGTCATATCTCGCTTTCCTAGACATGATGCTTTTCAATCTACCGAATCCTGAAAAGGTCTCTACAGAATTGTTAATACTTGGCGCAGAGAACGATACCGTATTTCATCCTGATGAAATAGAAAAGACTGCGGCGGCATATGGCAAAGAGCCTGAAATCTTCAAAGGAATGGCACATGATATGATGTTGGAGGATGATTGGCAAACTGTAGCAGATCGAATACTCGAATGGCTTGGTGAAAAAGGGATATGATTAAAAAACCATGCTTGAAAACCTATGTTGCCGAACCAACCAGTGCACCTGACGCCAAAAGCCGGTCCCTTTAGATAGCCTTAGGAATTTAGACAGGTTTTAGCTTTTTTGAAGTTATGTAGAAGATTTTGACGCAGGTGACCGACACGTTCGACAGAAAGAAAGCGGCTATACTAACAACCACGGGGACATCTCCTAGCTGTTTGCAGATTACGATATCAGAGAGATGTGAATCCAACGCCGGACGCCAAGGCTCGAAGGAGTGAGTCAACTTCGCTTCGATTGACAGTCCTGATACTCGGCTGTGCATTATGCGTGAGTGCGATAAGGGCTTCTTTAAGCGCTATAAGGAGCTTCGCACTCATCATCGAGAGTAGATCACTCCCCAAAGATATGCACCGGCCGTCTCGAAGGTAATATCACCTGTGTATATTACATCATTGAAGCGTCGCACACCTTGCTCTTCGTATTGCTTCATACACGCTGCGACATCCTGCAAATCCGGGCCGCCTCGTGGCAGCAAGAAGCTTCAAGGCTACCAGGATCGGAAGCGGCGCAACGGATACCACGCAATCGCCCACTGGCTTTTCTTCGGCATGCGCCAATGCTTCTGAAAATCCTAAAGAGGTAAGGCGTTCACCATCTGGGAACTCAATGAATCCTGTCTCTGTGGCCCTCCTTGTAACGGGGAGAACGTCAACCTGCGTTCCTTATGGCGTGTGGAACCTGTGAGAAATCTTGCCGTGCCTGAAACCCTTTTCTACTAAGGTCTGTACGATATGTGGTAAATCGTCTTTGATGGCGATGACAAAATCTAGATCCCTGGTCGTTCGCGGGAGTTGGATGCCGTGGAGCAGGAAGGCATTTGCTCCAATCAGCGCGTACGCAACTCCGATTCTCTGGAGAACAGAGGCGACGAAGCATAACTCCTTGGCGGTTCGGCCCGCTAGGAGGATCAGGGAATCCATGGCAGGTGTTTCTCCTTTATCAGCAGAGCGGTCTCGCCACAGCGAGGATCATCGGTCGCTAGGAGCTCTGCGTAGACGAGGGCAGGATCGGCCAGCATAAAGCCATGTTCCTTGGATAACTTGCCGATCTCTGGGGTAAACGCGGTGCACACCTCGATTGGGCCCTCCTTGGAAGGAGCGAGCTTCAGGTTTTGTTGAACGGAGTCAATTTCTCCGAGAGGGACGTAGAGCGTTACCGAGCTAGCACGAAAGTATCCTGTGAGGAGATCGGCGGCGTACTCTCCACCAACGACCACGTTCCCAAGCGCGTCGTCCCGCAACCCTGCTTCCAAGAGGGCTGCAACATCTTTGTCGTATGGTGATCTGTAATGTCCTAACACAATCTTTGGATGAAGTTTAGCCATAAATGCTTCCACCCACATATCAAGCAGACGCCGTGGATCGCACACCTGATAGCAGCCTTGCCGTTGCCGGACGATGGTTACATCATCCTTGAGTTCATTGAGGAGTTTAGAGATCTTGTCCAATGAAACGCTCGTGGCTGCGCTTAGATCTCGGTATGTTGCTTCTATGTCGGGTCCGTGCGTGAGAAGGTAGAAGAGAAACTTCGCGCCAACTTCGGTGAAGTACTGCCCCTTGAGGGTGGCTACCCGATGCAGACGATTGCCGGTCACGTAGATCAGAAGCTTATCGGGGATTTCCAGGTAGGCGTTCCCTGCTGTATCTACAAACCAGATTTTCTCTTCTCGCATGAGCTGAGCGAGAGGAACGGGTATGTAATCCGAGAAGATTGCGACCTTCTCACAGAGGTTCTTTTTCTTCCAGGCGTTGATGTGCTGCTTGAGTTGTGGAATCATCGAGGGACGAAGGCTCTTCTTAAGTTCAGCACACACTTTGAGGGTGCCAATGCTGGGTAGCACCAGGTTGTAGAAGACATCAGGTACGCTGCGGTTTATTCCCTCCCCTTCGAACAGCAACGAGCCCTCTACCCCTAGGAGAGAGTCAAGAACCCGTTCACAAGATCGGAGCAATCTCAGATCGATCACTTGTTCGCAATATCCTCCTGTTCGCGATTCACGAACATATGATAATCCCGAACACGCCACTTGTCAACCATCAGAACGAATACGTACCTGAAGCGACCCACCGTCTGTCTTATCATGTTCCGTGCTCCACGAAGGTAATGAGCATCACTTTCCCGCCCTTCTGAAGGAAGTCCTCGCCATCCTCCAAGACGGTGGCCTGATTCCGCATGTGCGGAAGGCGTTGGGGAAGGGATGATTACCTTTCTACCCTTGACAATCCTTACTTGCAGTGCTAGCCTCCAGCAAGGGAGCAATCGTCGATGCTTCCTCGGGTTGTGATGAGTGTGCCCACATATATGCTGACAGCAGCGATCTGGGAAGAGCCAGAATGGTGCGTTGCCAGGTGTTCCGAACTTGGAGTAGCAAGCACGGGCGATTCTCCATCTGATGCACTCGCGAACCTGAAGGAAGCGACAGAGCTGTGCTTAGAAAACGTGATGTTAACCGCTGGGCTGATTCCGATCAAACCGTTTCTTCAGGTCTTCTCTTGACAGTAGAGGGATGGAGTCGTAGAATGCGTAACGTTGGGAGGATGATTACCCGGTAAGAGGGAGATTTTGGGTAGAATAAGAAGTTATACGACAAAAACGGATATCATATGTTTATACAATCGGACGCAATACGTGATTATGTTTTCCCCATCGCAACTGTCAGCATTGATAATGATGTACGCTCGTTCAAAAGGTTCCTTGGTACTGGTTTTTTTATTGGTAATCGAGGATTTGGTATGACGGCAGCCCACATCGCACAAAATATCAAGAACGAGAATGCCGTCGCAATGTTCGCATCTGCTTCCGGCTGGTCAGTTTTCTCAATAAGCCACGTTGAAATTCACTCACATGAAGATGTGGCAGTTGTTAAAATCGAAGGTGATTCATGGGGGTCATTTTTCAGATTATCGAACACATGGGAAGGTAGCGCAATGAGGTATCGCATGTTCGGATATCCAGAAGATGCGACATACGAAATCGTTTCGGGTGACAGAGCCATTCCGCGTCCTGACCTAATTTACGCAGAAGGATACATTCGTCGTAGAACAAACCACGAGATACCAAATATGATTGGGAAGAGTTTTTTTGAACTCAGCGATATTGCCGGACCAGGCTGCTCTGGAAGTCCTGTTTTTAAATTCACAAAACCAGTGTGGGATGTTGTTGGAATATATATAGGCGAAAAAATAAATGACCGCGCCACAAGCGTGGCGTATGCTGTTCGTGAAGAATCGTTTCGGGAGTGGACTCCGGAAATTTTAAGCACAAGTGTCCTATTAGAATCCCAGAATGTGTCGGTGTAATAGTGAATCGCGTATAATCAGGTTAATGCAGCCGACGCAAAAGGCCGCGCGGCTGATTAGCGATGTTCGCGATTCTAGTAGATTGCATGGCGAATGAGTAGGGCCTGCTTGCTGCGGCGATCCACGGCACCTTCTCGGGCTCTTCCCTCTCCTCTAGGCTGGAGATGGATCTCATTCACTGGTGGATTCGACTGTGTTCCTGACGGTTTTGCCTCGTGCAGTTCCTCGCTCCGTGATCCCCAGCTTTCCGGTGTATTGAACGTCCGCACCGATGTTTGATGGGGATTGGGTGTGGCTCGTGCGAAGATTGTTTCCTATTGGTGTTTGGATACCTGTGAAACAGCACTCATTTGATTCCTTATCGTTTCGAGTCGGCAGATGTAGATACAACGGAAGCAGTACATCTTGGAAAGACGTTGACCAATATGGGGTAATGAGTGACAAGAAAGAGAAAAAGCATTCCCTCGCAAAGCCGCAGAGGGCCTTAAGAACGGTACAAGTGGCAAGAAGAAAAAATGTCTGCACCCCAAGAGTTAAGGCCGTTCTTAGCGATCTTGGCCCTGCCTGTGCGAGTCCGCACGCAGGCAGGCCTTGAGCGAGCGTAGTGAGCGGGCGTGAGGAAAAGACTTATGCCTCACGCAAAGGGAAGCGACAACAGGAGAGAAGAGAAAGAAAGGAACAGATCTCTCGGC
The DNA here is from genome assembly GCA_030612485.1 of Candidatus Bipolaricaulota bacterium. The sequence goes on from JAUWNS010000012.1 coordinate 15,290, forward strand.
GGGCGCAATTGGTTTAACGGGCGAAGGTGTTGAGCACCCGCGGCAAGACCGGATGCCTCACGGCCTGCTTTCCTGTGGCCAACGCTTTGCCTCTTGATTCTTCCACTTCTAGGTATTATTATACGTATAGTATACGTATATGCTCGGGAGGAGGAAAGGAGGTGCAAAATGCAGAAGAAACTGACCATTACCATTGATGAACAGGTCTATGAAGGGTTGTATGCGGTCATAGGCCGCCGTCGGATTAGCCGCTTTATCGAAGGCTTGGTGCGCCCCTATGTGCTTTATCAAGAATTAGGACCTGCTTATAGGCAAATGGCTCAGGATGAAGAGCGCGAAGCGGAAGCACTTGAATGGGCAGAAGCCACGGTGGGAGAAGTAAGCGATGAAACGCGGTGAGGTATGGTGGGTGAGCTTTGACCCGTCGGTTGGTGGTGAGATTAAGAAGAAGCGACCGGCGGTTATCATCAGCAATGATGCTGCAAACAAGCACCTTAACCGGGTGCAGGTTGTGCCGTTGACAAGCCAGGTGGGACACGTCTATCCAAGTGAAGCAATTGTGACCATCAAAGACAGGCAAAGCAAGGCAATGGCAGACCAGCTCGCCACAGTGAGCAAACGGCGCCTAATCAACAAAGCAGGCGAGTTAACGCATACTGACATGCGAAAGGTAGAGCATGTGGTAAAGATACAGCTCGGTTTGCTGGACACGGTCTTGCAAACATAGTTCTGTAGGCTTCGTATTTATTCAGGTTGTGAGGTCGCACAGCAAATGGCTGAATCCGACGGATTGGACTTTGCCAATTCCTCTTTGCGTAAATCGCTTATTCGGGGCAAGAAGGACATCTCTTAGGCAGCATCAGGCAGTTCCCCGCTGTTGCGTAGAGGGTAGGCCATGGCGATACTGAACGGACTTGGGGATTGAGGAGGTTCACCTGTGGAATTGAGACCGCTCGAGTGGCCGCGCGATTTGACGCCTTTGGGGGCGATGATCTACGACACGTTCCAGTATCCGGAGAACCCGGAATGGAGCGTTCAGACCGACGAGAAGGAAGAGATCTCTCACATGCTTAAAAGCTTTCGCCGGATCTGGCCCCTTATGCGGGTTGCGCAGATTCTCGCTCCATCGCTGCGTGACATGTTCCGAGGCTATGTGGCTATCGAAGACGGCAGGATGATTGGCGTGACGATAGTCGAGCGCCATGGGACGACGAACGCATGGGGTGTGGGAACGGGCGGTGTTCTGCCCGGATACAGGCGGCGAGGAATCGCACGCGCCGCGATCGAGAAGTCGCTTGAGCTGATGAGAGAGCACAGGGCAGAGAAGACCTGGCTTGGCGTGATTAACGGGAACACACCCGCGCAGCGCCTCTACGAGAGCCTTGGGTTTGAGGTGTATGATGCTACCGCAGAGTACTCGCTGAGCGATCCCGCGTTGCCGTCGCTATCTCCTCTGCTTCCAGGATTCAGCGTCTCTCGTTTCCCTCGCTCCGACTGGAGAACCCGGCTCGCCCTCGAGAAGCGGATTGTGCCCGAGGAAGCCCGCCAGTTTGAACCGATCGAGAAGGGGCGGTTCCGGCACCCGCTGGTGCTTCGCCTCCTTGTCCCAATTATCAACCTTGTTCAAAGGACGAAGGAAGAAGAATTTGTTGTCCGTCAAGAAAGTGATGGTCTAGTGATCGCCCGCTGCAAGTACTCCGCATCGACCAGGGGGAAGGGCGTCAATGGGATCTCCGTCCGCCTCGACCCTAAACACCCTCAACTTGCAGAGCATCTCGTTGGGCTGATGCTACACAAGGTTGTATCGCGAAGCCCAAAGCTGCGAGTCGAGATTGGCATTCCCGGGTGGATGCTAGCAGTCGCCGAGGCGGCTGAGTCACTCGGGTTCGAGAAGCGGGTGGAGTACCTGAAGATGGGGCTCGTGTTGTAATCTGCATCTGCCATTGACCGATCCGATGGTCTTTGCCAATCCCCATAGGTGTGTTATGACTGTGCCTTGTGAGTCGGGACCAAGATTCAGTGATCTCCTGGGCGATACTGGATTCTCGAAGACGTGGGTCAATCTAGCGTGTGCGGAAGGAGCTTAGATCCATCTTGTTGGCCGCATCATATAGCTGTATAATATGGCTGTAAAAAGAGGCTGTGTGGAGGCGAAAAAAATGTCACCGAAGATCAGAGCGCAGGTGAATCTCTCCGAGGAAGTGGTTCTGCAGATCGACGCTGTCGTAGGACCTCGCAAGCGAAGTGAATTCCTGGAGAGAGCAGCGGTAGCTCAGTTGCGCAGAGAGGCTCTCGATCGCTGGATGAAACTGGGGGAGAAGTTTAAAGGGTTGACCCTGGATGACGTCTACTACCCTTCACGCAAGGACCTGGAGGAGCGCGGTGGATAGGCTAGTTATCGATGCTTCGGTTGTGATTGCGAGCTTGCTGCCGGATGAGCCGTACAGGGGCGCTTCATTGCGCATTTTGAAGGAGTTTCTCTCCGGTAACTTGGAACTGTTTGCCGTCCCGTTGCTGCGATTTGAGGTCACAAATGCACTCTGGAAGGCCATCTCCAGAGGCAGAACGAAGTTGAGCGATGCGCAAGCAGCGCTCCGCGAATTTGAAGCGTTTAACCTGCCTGAGCGCGAAGTTGCAACTCAGGAGATCCTAAGAACAGCCCATACCTATAACCGCTCAGCCTACGATGCCGCTTATTTAACCCTTGCGGAAAGCGAGCAGATCCCGCTTGTAACAGCCGATAAGCACCTCTATAACGCAATGAAGGACAGATCCCGCTTGGTTCTCTGGGTGGAAGATTTTGAGCAACCTTCATGACATGTAGTAGGGTAACTAATGGTATCGGGGCCTGATCTTTCCTTTTGGTGTTTTGATTCAGCTGACGGATCGGTTTGTAGGAACCAAGAGAACCTTAGCCAGGGGTTGCATCATCGAGCCCTTGCGCCTGCAGAAACGAGAAAATGCGCTTTAGGAAATGTTGTGCTTGCTCCACCCGCTGTTCTGCAACCTCTTGGGAGAAGGTTAGCTCTACGTCGTAGTCGGCGGAAGCTCTTTCGTCCTGTTGATGGGCGAGGATCAACGCCCATTCCTTCTCGAGAAGCCCCTGCTGGACCAGCTCTTTCCCAAAGAGGCGTCTCACAGCAGTATGGCTCTCTGTTACGATATCTCGTGCAAGCAACGCAGCCTTGGCCGCATGAAGAACGGCATAATAGGCTCGCGAGACGGCATCTTCGTAGAAACCTGCTTCGAGCAAGAGATCCGCTGCTCCCTGGGCCTTCACAGCTCGTCGCCATTCGGCTCGAATTTGGATTTCCCTCACGAGATTACCACACCCTCCCGCTCCACCGCCTCTAAGAAGGGTGAGCGGTGCTCTCTGCGTTGTTCAATCTCTTGGACGGTGTAGACTGCAATAGAAGGCACCACATCCTTCCCCAGCGCTAACTCATATCCAAGCAAACGGATACGGGATTTGAGATCTTCTTCCCCTTTGATGATAACGAGCACATCCAGGTCGGAATCGGGAGTGGCATCTTCACGTGCTTTTGAACCGAAGACTGTCACCCGCTTGATCAGTCCAGGGAAGCCATGGCGGATGGCCTCGATGAAATCGTCCAGCCAAACTCTCTCTTCTGGTAACAGCTTCACTACTAACGACCTCCTTGAACAGCGGCAGCTTCGCTACCCGATAACGATAGTAGCACAAACCTCCCCTCGATAGCACATTGCCCGATTACTTGGGCCGGAGAGGGATAAGAATCGTCAAGTGGTTCTCGCGCATCTTCTTCCGCAACGCGATCAACAACGGTCTTCCTGTGATCGAGCTTCAAGAGGGGATCGACACGATGGAGAAGGACGATACCCTCTCGATCGATTTTGAGAATGTGTAGTGGCTCACGAAGGTAATGAGCATCACTTTCCCGCCCTTCCCGTGGAAGTCTTCGCCATCCTCCAAGACGGAGGGTTGATTCCGCATGTACGGAAGGCGTTGGGGAAGGGATGATTGCCTTTCTACCCTTGACAATCTCTACTTGCGGTGCTAGCCTCAAACAAGGGAGCGATCGTCGATGCTGCCCAGGTCTGTGATGAGTGTGCCCACATATATGCTGACAGCAACGATCTGGAAAGAGCCGGAAGGGTATGTTGCCAGGTGTTCCGAACTCGGAGTAGCAAGCGCAGGAGATTACCTCCCTGAGGACTCGCAAAACCTGAGGGAGGCGGCCACCTCTTTCTAGGGAATACCTGGTCTTTGGAATGGTAGTTGGCTTGGAGGATGTCTCTATTGGCAGCGAGCGCTTTGCTTATCGAGGTCCAAACCATCTGACAGAGAAGATGGCGGCCTCGTTCTACGCGTACGGAAGGCGATACGGCGCCGTATGGGATAGCAGGGGGTAAGGTTGGTTGTTTGGAGCGGCGTTGATGAGGAAGTACAATAGGGAACAATGTGGAAATGGAAGCGAGCGAAAGGGACGATGTCTGGCATGTCACAATCCGTTCCTATTGAACTAGCTCGGAAGCATTCTCGAATCTTGCTTATTGATGATGACCCCGAGGCCCTGCCGTTATCCCTTCTCAAAGACGAAGGCTATAATATCACTCAGTGGGAAGAACTTGATGCTGGCAAGATAAGACGTGTGGAAAAAGGAGAGTTTGACGTAGTTATCTTGGACATAGTCGGAGTAGCGCCAAAGAATGTCTCCGCAACTGATGGCTTTGGTGTTCTTGAACACATCAAGAGGGTGAATCCGGAACAAGTCATAATCGCCTTCTCTGGTGAGACGTTCGATATCAAGCAAGCTGGCTTTTTTGAACAAGCAGACGATAGGCTGCTGAAGCCTGTAGATCTCGTAACTGTTGCTCGGATGCTTGACGATGTTCTTCAACAGTACTACAATCTCGACCATTATTGGAAGGCTATATATGCAATCCTTCATGATCAGGGAGTTCCTCAGTCGAAGATAGAGATGTTGGAGAGAAGGCTCACACGGGCACTTGTATCCAGACAGCATCCCGATCCGACAACGATTCTTTCAAGTGTCCTGAACAATGCGGAAACTGCCGCTCGTATTGCTCTTCTTATCGGACGCGCAGTTGAGATTTACATGAAGACATCTCCCCAACCATGAAATCCTGGCTACACCAATGCTGTCCCTTCCCCCACATAGGCAAAACTGGTGAAGTAAGTCAGGGGTTAGTCATTGAGTTGCCAGCGTTTTGCGTGAAGAAGTGTCGCGGTAAGGAATGCTCGTCGCCTTCCGAACTTGATTTTGAGATGCTGGGAAGTATCAAACATGCTATCTGCCCTCACGGATTTTCAGTATACGTTGGGGCGGGAGAATTCACTAAGGATGTTATCTTGTGTGGGTTAATTGATCGAGACGAGAATCATAGCTGTTCTCCTCAGAACAAGAAACGCTACCGAAAAAACAAAACCTGTACAAAAGAGATAACAGCGTGGTTTGAAGCAATTGAACGGGCGCAGTCTGAGATATGCGGAGAGGAGGATGCACAGGTCGCGGAAGCCCTTCTAATTTTCCATGATGTCCGTTCTGCGGTATCTGCAGTGAATAATAACATAACAAAGTGCATTAAGAAGAAAGCGAGTTCTCTCTCTAGAGAGAACCTTGATCAGTTGTCAGACAAGAACTTGCTTACAGCCTACCGCTCATCACGGCTTCTAGTATCGCAACTTAACCTTAGTGATATCATTGTGAATCCCAAGAGCGCGGCATACAGCAAGCGTCGTATGGTTCACGTGTACGAGATGTTTGACTTGTATAGGTGGATCTTTCAGGAGAAGGCTCGGCACAGAGGGCTGAAGATCCGACTTGAAGGCTCCTCATACAACTCTCCCAGCTTGTACGACTCATTTGTGCTTATCCCTCATGCTTTGATCGACAATGCGATAAAATACAGCCTAGAAGACCAAGAAGTAGTGTTGACAGTACGTGATATTGGCAGAAGTGGAGTCTGTGTGTCAATCCGGTCTTTTGGACCAATCGTTCCAGAGTCTGAAAGGAGCCGTATTTTCTCGCGCCGCTTCAGGGGAAGGAACGCTGAGGGATTTCACCGAAGTGGTACAGGCATGGGACTATGGGTTACTCAGAAAGTTGCAGGAGCCCACGGATTTACGATTCAGTATGATTCTGCTCATAAAACAACATTGAATGGTCTGCCGTCCGGGGATAATGTTTTCGATTTTGAGGTTCATAGCATATAAGGGCACTGCGATCTCGTATCAAGCTTCTAAGTACCAAGAAAGCTTTGTCTCTGCGAGCCCCTTCCGTATAGGAAACAAGGGGATTCGTTGTTGGGGGTCGGGGCAGTATCCTCGGTTAGGGGCACCGCGTTTTCCCGGGGTAGAATGTCTCGGGGTCTAAACTTGTCTCTTGTCCAATCTGGGAAATCTGTTGGTGGCTCCTGATATCAGATAGAACCGAGTCCAACACCGGATGCGAAAGCTCGAAGGAGTGAATCAAGTTCGTTACGATCGACAGTCCCGCTACTCGGCTGTGTGTTGTGCGTAAACGCTATAAGCGCTTCTTCTATTGCCATTAGTGTTTTGGCGAGCATTATGGATGCCAGATCCCTCCCCAGAAGATATGCACCGGCTGTCTCAAAGGTAAGACCCGCAGTGTAGATTACATCGTCGAATCGACGAGCACCTTGCTCTTCGTATTGCTTCATACACGCTACGACATCCTGCAAATCTGGGCCGTGACGCCTCGTGGCAGCAAGAATCTTCAAGGCTACCAGGATCGGAAGCGGCGCGACGGATACCACGCAGTCGCCCACTGGCTTTTCTTTGGCATGCGTCAGCGCCTCTGAAAATCCCAAGGCGGTAAGGCGTTCACCATCTGGGAACTCAATGGAGCCTGTTTCTAGTGCCCTCTTCGTAATGGGGAGAACGTCAACCTGCGTTCCTTGTGGCGTGTAGAACCTGTGAGGACTCTTGCCGTGCCTGACCCCCCTGCTTTCTATACTCCTGGAATGTGAACCTTCTTCTCCCCGGCGTGGAGGAATCGATCGGCGATCGTGACCATCCCCAAGTAGACCAACCCCACAACCAGGAACACCTCAAAGAAGCGGAATGTCTCGTAGGCGATCAGCCGTCCTTGGCCGGTCAGATCGACCAGGGTGACAATGTAGGCGAGTGAAGAGTACTTAATGAGGTAGACGATCTCATTGGAGCATCCCGGAAGGGCCCTTCGCAGCATCTGAGGAAGGATGATCGATCGGATCGCCTGGATCTTACTCATACCTAAGGCGCGCGCTGCCTCCATCTGCCCGCCTTGAATGGAGAGGATCGCTCCGCGTAGGTATTCGGAGTGGTAAGCCCCGCTGCACAAGCTGAACGCAGTGATGGCGGAGGCGAACGGACTGAGGACAAGACCGCAGTGGGGGAGGCCGTAGTAGATGACGAACAGTTGCAAGAGGAGAGGGGTCCCGCGGAAGAGTAGCTGGTGCCCCCAGGCAAGAGGCGATAGCACAACCCCTCCGTAGACCCGCCCGAGGGCAACCGCGACCCCGATCACAAACCCGATCGGTATTGAGAAAACGATGAGCTGGAGTGTGATAGACATCCCCTGCAACAAGCGGGGGATTATCTCAATGAGAAAGCTCATCGCTCGCCCTCCTTTGCCCGACCGCCTAGGCCGGGAATGTAGGCAAGTCGCTCCACCACCCAGAAGCCGAAAATACCGATATAGGTGAGGAAGAGATAGATCGCAGCCACTGTCAGGTAGATCGACAGCGTGGCGCGTGTGTGCACGGCGATGAACTTCCCTCTGGTAAATAATTCCACCACACCGACTGCAAATGCCAACGCTGTATCTTTGAGAACAATGGAGTACTCGTTGGCAATCCCGGGAAGGGAAAAATAAAGCGCTTGGGGAAGGATCACGAACCAGATCGCTTGCAGCTTGGTCATTCCCAAAGAACGGGCCGCATCCATCTGATCCTCCCCCACCGCCAACAGACCACCGCGGTAGATCTGTGCTTGATATGCGACGCTGCGTAGCCCCAGTGCCAGCACAACGGCGATAAACGGAGAGATGGAGAATCCCTTGATGCTCCCCAACCCAAAATAGAACAAGAAGAGAAGAACAAGAGCGGGAAATCCTCGAAAGACCCGATCGTAGATACCAGCGACCAATTTGCCCCAGCGCGCGCCGTACACGTGGACAAACGCCAAGGGAATCCCACCAAGGACCCCAAGTCCGAGGCAGGCGCTGATCAGCGCCATTGTAATCCCTGCTCCTTGAAGGAGTGTGGGCAGGGAGCGCCCGATCAGGGTAAGGGTCTCTGAGAAGGTCATCACTCAACAAAGGGCGGGGGGAGAAAGAGAAAAGCCCTCCCCCCTGGAGGCGGTTAACTGCCGATGAGCCACTTCTCTACGAGGCGACCCCATTCGTCAGTTGCTTTAATACGCTTGAGCCCCTCGTTCAGAAGAGCAAGGAGCGTGCTATCTCCCTTTCGAACCGCATAGCCGTAAATCTCTCCGGTGTTGATCGTCCCTACGATC
>JAUWNS010000168.1 GCA_030612485.1 Candidatus Bipolaricaulota bacterium
CGACGCGGCCGGTGATCCGGAAGTTACCCGTCTCATCCATCCGTGCGCCGTCGCTGGTGAAGTAGTGCTCAGAGCCGTACTCGGTGAAGTACTGTGCCTTGAATCGCTCCATATCCCCGTAGATCCCGCGCGTCAGTGCCGGCGGGAACGGGCTTTGCATCGCAAGGTATCCGCCCTCGTTCGGCGGGAGCGGCGTGCCGCCGGAGTCGAGGATGCTGCCGGTGATACCGGGGAACGTTCTGCCGGCCACGGTGGGGATGAACGGACCGATTCCAGGCAGGTTGTTCACCATGTTTGCCCCGGTTTCGGTCTGCCACCACGTGTCGATGATCGGGCAGCGTCCGCCACCGATCTTGTCGAAGTACCACAGCCAGGCGTCGACGTTGATCGGCTCGCCGACCGTTCCGAGGAGGCGGAGCGAAGAGAGATCGTGCTTCGCCGGCCACTCGTCCCCCCACTTCAAGAACATGCGAATCGCTGTCGGTGCGGTGTAGAGTTGGGTCACCTTATGCTTCTCGATGATCGCCCACAAACGACCGTAGTCCGGCGCGTCCGGGGAGCCTTCGTACATAAGGCTCGTCACCCCGTTCATCAGCGGCCCATAGTTGATGTAGGTGTGCCCGGTGATCCAACCGACATCGGCAGTGCACCAGTAGATGTCCCCCTCGTGGAGATCGAAGTTCCACTTAGCAGTGAGGTAGGATTGGACCGCGTATCCACCTGTCGTGTGCATGATCCCCTTTGGCTGACCGGTCGTCCCGGAGGTGTAGAGGAGGAACGCGAGGTCCTCGGAATCCATCTCCGCGGCCGGGCAGTCGTCCGATGCCCCTTCCATCAGCTCGTGATACCACAGGTCGCGTCCGGCGGTCATCGGTGCGCTCCCATCGAGGCGCTTTACCACTACGACCTTCTCCACCGGCGAGTTCTCCACGCCGGCGTCGGCGTTCTTCTTCAGGTTGATCGCCTTTCCACGGCGGTAGTAGCCGTCGGCAGTGACCACGACCTTGGCATTAGCGTCGACCATGCGGTCACGGAGGGAATCCGGGGAGAACGCGGAGAAGACGACGCTGTGCGGGGCGCCGATACGGGCACATGCCTGCATGGCGACAACCGCCTCGGGAATCATCGGCATGTAGATCCCAACTGGGTCACCCTTCTTCACGCCGAGTCCCTTGAGAACGTTAGCAAACTTGGAGACGAGCCGGTGCAGCTCGGTGTACGTTAGCTTAATCGCCTCTTCTTCCGTCGGTTCCGGCTCCCAGATGAGGGCGATCCGATCTCCGTTCCCCGCCTCGATGTGGCGGTCGAGGGAGTTATAGGAGAGATTAATCTTCCCTCCAATGAACCACTTGTAGTTTTCGGGGGCGAACTCGTAGGTCTTGTCCCAATGCTTGAACCAGTGGAGTTCCTCGGCGTGTTTCGCCCAGAACCCCTCGGGATCGGCCTTTGCCTCGGCGTAGATCGACTCATCCCCCACCCACGCCTGCTCCTTCATGGCCTCGGTTGGCCAGAAGACATTCTCCTTCTCCGGGTCTTTCTTAACCCATTTGATCGGTTCCGACACGGTCAAACCTCCTAAACTTGCAATCGTAGATTTCCGAAATACTAGCCAAAGAGCGTGTTATCTGCAAAGTACAACATACTCGATCTTGTCTCTTGCGAGACACCCGGCGAGCTTTCTGTTTCAAACTGCGAGAAACCAAAGAGAGGAGATAGCCGATCCACGAGTCGCTCCTCTCCTAGTTACTCAGATCGATCGCGAGGTGGACCCATGAGCGGCCCTTCCGAAATCCGGTCGTGAGGGCGAGATCGGCGAGGCCTTCCGCATCGGGGGGGAGAGGGAGGTGAACCTCCTCCTTCTTCAGCCGGGAGAGCCACCTACACCCCTCCGCGAGGCAGGGGAGGAACGCGTCCTCTCTTCCCGGGATGAGGAGCCGTGGGCGGATCTCTCCGACCCTCTGGTAAGGCTGGGTGATGAGGGTGCACGATAAGACTTCTCTTGCCCCGTCGACAGCGGTGATCCGAGCGGCGTGGAACCCGATCACTCTTCTCAGGAAGCGGATATCATAAGGATGGTCTGTCGACTCGCGCTTACGTGAATACTCGATACGCACCCCTGGAGGGGAGGCGATCTCCGCGGGGAGGGAGCGCCGGTAGAGATCGATCTTTGCGTAGGGAACGAATCCCGCTCTCTCCGCGAGGTGTTGTGCTCCCTCGTCGATCGCCCCCACCCGGGCTGATCGATGCCCGTGTGCCTTGAGACGCGCGAGTGCCTCCTCGATCAGGCGGAGGGCGATCCTCTGTCCGCGAAAGTCGGGGAGGACGTAGATCCCGATGAGCGATGGGCTCTGGTGTCCGACAACCTGCAGGGAACCGACCACGCGGCCCTCCGATTTGGCGATCAACACGAACGCTTCGTGCCCGGTCAGACACCTGAGCACACGCAAGGGGAATCCGTTTCCGAGAAGAATGAGGGAGAGGAGACGTTCCAGATCGGCGAAATCGGCTCCACGATTGGAGATCGCCTCCTCAAATCCTGAGCGGAGGAGGTGAATGAACGGATCGATCTCGCGTCGTGTTAAAGGTTCGATCGTAATCGCCATGAGGTTCTCAAGTCTATCGGCTCGATCTCAGATAGGCAACCATTCCCTTGGAAGAGAGTAAGGAGAGTGGTATCCTAGAAGTGAAACGAAAAGGAGCCTCATGCCGACAAAGAAAAACTCAACGAACCTCGTATGGATCGATCTTGAGACCACAGGATTGAATCTGGAAACCAGGATGATTTTGGAGATAGCGACGATCATCACCGACAAGGATCTGAACATCATCGCCGAAGGGCCGGATTTAGTGATCCATCAACCAAAGGAAATCCTCGCCACGATGGATGAATGGTGCACAAAGCAGCACCGAACCTCTGGATTGATCGAGGAAGTGCGCCGTTCGACCGTCTCGCTTTCGCAGGCGGAGGCGGAGACGCTGGCCTTCGTGACTTCCTATTGTCCTCCGCGTTCTTGCCCTCTCTGTGGCAACTCGATCTGTTTCGATCGTCGCTTCATTATCCGGTACATGCCAAAACTCGATGCGCTCCTGAGCTATCGCAACGTCGATGTGAGTACAGTAAAAGAACTCGTCACCCGCTGGTATCCCGGGATGTCTGAAGAGGTGGGAACCAGCAAAACCTCGAAACACCGCGCATTAAGCGATATCAAGGAATCGATCGAGGAGTTGCGCTACTACAAGAAGACCGTCTTCAAAGGGTGACTATGAGCGATGTGCAGTGGGAAGAGATCGTCGCGGCTCACGAGCGGATCTCCCCGTCCATTCATCGCACCCCGATCATGACCTGTGCCACACTGGATCACATTGCAGAGAAGGCCATCTTCTTCAAGTGCGAGAACCTGCAAAAGACGGGTTCATTTAAGTTCCGCGGCGCGCTGAATGCCATCCTTTCCCTCACCCCTGCCGAGCGTGCTCGTGGGGTTATCACCCATTCGAGCGGAAACCACGGCCAAGCACTGGCGCTCGCTGCCCGACTCTGCGGGGTGAGTGCGATCGTGGTGGTGCCCGAGGATGCGCCCCGCGTGAAGAGGGAGGCCATGGAGGGGTACGGAGCAAAGGTGATCCCTTGTCGGCCGACGCAGGCGGCGCGAGAGGCGTTGACCGATCGCGCGGTGCGTGAGACCGGCGCTATCTTCATCGATTCACACGATGATACAGCCGTGATTGCGGGACAAGGGACCGCCGTGGTCGAGCTGATCGAGGACGCAGGCCCGCTCGATACGATCCTTGTTCCTGTCGGTGGAGGAGGTCTCCTTGCGGGGACAGTGATCGCTCTTTCCCACCTCCTGCCCGGCGCGAAGGTGATCGGTTGCGAGCCGGCCGGGGCCGACGATGCCTACCGCGGTTTGAGGAGCGGAAAACGGGTGACTGCGTTCACGCCGAAGACGATCGCCGATGGTCTACGAACGCCATTGGGACTGAATAACTTCGAGATCATTTCTAAGCATGTCCCCGCGATCATATGTGTCTCCGAAGAGTCGATCCTGAAAGCAATGCGCTTCGTCTGGGAGAGGATGAAGATCGTGATCGAGCCGTCGAGCGCGGTCGCTGTCGCCCCGCTCCTCGAACATTTCCCGGAGGTGACAGGGAAACGCATCGGCGTGATCCTCTCCGGCGGGAACGTCGACCCTTGGAATTGAGTGATTTAGTGATTTAACAATCTTCCGATCAATCAATCGCTAAATCTTTCAATTCTAGAACCCCACATAGAGCGAGATAATCGGAACGATCACTCCCCCGATCGGAATACCTGCGAGCCCCATCCAGAATGCCCCAGCGAGGAAACCCATCCCGACACCTTGTGGGTAATTGAATGACCCCCAGTAACCTTCTGGGGCAGCGACAGTGGGCATGGCGATCGCGAATGCAACCGCGAAGCTGATGCCTCCTGCAACAGCACACCCTACAAACCCCAAGCCGGCACCGAGGAAGGGAGACGCAAGGAGCGAGGGTTGGCGTACCAGGGTCATCTCAGCGATCCATCGACTGGCCAGCGCACCGGTGACAGCAGCCACCGCGGCAACGGGAATAGCGACGAGAAGCGACTCGGAGAGAGGGGTACCCGCCGGAACAAGACCCAGACTGGTGGCCATTCCCCCTCCAAGGCCGAGAACTGCACCGAGGAGCGTCATCCCGGTACGTACCCGCTCTATCTTATCTGCAGGAAGATCGTTTCCGATAACGGAGATGCCAGGGACTAGAACCACCATCAAAAAGCAGATCAGCATTCGTATCCGTTTCATAGTAGTTTCATCGTAGGGAGAAAGTGGTATGCTTGTCAAGAAAAACGGGGTCAAAGAAAAACGGGGTCAGACCTTCATTTTTCGGATTCTTTGTGATATACTGAGATCGCTATGGCCAGACCCTTGCGATTAGAATACGCAGGCGCGCTTTACCACATCACCAGTCGTGGCAATACGCGAGAGAGTATCTTCCTTGACGACAGAGACCGAGCACGATTCTTGGTACTTCTCGGTGATGCTGTCAAGAGGTACGGCTGGATCTGTCATGCCTACTGTTTGATGAGCAACCACTACCACCTCCTCATCGAGACGCCTGACGCCAACTTGTCTCA
>JAUWNS010000076.1 GCA_030612485.1 Candidatus Bipolaricaulota bacterium
GGGAAGGATGGATTGAGTCTGGAGCTCATCAACCCGTACCTTGGTGAGGCGAGGAACACGGAACGGGAGTGCAAGGATAAGGATCTCACGTACTCGCGCCCATTAAGGGTAACAGCGCGCCTATTGCAGGAAGGGAAACTCCTCCAGGAGACAGAGCTCTATATCGGGGACTTCCCGATGATGACGAGCCGAGGCACGTTAATCATCAATGGGTCGGAGAACGCTCTTGTCAACGAACTCACCCGTGCTCCCGGTGTCTATTTCACAAAGGAGGACAAGGCCCAGTACAAGGGGCACATCCTTCCCGAGTTGGGGGCGTGGCTGGAGATCATCCTTGATACCAAACGGGGGCTCCTCAGAGCGAACCTCGATCGCAAGGGAAAGGTCCTGGCGACCGTCTTCTTGAAGGCGTTGGGGATCGATGAGGCAAAGATCCGTTCCTATTTCAGTTACGAGATCTCCCCAGTCACCGTGGAGACGCTGGAGGAACAGATCGGGCGTCGTGCAGCAGTGGCCGTGAAGAAAGAGGAGAAGCTCCTGTTGGCCGCGGGGGAAGAGCTGGAGAAGGATCACCTTGTTCCTTTGGCGAACGCTGGTCTCTCCTCGATCAAATTCGTCAACCCCTATATCCAGAGAACATTGGAAGAGGATCAGATCACGACACAGGAGGAGGCCCTCCGTGCGGTCTACCATCGGCTGCGCCCCTCTGACCGCTCCTCTCCTGCCCAGATGGGGGAGTACCTGGAGAATCTGTACTTCCACCCTACGAGTTATCACCTCTCCGAGGTGGGACGGTTCAAGGTCAATCGCAGGCTGGGTATGGAGCTGAAGCAGACCGTCCTCTATCCTGCGGACATCGTGCGCACGATCAAGCGACTCATCGAGGTACCGAACGATCCGTCTCTCATCGATGAGAAGGACCACCTGGCGAACAAACGAGTCCGCCTCCCGGGTGAGCTTGCGGAGAACGCGCTTAGGACTGGGTTGGTGCGGATGGCACGGATTGCGCGAGACAAGCTCTCCAAGTACGTTCTCGATGAGAAGGACACGATCCGGCGCCTGATCTCCACGCGCACGGTTCAGGGGGCGATCAATCAGCTCTTCTACACCGGACGCTTCTCCCAGTTCCTCGAGCAGACGAACCCACTGACCGAGCTAACGCATAAACGGCGGCTGAGTGCTTTAGGCGGAGGACTAACCAAGCGCCGCGCGAAGATCGAGGTGCGGGACGTTCACTCTTCTCACTATTCGCGCATTTGCCCGATCGAGACCCCGGAAGGGCAGAACATCGGCTTGATCACCTCTCTTGCCTGTTACTCCAAGGTGAACGACTTTGGATTCCTCGTTGCGCCCTATCGAAAGGTCGTAAAGGGCAAGGTCACGGATGAGATCGTCTACTTGATGGCCGACGATGAGGAGAACTACAAGATCACCACAGCAACGACGCCGGTGGGGAAAGATGGCCGCATCCTCGGCGAACGGGTAGAGGTGCGCACAGGGCATGAGGACCTCCGACTCGTTCCCCCGAAGGAGGTTGACTTTATCGGGGTCTCTCCGAAGGCGCTTGTGGGGATTTCTTCGGCGTTGATCCCATTCCTCGAACACGATGACTCGAACCGCGCATTGATGGGAGCGAATATGCAGCGCCAATCGGTACCGCTCCTCCGTCCGGAAGCACCGTTCGTCGGAACCGGGCTGGAACGCCAGGCAGCGATGGACTCGGGTATGCTCCTCTTGAGCGAGAGCAACGGTGTGGTGAAGGAGGTCGATGCGCGCCAGATCACGATCCAGAAAGGGCGCAAGAAGACGGTCTATCCACTGATCAACTTTGAGCGCTCGAATCAGAGCACTATCCTCCACCAGCGCCCCGTTGTCGCTGAAGGAGATAAGGTGAAGGAAGGGGATCTCATCGCCGATGGCCCGTCGAGCGACCTTGGTGAGCTGGCCCTGGGACGCAATCTCTTCGTGGGAATCATGCCGTTCGACGGGTACAACTACGAGGATGCGATCGTCATCAGCGAGCGCGTCGTCCGGGAGGACCTGCTCGATTCGATCCATATCGAAGAGTTTGAGGTGAAGGCCGAAGAGACGAAACTTGGTCCCGAGGAGATCACAGCGGATATCCCCAATATCTCCAAAGAGGATCTGAAGAACCTTGATGAGGACGGGATCGTCCGTGTGGGAACAGTCGTTCGCACCGGGGACATCCTCGTGGGGAAGATCACGCCACGCGGAGAATCCGAACCGACCCCAGAGGAGAAGATCTTCCGCTCCATCTTCGGCGAACGAGCACGCAACGTGAAGAACACATCACTTCGGATGATCCCGGTATCGGGGACCGCTAAGGTGATCAAGGTCAAGAAGTTCTCCCGCGATCAGGGGGATGAGCTTGATGCCGGAGTGAACGAGCTCGTCAAGATCTTCGTTGCCCAACGCAAGAAGATCTCCGTTGGGGACAAGCTCGCTGGCCGACATGGAAACAAAGGGGTGATCTCCACCATCCGTCCGGTGGAGGAGATGCCGTTCCTCCCCGATGGCACGCCGCTCGATGTGGTCTTGAACCCGATGGGGGTTCCCTCGCGTATGAACCTGGGTCAGATCTTCGAGGCGAACCTAGGTTGGCTAGCGCAGCTCAAGGGGGAGCTAGTGGCAACCCCGATCTTCGATGGAGCCCAGGAAGACGAAATCTTGGAAGAGCTACATGATGAACGAGTAAAGGCCAACCTGGCACAGGGAGATAACTACGACGGTAAGGTGATTCTGCGTGATGGGCGGACCGGTAAACCGTTCGACCGGCCGATCACGGTGGGAAGCATGTACGTCCTGAAACTGGAACACATAGCCGACGAGAAGATCCATGCCCGTTCGACTGGTCCGTACGCACTGATCACACAGCAGCCCCTGGGCGGGAAGGCACAGTTTGGCGGACAGCGGTTGGGGGAGATGGAGGTGTGGGCTCTCGAAGCCTACGGCGCGTCGGCCCTGTTGCAGGAGATGCTCACCGTGAAGTCGGACGACACTCGCGGACGAATCCAGCTGTACAAAGCAATCCTGAAGGGAGAAGAGTTCCCTAAACCCGGACTCCCCGAGTCGTTCCGCGTTCTCGTCCGCGAACTGAGGAGCCTCGGTCTCGACCCTCGTCTGTTCGATAGGGACAACCGTGAAATCGACATTACCTGAGGAGGAGCCCGAAGAGCGATCTTCGGGCTTTGTCCTCTACGCGTTAGAACAGGGAGAGAGACGTTACCTCCTTCTTCGCCACCGGAACGGTGGCCATTGGGGCTTTCCCAAGGGGCAGATCGAGGATGGAGAGGGTGAAAAAGAGGCGGCCCTACGCGAGGTGCGAGAGGAGACGGAGATCGATCTGATCGAACAGATCCCTGGTTTTCGCGAGGTGAATCGCTACCACTTTCTCCGTGATAGTCAGTCGCTCCTGAAGGAGGTCGTCTACTTCCTCGGACACGTCCTCCCTGGCGAGCCGGTCCTCTCGAACGAGCACCTCGATGGAAAATGGTTCCCTTATGCAGCGGCCCACGAGATCCTTACCTACGAGAACGCACGGCGCATCCTGGCAACGGCGGAGAAGCACCTGCGTACCCACCCACCCACCCCACCCAGAGAGCCCGACCAAAGTAGAGGGTGAGTCATTGAATCCCTGAGGGTTTCATTCCCCGCGGCTTGCCGCGATAAGAAATAGAGATTTTCGGCCCATTCATACCCCGTCCGCTTGCGGCGGGGTTCTTGATTGCAACTACAATCACTCAATCTCCCGCTCACTCAATCTCTCAATTCATTGATGTCCCGATTAAGAGGCCAGATTCTCCAGGTACGCCTGGATATCTTCCAACCCGTAGGTTGTCTTGAGCATCTTGTTGTCCTCTAGCCAGGCGTCCTTGATCGTGTCATCCCGGCGGATCTCGATATCAGTAAGCCCAATGCTTGCGACCATCTTCTTCGCTTCTTCTTCAATCTGTTTATCCTTCACGCGAAACAGAAACCGTGGAAAATCTGGCATCGTTCCACCTCCAGCTTCAAAGTATACCGATTTGGGCGTGGGGAATCAGCTGGAGAGTAGACGGTTCAGCCGATTTTACGTATCGTAGTGATATGTCTTCCAATCCTTCCGCGACTATCGAGGTCATCATCGCACAGGAAGGTGATCTTCCTTTGTTGGCCGCGCTCCTACGTGCGATCCACGCGGAAGACGCTCTTGAAGAAGGTCGAAAGCAGGATAGGCCCCCTGATGCAGGGGTACGGGAGAGTCTTGCAAGATACAATGCGCTCTCTTCCGACTCAATGTGGTTCCTGCTCGCCCTCTCTCGTGGCAAGTCGGTGGGGTACGCTGCGTTCGTTCGCATTCCCAAGCTTGATCGACGTGTCGGCTTTCTCTATCTTGATGAACTGCACGTCCTCTCCGGGTATCGCCGGTGTGGTGTGGGAACTGCCCTTATGAGGAGGGGGGTTGCCCTTGTTCGGGATCTCGGTCTTGCGGGGATTCGCCTCCTCACGCGGCCGAGGAATGTTGCCGCACAACGGTTCTACGAATATCTTGGCTTCTCAAAGTCTGAATCGATCCTGTACGAACGGTTGACTGGACAGGATGGGGATTCCGTTTTAGAATGAACACTATGAAAACAGTCGACCTGATCAGAAAGAAGCGTGATGGAGGGAAGCTCACTCGCGAGGAGATCGAGTTCCTGATCGGCGGGTACATCAAAGGAGAGATTCCCGACTATCAGGTCTCCGCTCTCCTGATGGCGATCTACTTTTGCTCGATGGATGACGAAGAGACAGCGATCCTCACCGATGTCATGGCCCATTCCGGGACGATGCTCGATCTCTCTAAACTCCAGGGCTACCCGGTCGACAAGCACTCTACCGGTGGAGTGGGAGACACCACCTCTCTAATTCTGATTCCGCTCCTTGCTGCTGCGGGTCTCACCGTGGCCAAGCTCTCCGGTCGTTCCCTCGGGCACACCGGAGGGACGATCGATAAGCTGGAATCGATCCCTGGGTTCCGCACCGACCTTTCTCGCGAGGCGTTCCTGGGGTTGGTCGAGAATTCGGGGTTTGCCCTTGCCGATCACACGGCGGACATGGTCCCCGCCGATCAACTCCTCTACGAGCTGCGTGATGTTACCTCCACTGTCGATTCGCTCCCCTTGATCGTTGCCTCGATCATGTCGAAGAAGATCGCCGGTGGGGCGAAGGGGATCGTGATCGACGTCAAGACCGGTGCCGGTGCCTTCCTCTCTAAACTCGAAGACTCGCGACACCTTGCCCGCTCGCTCGTTGCGATCGGCGCGCATCTCGGGCGGAAGATCTCGGCGTTGATCACCGATATGTCCCAACCGCTAGGAATGATGGTCGGAAACGCGCTCGAAGTGAAAGAGGCGATCGCCGTCTTGAAGGGGGAAGGCCCACAGGACCTAGAGGACCTGTGTTGCGAGCTCGGAGCGGAGCTCCTCCTCTTCTCCGAGAAGGAGAGCGAGCGCAACGATGCGGTTGCAGCGATGCGAGTGCTCCTGCATGATGGATCAGCCCTTGCGAAGTTTGTGACTCTTGTGGCGAATCAGGAAGGGGATCCGGGTATTATCGAGGATCTCTCGCTCCTTCCCACGGCGAGCCAGAGGGTAGATGTCCTGGCTTCACGTTCAGGCATTATCGTCGAGCTCGATGCCTTGGCGATCGGGCAAGCTGCGAACCTTCTCGGTGCCGGTCGATTCGTCAAGGAGGATACGGTTGATTACGCCGTAGGGATCGAGCTCCTGCGAAAGATAGGCGACCCTGTGACGGAAGGGGAATCTCTTGCGATCTTGCACGTCAACGACACGACGAACCTCGATCGTGCACGCGCGATGGTAAAGGAGGCCTACACGATCGGCGAAGGACCGGTTACACCACCTCCGCTGATCGTTGAACGGATCAGCGAAGATTGAAAATGATCGGGTCATTGGAAGCTGGTCCCTTGTTGTTTCGAGTGGGTAGTGACTTCTAATTTCGGTTCTCACGGGACGGATGCCGGTTTCTACCGGCGCTTTCGCCAATTACTCGATTCGACAGTTCAACGAATTCCATTCTTCGTGCTCTTCGGCGGTGAATCCTATTTAGTGTCCATTGTGATGTACTTTAGTAATGCCTTTCTCTTCATTTGCTCAATCACTCAATGGTTCAATCTCCCGATCACTCAATTCTCATAGCGAGAATGCCTCCGGGAGCAGGTTGCGGATCGTCGTGCGCTTAAATGTCCCTTCCGGGTTTCCCATGAGGATCTCCAGGTTGGGGGCGTGCTCGTAGAGGACCTGTCGGCATGCCCCGCACGGTTGACAGTACTCTGCGTTGCAGGCGACCGCTATCTTCGTGAATTCCCGTTTCCCCTCGGAGATCGCCTTGAACAGGGCCACCCTCTCCGCACAGAGGGAGAGGCCGTTCACGGCGTTCTCCACGTTCACCCCGGTGTAGACCGTTCCATCCACACACAGGAGGGCCGCCCCGACCGGGAACTTCGAGTATGGACAGTACGCATTTTCGCGTGCTTCGATTGCCTTAGTCAACAGTGTTTGATCGTCGATCAAAACCGGATCACCATCCCTATACTACCTGATAACGAACCCATTGCGGACGGCCACCACCCCGTGCTATGACTGATGGGAATGAGGATCTGTCCCCGCGCGAACAGGCGCAGGAACGGAGGACCCAGCTCTATGCCCAGGGAAACGTGGGTGGCGAACACCGACCAGTGCAACTCATCGAGGTGGAGGGCGGCAATAGCGGCATCGACCTCCGGTTGGAACCCGGGGAAGACGGCCTCGACCTGCGGGACGACAGAGCCTTGAATGAGATCAAACCCCACACCGAGCTCGATCCCGGCGATGATGAGGTCGAACCGCTTGACGAGTTCGCTTGAGAGCATGAACGTCGATAGCGAGAGATCAGCCGTGATGGTTCCCGTACCCTGGCCGGTATCTATCGTCTCATCGAAGAGGGGGCTCGGCAGTGTTAAGTCGAAGATGTCAGCTACTCCTCGCAGGAGCGAATCGTTCATGATCCCTCCTGAGATACGGAGCTCATCGACGACGATGAATGGAAGAGAGATCCCGATCGACCCGTTGAGGAGAGGGATCGGCGTCGAGGAAACGGGAAAATCCGCTTCGATCTGTGCCAGGGTAGTATCAAGATCGGCGAGGATCGTGCTCTTATCTGCACCCGATATTCCGAGTGCGTCGAGGGAATCCGAAACCGCCGTAGGGATCTGTGCCACGGTTGGGGAGAGGTCGAGCGTGTAGAACGATAGTCCAGCGCCGATCCCCCCGCTGAGCCCGGAGAAGGAAATGAGCAGGAGGAGAACCAGTGTGCCCGCTATCGCTATCGTTGGGGTCAGACCTTGAATCGTGCTATCGAGCCACTTCGATCTTCTTTCTTTCGTTGAATGTGCAGTTGGGTTACGCAGGCAAGAAGAGATACTTCGCCAAATATCACAATTCAAGATACGACCTCCTTTACGGTTCATCTCCTGTCCCATCCTTCCCATTCGCGCTGCTTCAGCACGGCGCGCTTGATTTTCCCGCTCGTCGTTTTGGGGAGCTCATCGACGAAGTCGATCGCCCGCGGATACTTGTACGGCGCGGTGACGCTCTTCACGTGATCCTGCAGCTCCTTCACCAGTTCCTCTGAGGGTTCATACCCACTGGCGAGGATCACGAACGCCTTGACGATCTCGCCGCGTTCGCGGTGTGGGGAAGCGACCGCCGCGGCCTCGACCACCGCCGGATGGCTGACCAGGGCGTCCTCAACCTCGAACGGACCGATCCGATAGCCGGAGGTGAGGATCACGTCGTCGGCCCGCCCTTCGAAGAAGAGGTACCCCTCCTCGTCCATCCGCACGAGGTCGCCGGTGCGGTACCACCCGCTGGAGAACGCCTCCTTATCCAACTCCGGGGACTTCCAGTACCCGTCGAAGATCGCCGGGCTATCCGGACGGAGGGCAATCTCGCCGATTTCACCTTGCTTGACGGGGGTCCCGTCCTCGTCGATCAACACGACGCCCGGTCCAGGGGTCGGCTTCCCCATCGCTCCTGGCTTCACCTCGAGTCCGGGGTAATTACAGACGAGACAGACGCTCTCCGTCTGGCCGTATCCATCGCGGATCGTCACCCCGAAGGCGCGTTTGAACGCCTCGATTGGCTCCACGTTGAGCGGCTCCCCGGCCGACAGGGCATCCTCGAGTACAGCCTTGTGCTTTCCCATATCGGGGAGCTGCGCGAACAGCCGGTACTCGGTGGGTGTGGCGCACAGTTTGGTCACCTTGTACCGTTCGATCAACTCCAGGTAGCGCTCGGCGTCGAAACGCCCGTTGTACATCAATTGGCTCGCCCCGGTGGTCAGGGCGACGCCGATCGGGCTCCAGTACCACTTCGCCCACCCAGGAGCGGTCGTCGCCCAGATGATGTCGTCCTCGCTCGCCCCCCACCAATAGCGGGCCGTGATGTGATTATGACAGTACATCCAACGATGCTTGTGTACGACCGGCTTGGCGTTTCCTGTCGTACCTGACGTGAAGTTGATCGTCATCGGATCGTCAGCGGTGAGCGGGACCTTATTCACCTCGGGAGAGTTCTCTTTCATCAGTTTGGAGAAGCTGATCCACCCTTCGCGTTCCCCGCCGATGAGGATGAGGGTCGAGAGCGGTGAGTCGGCGCGGGCGGCCTCTACCGCGTCGGCGGTCGAGATATCGGCGATGATCACCGTCGCCCCGCTCACCTTGGCCCGGTAGGCGATCTCCTTTGCCTTCAACATCACCGAGCACGGGACGGCGACCCCGCCGCCGCCGAATGTTCCCAGCTGCACCATGTGGGCCTCGGGAAGGCGGGGAAGCACGTGCAGGATCGGATCGTTCTTTTTCACCCCCAGCTCGATGAGCGCGTGCCCAAATCGGTGTGCTCCATCGATCAGCTGAGAAAACGTTACCTCACGTTTCTTCCCGTCGGCATCCTCCCAAAAGATGGCGACCTTGTCCGGGTTCACCCGGGCGTGTCCTTCGACGACATCAACGATGTTGTAGTTTGCGGGGATCTCCCACGCGAACTCGCGCATCTCCTTCTCGTAATCCTCGTTACTGTAACGCATCTTTTACATTTCCCCTTTCGAGCGAATTTTGAATTGCGACACAGAACCTTATAGCATATCGCGAGCTTTGTCGACAAACCTTAGGAGGAGAATGAAAGCCTGTGTCGTACTGAACGAAAACATGTCCAAGAGGCTGATCGCTAAAGGAGTGATGGCGACGCCGCTCGTGAAGAAGGCGCTCGCCAAAGGGACGGTGCTGATCACCCTGGGGACGACGAATGCCATCGTCGCCGAGGAGATCCTCGGTCGACCGATCGATCGCGGTGCGTTCGCCGCGGGGTTCATCGACGATCGCTGGAATATCAACGCTCGCGTCGGCGAAGTCGGTGAGATCGTGCTACGAGAAGGGAGAGAAGTGACGGTTGATTCCCAGGAACTGCTCGATTCCCTCGGGGCGGGGGACCTGATCATCAAGGGCGGAAACGCGATCGATCCCTGGGGTATGGGCGGGGTCCTCACAGGAGCGGCCAGCGGAGGAACGGTCGGCCGTTACCTCCCCCTTGCGCTCGCCCGCGGGGTGGACGTCGTAATCCCGATCGGCCTCGCAAAGACGATCCACAGTTCGATCACCGACCTTGCACGCGAGCTCGGGAGCGGGAAGGTCGACCGATGCATGGGGATCCCTTGTGGGATCTTCCCTCTTATTGGCCGGGTCATCACGGAGATTGATGCCTTGGAGACCCTCTTCCCTGTCGAGGTGACCCAGGTTGCAAACGGGGGCGTCGGCCGGGGGGTGGGGAGCGTCTCCCTGTTGGTCACAGGGGAAGAGGCTGCGGTGAAAAAGGCGTTCGATCTTATTTACTCCCTTCAGGGAGAGCCGGGGATCGTGCTCGAGGGGCGCACATGATCGACTCCTACCTGTCGCTGAAGGAACCCGTCGTTGCGAAGATCACCCGTAAGAAGTCACGCTTCATCGCCCTACTCTACCCGATCACTTCGGAGGAGGATGTTCCCGGGATCCTTGAGGAGGTGAGGCACGCGTATCACGATTCCTCGCACCGCTGTTACGCTTACAGGCTGATGGGGGAATCCAGCCCGATCGTGTACACGAACGACGCTGGGGAGCCGTCCGGTTCGGCGGGTGGGCCAATCGTGGCGCAGGTTGAAGGGGAGAAGCTCTACGATGTGCTGGCAGTTGTCGT
>JAUWNS010000034.1 GCA_030612485.1 Candidatus Bipolaricaulota bacterium
ATCGTGTTATACTTTGCCATCAAGGTATTTCGCCGGGAGCAGATATTGACACGGTGGAAGTGAGGGAGGAAAGATGGACTCAAAGATCTTGATCGCACTCGCGGTGATCGGAGCGATTCTACTGGTCGGTCTGTTCGCGCCCCGAACAGAGGAGACCTCTCCGATCTTGGAAACAGGGCAACTCATCGAGGCTGGTCACTTTGTCTTGGAACAAGCGGGCACGCCGGTGGTAAACGAGGAATACACCCTCTTCTTCTCGCCGGCAGAGGGGTACATGCTCCTCTCAGAGGCGCGTGTGACAACGGGAGATCAGACGATCTCTCTGGCACAACAATACCAGTTCGATCGCGATTTTTTGCCGATCCTCTATCATTTGGCCGCGGATACGCCCTCAGGATCGCAGATCATCTCCGCGCAGATCGGCCTATCGGGGTTGCACATGGAGACGCGTGCCGGAACCTCGCAGCAGGGTGTTGACATCCCTGATGCTCGCAACACAGCCATCCTCGATAATAACCTCGTTAGCCATTACCTCGTCCTGTTGATGGCCTACCAGGGAGGGGCGATCGAACACGACTTTACATCGGCGATCCCGCAAGTACTCCTCTCCTTACCCGCGCATATAGACGGACCAACAGCGACTCAATTCGTATCGGAAACGACCAGTTACGATGGAGATCTCTACACCATTCGCCTGGGTGATATCCAGATTGAACTCGTCGTCTATCAAGGACGTCTTGTCGGGATCTTTATCGAAGCACAGGCCGTTCGCGCTTACAACCCTGACCTCTTCCCCAACGGAATCTTCCTCGAAAAACAAGAAGCTGAAGCCCTCCCCGTAGGCGTGGTGGAGCAGGAAGTCACCTTTGAGAACGAAGGGATCACCCTTTCCGGGACGCTCACCCTGCCCAAGGAGACGGGAAACCCCGTTTCCGGAGTTCTGTTCATCCACGGATCGGGGCCGGTCGATCGCGATGAGAACGCCGCAGGCCTGAAGATCGATCTCTTCCGTGAGCTCGCACACGCCCTTGCCAAGGCAGGAATTGGTTCACTCCGCTACGACAAGCGCGGCGTCGGGGAGAGTGAGGGCTTGTTCAGCGAGGCATCGATGGAGGATCTCCTCTCCGATGCACGCGCCGCCCTCTCTACCCTGCGAGCGATCGAGGGGATCGATGCGGAACGCTGCTTCGTCGTTGGGCACAGTGAAGGGGGGATACTCGCCCCGATCATTGCCTCCGAGGATAGCCTTGCGGGGATCGTCCTCCTCGCCGGGGCAGCTCACTCGCTCGATATCATCATCCGCGGGCAGATCGAACGGCTGAACCAGGCGGCGGGAAAGAGCGAGGAGGAGGTACAGGCCGCGCTTGCTCAAGAGGATCAATACCTCGATTTCGTTCGCACGAGCGAGGGCAAGTGGCCCGACTATTCCTTCGATGATCTCAAAGGGGCAATGCCATGGCTCACACAGGAGGCGCTCCCACAGATCACAGCGCTCCCTCTATCCTGGCTGAGGGAACACTTCCTCCACGATCCGATCGAGACGATCCAGCAAGTATCCTGCCCGGTGCTGATACTCCAAGGAGAGAAGGACTCTCAGGTCCCAGCCGATGAGGCGAACCTCCTTGCCGCGGCCCTGGCGGCGGCAGGGAATGCGGACGTCACTCTCGATCTATTCCCTGATCTGAACCACCTGATGCGCCACCATCCCGAAGAACCGAACCTGGTCTACCGCCACTTGGACGAGCCGGTCGATCCGAGAGTGATTGAGGGAGTGACAGGATGGATCAGCGAGCGCATTGTCCAGTAACGATCTGATATCGAAGGAGGAGGTCGCCTCCCTCCTCCACGTGGCAGGCGTTCACCCGAGCAAGCGTCTGGGACAGAACTTCCTCGTCGATCGTGCGGTCCTCGATGCGATCATCATTGAGGTAGAGCGGGCCGCTCCACGTGAGATCCTCGAGATTGGAGCCGGGCTGGGGACGGTCACCCGCGAGCTCGCAGGGTTTGCCGACCATGTCATCGCAATCGAGGTCGACCGGCGGCTCGCAAAGATCCTCGAACAGACCGTCGGGGAGATGAAAAACGTCGAGGTCGTGCGCGAGGATATCCTTGCGTACGATCTTCGCCATGCGAGCAAGAGCGGACTCATCTTCGTGGTCGGGAACATCCCCTATAGGATCACCGCTCCAATCCTGAAGCACCTTGTTGAGAATCGGGAGTCGATCTGTGGGGCGCTTCTTCTCACGCAACGCGAGGTTGCAGAGAAGGTTGCAGCGAGCCCAGGCCGGAATGGATCAGCCTTGGGGGTCTTCCTTCAGGCATACGCGGATATCCACGTGATCAGGCGCGTCTCCAGGGGGTCATTCCATCCTGTGCCCGAGGTCGACTCGACCCTGTGGAGCCTCTCGTTCTTGAGACAGCCCCGATTCACGGCTGACAAAGAGAAGTTCTTCACCATCGTTCGTACCCTCTACGGCAAGCGGCGTAAGATGATCCGAAGCGCCCTGCGAGATCTCCTAGCCGTCGAACAGGTTGCAGAGATCCTGGAAACCGCTGGCATTGATCCCACCGTCCGAGGAGAGACCCTCTCACTGGAAGAGATCGACAGGATAGCACAACTCGTCTGAGTTAATTCTTACTAGGACGGTTGTGCTCACTGAGTTCCGGCGTATCGGGCTCGACGTGCACCATCACGTTCACCGGGCGCTTGCAGGCCGACTTCACGGCTTCCTCCACCTGCATCGAGATGCGATGGCCTTGCAAGAGCGACAGGGTAGGATCGACGAGGACGTGCAGGTCAACGAATGGCTCGCGTCCCACGCTGCGTGTGCGAAGTGCGTGCCAACTGCGCACCGCAGGGACCCGCTCGATCGCTGCTTGGATCGTTTCGCGTTCCACCCGCGAAAGCGAGCCCTCTACCAGCTCGTGGAGGACATCACGCACGGTCCTCCCACCGGCCACGACAACCATCAGTCCGACAGCGATCCCCGCGACCTGATCGGCATGTCCCCAGCCCAGAAGCCCACTAAGCCCTCCAATGAGGACGGCTACCGAAGAGAGAGCGTCGGAGCGGTGATGCCAGGCATTGGCGTGCAAGGCCGGACTCCTCAGCCGGCGCGCAACGCGGATCGTACGTCGGTAGACCCACTCCTTGGCAAGGACTGAAACCGTTGCTACGAGAACAACAACAAGTCCTGGATAAACCTCCTGCCGTGCATAGAAGTTCGATCCAGCCTTCCACGCGATGTAGAGGCCGACGAGGATCAGCGCTCCCGCGACTAGCCCGCCGGCGAGCGTCTCGTAGCGCCCGTGCCCATAGGGATGACTCGGATCAGCTGGTTTTGACGAGAGGCGTATTCCTCCAAGAACGACAAGGTCGGTCGCTATATCCGATGCTGAATGAATACCATCAGCGACCAAGGCGACCGATCCGGTGAGCACCCCAGCGATCAGCTTGATAAAAGAGAGCGCAACGTTGATGATAATCCCAAACAGCGTCACGCGGATACCGGAATCGAACTGCGGTTGAGCCTTATTTGGAAGAACGTTCATGGCGAACATTCTATGCCGCGATATTCCTCCAGACAAACGTCGAGGAAGGAACTTAGAAAACGCGGGGCAGCGAGGCCCTATCTTACCCCTGCCGCTTAATCACCCTCGCCGGGACACCAATAGCGGTAACGTCATTGGGGATATCATCGATGACGGCGGCTCCGGCTCCGATGATGACATTCCTACCGATTTTAACCCCCTGAACAACACTCGCTCCGATCCCGATGTGAGTGAGCTCTCCCACGCGAACATTACCCGCCAGGTGAGCACCAGGAGAAATATGTACATAATCCTCAAGCACACAGTCATGATCGACAGTTGCTCCGGTGTTAATAATTGCATTCTCTCCAATCTTGGTGCCGGAGTTGATTGTGGTGTTGGCCATGATCACCGTCCCAACTCCAATGAAGACGTTTCTCCCGATTTGAGCAGAAGGATGAACAGCGCAGGCTAATTCATAATCCAACGCATTTATCGTTTGCCAAAGCTTCTTGCGCGCTGCATTCTCACCAATAGCAAGAATCAGTTTACTGTCACGATAGGTCTTGTCCTTGAGAACGTTTTCTCCACCAATGACGGGGTATCCGCAGAATTCACCTTTCCAAAGCTTAGGATCATCGTCGATAATGCCTATTATTCTGTACTGTTCTTCTTTGATAACAATGTCAATGATCACCTTGCCGTGCCCGCTCGCGCCGTAAACCAAAAGATCAAGCCTCGCGTCGCCCTTAGACATTTTCTCCCTTAAAGGATGGCGATATCCCTCCCTCATACGTACTCCAGACTGGGATCATCACGGATATAGGAAAGCTGCTGCCCTAGATAGGGTAACGGCGACAGGTCGTGCCACTTTCGCAATAGGTGATAACTCGGCGAGGTAAGAAGACGGCAGGCATCCACTGCCTCACGCCATTCTGTCCGGCGAATCTCAGTTACCGTCTCCAGATTCGGCAACAGTCCAAAGTCCCAGGCTGAGCACAATCGCGCGAGAAAATCCACCTGATTAGCTAAACCATGTAATTCTTCCGGCGGCTCCATATCAGGATATAGAGCGCCATCGATCCAGTCTTGATCAGGCCTATTTGGTGAGCGCATCTAGGAACTCCTCCGCAAACCAGGCGCGTACTTGCTGGGCTTCCATCCGTTTTTCTGGGTCTTCAATCTGTACCAGAGGGCGGTGCTGGACAATACGAGTCACATGTGTCTCAATGGCCAATCGGGCACGGTTGCTATCTGTATCGCTCCTTGCCAAGCGTTGGCGACGCCTCCATAGTTCCCAACAGTGTTGCGGCGTCGTTACCCCAGCCTGACACAGAGCATAGATGTCACGGAAATCGCGTGGCGCGCCCCGTTCGACCAACGCTACCATCTTACTCGCCAGCAGATCAGGAAAACTATCCAGGAGTACATCCGTCCACTCTGCCAACGAGGAAGGCTCCAACTGGGCAGACCGATGTGCAATCTGAAAACTAAAAACCGTCTTTCCCGCTTGCATTAATTCGACACTGACCACGTCTCCCCAAGTGCGTATCTTGACCTGCCCAAAGGGTTCAAGCGCTGCTTCCAGCACATTGATCACTCGGCGCCGATCCTCGGCAGTAGCCGTGGGAGCCCACCACGCATCCACATCGTGAGTGGAGCGATAGTCGAGGTAGTGTAACAAGCCAAAAGCACCGCCCAGGGAGAGGTTCTCTCCCAGTTCGCTGGCTGCCAGGGCTTGCAGACATGCCTCGGCATACTCAGGAATATGCTTCGGGCGCTGTGGCTGCATTACATCACTGTTGGTCATCCTAACACTCCCCATATCGCGCTGCTTATCCGCAGCCATTAGACATTATACCACCCATAAAAACTAGAAAGCCCAAGGCCTCCACTGAACATCTCTTCAAGCGATCACTCTTCACGGTGCGCCCCTTCCTCAGGCGGCGCGACAAACGGATCGTTCACCCCATCCTCCCCGTACAGCCCCTCGTGCGTAACTAGCACTGTCCAAAGCGTCTTGAACAGGATCTTGATATCGAGCCCGCGCGCCCAATGCTCCACGTACCAGACATCAAGCTCTATCCGCTCCTTCCAGGAGAGCGCGTTTCGCCCCGAGACCACGGCAAGGCTGGTAATTCCCGGCTTCACTTGAAGCCTGCAGCGCTGAAAGTCGTTGTAGTGTTCAACCTGATAACGCAAGGTGGGCCGTGGCCCGACTAGGCTCATCTCACCAATGAACACGTTGATCAGTTGAGGAAGCTCATCCAAGCCCCAATTTCGGAGCAAAGTGCCCACTCGCGTGATCCGCAAATCGTCCTTAGCCACATTGTATCCGAGGCCCTTTCGTACAGCCCCAACAACCATGGTGCGAAACTTCCAAACCTTGAATGATCGCCCATCCTTTCCGACTCGCTCTTGCCGAAAGAAGACCGAGCCCTTCGAGTCAAGCTTGATCGCCAGAGCAGTGATGGCAAAGGGCACGGCCAACAGGACAAGCCCGATGAAGCTTAGTAGGATATCGATGAGACGTTCCAGGATAAGCTGTGCCTTTGAACTCATATACCCTCTTTATTTTCCACAATCTCAAAAGCGCGGTTGTACCGTTTGTGTCCGCTCAAATGGAGCACATTCCCGCTTCACTCTTCACCCTTCACTATTTACCATTCACTATTTACCATTCACTATTCACCATTCACCCATTCTTCAACGACCTAATCAATCCAGTCAACATCTTGCCAATAGCATCCAACTTGTGATCCAGTCTAGCTTTTTCGCTTTCGTCTATGTAATTCAGTCTCCAAGCTACTTCTAGTTGTGTATCGATCTCACTTGCCGAGCCCCGAGCAATATACAAGAACTGGACAAACTCTTTTCTCGTTTGCCTTGCCGCGCTCTCTGCAATGTTACTCGGTATCGAAACAGCAGCCCGTCTTAGCTGATCAGCAAGCGCATACTGTTCCGTCTTCGGAAACGACCTCGTGGCCTGATACACGTCAACGACAAAGCCGACCGCCTCATTCCACACATCGAGCCTTCTATGCGGCCTCATCTGTCCGTTCCTGTCCTACCCTTCACCATTCACCATTTACTATTCACCCTTCACCATCAAGCCTTCCGCTTCGGCTGCTGCCTTAAGCCGCTCATCGAAGCAAGAAAACGAGACATCCAAGCGAGTCCTATTCCGTAAAAGGAGTGCTGCCGCCAAATGAATTGCATCAAATCCTCTAAGGGACTGCCTCTCCGTCAATGTCCCACCTAGTTTGGCCACGCTCTCGGAAACCTCCACGATGAAGTAGTTATCCCAATCCCGTATTAGGTCCTCAACTACCTGGTCATGTTCTTCTTTAGAGAGTTCCCCTTCACGATATTTTCTGGCGATTCCAGCCCTCGCTTCCACGTAGGCTACACGGGAAGTTGAGACGATCCGGGCTTTTCCCACCGCTCTTCTAACCTCTTGCGATCCCGACTCTTCGATATACAGCTTTACCAGAGCACTGGTATCGAGGTAAAGGGTCATCTGCGATCCTCGACGACCAGCTCGGAAAGCGGGCGCCCGTGACCCTTCACCGGCCGCGAAGCCCCTGTTGGCTTACCACCAGCCCAGGCAGCGGTGCCCTCCTCTACCAACGCTAGGAGCTCCTTGTTCACCTTCTTTCGTTTCATTGGGATCAAGAGAGCGATCACCTCACTCCGATTCGTTATCTCAAACTGTTTCCCCTCTTTAACCTGCGTCAGGTAAAGGCTCAGCTTATCTCGCAATTCTCTGATTCCAACACTCGGCATGATTCTTCTTCCCTCCTTCCGCCATGTAGCGTCATGCTATCTTTTTGTGGCTACATAATCAAGGCGCCAGCCTTTAGCCCTCAGCTTTTAGTCATCAGCGGCCAAAAAACCAACAGCCCAAATGAACTCAATGAACCCAATGAACTACTCATCCCTCTTCACGATATGCTATTCACCATTCACCATTCACGATTTACCATTCACCATTCACGGCTTGTTGCCCCATAATCCTTCAATCCTTAATCCCAACCCCTATCATTTCCTACTTGCTCGATGCACTCCATCAGTTTATCTGCCAGCACGGGAATCGAGTGATATTTCTCCACGTACTCCCGACCGCGGTGCCCCATCGCCTCTCGCTTCTCTTTAGGCATCCGAGATAGCTCGATAATTGCGTTGGCCAGTGCCTCAGGGTTTCGCGGAGGGACGGTGAGGCCGCAATCAACCTCTCTTACTGGATTATTGACAGGATTACCGGCAAGGATAGCAGGCCTCCCCGCCGCAAGGTAATCATAGAGCTTGTTCAAGCTAATCCCGTACCGGTAGAGAGACAGGTCGTTCAAGATGAACACTGTAGCGTCAGCTTCTTTGAGAACCTTTGGCACCTTGGATTTTGGAACAGGATCGCGGAATTCCACGTTTCTCAACTTCAGTTCTCTTCCCAGCTTGATCAAGCGGGGCTTCTCCGGACCATCGCCGATCAAGATAAACTGGATCTCTTGATAACCTCGATCCTGAACAATCTTGGCTGCTTGAAGGAGCACGTCGATAGCGTTGGCCTGACCATGAGCCCCAAGATACATGACCCTGAACTCGCCATTGGACATCCCTCGCGGTTCCACCCCTTCAAACCTAGAAAGATCAACCCCATTGGGGATCCAGACGATCTTCTCTTGGGGCACCCCGCACGAAGTGATGTGCTCGTGGGCCAAGGGAAGCAGAGTGATGATCCGCTCCGCTCTTCGATAGAGAAACCGTTCCAGGAACTGCAGCGTCTTAACAATTGGATTCCTCCCGCTCATCTCCCCCATATCGATGATCGTCTGCGGCCAAAGGTCGCGGACCTCCATGATGAACCTGGCTCGATGACGCTTGGCCACCCAGTAGGCCGCTAGTACTGCCAGAAGGTGTACCGAGGATCCGATGATCACATCTGGCTTTTCGATCTCTGTAGAAGGACTAGGTAGTTTCCGTCCAATCCACCACGCCCGTAGCATGTAGCTAACCATGTTAAGCACCCGTCGCCAGTTGTTGCGTTGATAAGGGAACGTCTTAATCCACACAAACCTGACACCATTAGCATCTTCGACCTTCCATCTTTCACCCGGAGCAAGCTTCATCTCCTGATGGCGACCGTGGTGAAAACTCGAAGCGAAAATCGTCACTTGGTGCCCGCGTTTCACCAATTCTTGAGCCAGATCGAAATGCCGCGTTCCACCCGGCAAATCCGGCGTAATCGCGTAGTGGTTAAAGATCCATAGAGTCTCTACGGCCACGCTTAGCCACTCCTTCCCAAAAGCACCTTCACAATTCGTTCGCTCGCCTGGCCATCGCCATAGGGGTTAATGCGCCGTTCAGGCCGTCGTTGCGCGCTAAATTGATCCACAGCCTGCAGGATACGCTTAGAATCTGCTCCTGCAAGGACGTTCCAACCAGCATCAACCGTCTCCACCCACTCTGTCTCCTCCCGTAGGGTGATACAGGGAACCTTCAAGATAAATGCCTCCTTCTGTACCCCACCGGAGTCGGTCAAGATCAGCTTAGCGTTCTTTTCCAGCAGAAGCATGTCCAGATAAGGTACAGGTTCGATAATCGTGAGTTTTGAGTTCAGAGTGCGCAGTTCGTGGTCAGAAAGGGAGCGGCGTAACGCTTTTTGAGTACGGGGATGGAGTGGTGTAATTACCGACACTTTCGCTGCCATCTCAGAAAGAGCATTGAAGATCGCTTTCACTCGCTCAGGATCGTCGGTATTGCTCGCTCGGTGAACCGTAGCCAAGGCATAGTTTTCGGGTTTGAGGTGGAGCTGGGTTAGAATCTCGGACCGTTGTTCAGCTAGCTGCACGTTCTGCAGCACGGAGTCGTACATTACATCGCCGATGTTGACGACGAGCGGTGCGTAGTTCGTGGTTCGAAGTTCGTTGTTCACTCTAACCGGCGTGCTGCCTGTAGCTAGTAGAGAGAGGGGATGCAAATCAGAGATGAGATGGCCGTCGTTCACGATGTTGGTGAACCCTTCTCTTTTGAGATTCTTGACCGCAGCTTCTGTCGGGCAAAAAAGCACGCTCGAGGCGTGATCAGTCAACACACGGTTGATCTCCTCTGGCATCTTACGATTGAAGCTGCGCAGGCCGGCCTCGATGTGCGCGAGGGCCAAGGTGGAGTTTGTATCACCGTAGAGCAGCACCCAATCGGGCTGTTCATCAACCAGCATTGTTTCGATCGCCTCAAGCATGCGCCCCGTTTGAGCACCCTGCGATGCAGAGCCAATACCCAAGTTATAATTCGGTTTTGGGATTTCTAATTCCTCAAAGAACACAGTGGACATATTTTCGTCGTAATGCTGCCCAGTATGAATGATCAGCTCTTCAATGCGATCACCTTGAGTGCCCCGATTGTTATGTACAGTGATTGCCCGCGAAACTACGGCCATCTTGACGAACTGCGGGCGAGCGCCGACGATATGAATTATTGCCATCCAAGCAACCCCTCATAAAGCGGTAAGAGTATCTTTACTTCAGGCATTCGATTGTATTTTCCCCACACCGCCTATCGGCAGCGCTCTAGGGGACGAGTTGAAAGCCCATCCTCACCTGAACGAAGTGAGTGTCTTCGGTGAGGATATCGGCAATGCTAAGCTCATCCATAATTACCATTGAGGTGAGATCAGTGAAGGAGATCCGCGGCTTGTCCTGAAACCTCAGCCGTAATCGCTTGGCCTGTTCGAAGCGCTCCGGTGTGATCCGCTCCAGTAGAAGATATCCATCTTGGATCGCGTCATCCAACGTCTCCAGCGATTCGCGAGCTTGAGGAAAGGGCAACCTCTTAAAGAGCAGCGTGAAAGTCTCGTCCAAGACGTAGTCTGTGGTGTAGATCACATCTTTCTGATCCCGGCGGGTTTGGTAAAAATCCCTGATCTCACCATGACGCGGTTCCCTGCTGTTGTGGATAACGATCCATCCCCAGGTATCAATAAATAGCATTATCTTTGCGCTTCGTAGAGCTCTTCGTCGATATCTTTAGAGAAGGGTTCCACATCTGCGATTCCCATCAACCTCAAGATAGGGTCCTTTTTGGGGTCCAGGTCTTTCGGTAACTTTCTCGCAGCTTCGTTTCCCTCTTTTGTTCGGAGATAACCCACGAAATCGAGCGCCTCGCGAAGGCGTACTTCAGGAAGCTTTTCCAACTCCTTAATGAGTTGCTCTTTCAAAGCTTTTGTAGCCATAGTGCTATCCCCTCCTTCCTACACCGTGAGTTCGTTTCTCCATCCTCTGGATAGGCGTCTTTATTATGGCAGAATGGAAAGGCTAGAACAACTGCGTAATGACTTCACCAATCTCTACCGAGCAATTCCGCATAGACTGCCAGCAGTTTCTTCCCCTCTGTTTCCCAATTGTACTTCTCCAGCACCGCTCGACGGCCGTTTTCGCCCATCCGGCGGGCTTCTTCAAGGTGGATGATCTGGGTGATCAGGTATTCGATTGCCTGTGCGATCTCCTTAGGATTCAGCAGATCTACACACAGGCCGCAGTTGTTCCCCTCGACGATCTCCTTACACGAGGCAATTTAGGGCATGGATCACAAAAGCTCCAATAGGCGCGCCACTGTGACATCGGCCTTCCTCAGGATTCCCCTGAGCGTTCCCGGTTTTAAGGTCTTCCCTTTGTGAACCGGTACGGGGAAAGTCACTTTTTCTCCCTTAACGTATTTTCTCATCTGTACATGGCTACCTTTCTGACGTGCGATCTCAAAACCCACCTTCTGGAGGGCCTTGACCAACTCCTCACCAGTGATTAGAGGAAGTTTGTGCTTAGCCATAAACTTCTAGTTCGACGGGTCTGCGTTCTACCTTCCGCAGCTCCCATGCCTCAAGTCCTACTTCCTCGATGTGGAGTTCTGCCGCCTCTTTCAGGTTCTTTAATGCGTCATCGACATCCTCACCCTGGGTGTAAATGTCTAACTCCGGGCAGTAGACGGTGAACCCGCTTTCCCCTTCCGCGATTAACTCTGCTGTAATTGTGATGCGCCTCACAATTTCCTCCTTATCCGATCAATATGGCCTAATTCATTATCTCCAAAGGCTGAGGCTAGAACAACCGCGGAATAAACTATGGGCCTTGGGCAAATAACCCATCATACAGCGCCAACAACTTCTTCCCCTCAGTCTCCCAATTATACTTTTCCAGCACTGCCCGCCGGCCGTTCTCGCCCATCTCACGAGCTTGGTCTGGATGTTCAAAGAGATACAGAATAGTTTCAGCCTGGGCTTTAGGATCTCCTGGTTCGACAAGCAGACCGCAGTTGTTTTCTCTCACGATCTCCTCTATGAAACCCATGCGGGACGCCACAATTGGAAGCTTCGCAGCCATGTATTCGAAGAGTTTGATGGGAGTGCTCTTTAGGTAATTTAGTGTGGGAAGGAGAGGAAACCATCCTATAGATGATTGCAAGAGGAATCCAGGAATTTCTTCATACGGCACTTTCCCTACCAATGCTATCCCTCCTTTCCGCAAGAGAATCTCTTCTTTAGAGAGAAAGTCTCTTGGTAGCCCTGTCCTATTAACGAAGCCCACAATGTTACACTTCGCCTTAGGTTCCTTCTCTCTCACAATTTGCATAGCATCGACCATGATCTGATATCCACGGTCTTTACTCAGACTGCCAACATAGATTATGGTAAGGGAATGTGCTGGCGGCTTATCAGCAATCCTTTCTACAAAGTTACGGAGAGGGTAATTATGAGCCGTGATTGTATGCTTGTTTAATACTTTGAACAGGCCTTCCATGTGCCAATTGACCGTTATCACTCCAGCAAGTCTCTTGGCAATTACCTTTTCCACTTTATCAACAAGTTTGGAGACATGTCTACAAAGGATGCCTGGTATCCATTCCTTTGTTAGGACGCTATCGGCATAGTACTCGTGTACATCATAGATCACAGGCTTGTGGGTAACTCTCTGGAGCAGCCATCCCCACGGCAAGAGTTCTGGATCATGAAAGTGATAAATGTCGGCGTGTTGCTGCAGGGCCAGCCGGAATGCGCGCCAAGTAAGGCCGAAGATGCGCGTGAAGCGGTTCCGCGGCTTGGGCAGAGCCATAATCCTTACCCCGTTTACCACTTCATCCCTATCGTGTTGAACAATCAGGGTCACATCGTACCCGGTCTTCACTAGCGTCTTCGCCTCTTTGTGAAAAATACGGGTAGCAAAGGGCGGATGGACGGTGGTGAGGATACAGACTTTGCGTTTACTTGGCGGGTCTTGAACTTGTGAGTCCTCCTTACAAAAGGATAGAAATGGTTGTTACACCTGAACCAATTCCAAAGGCAAGAGCCGGTAGCAGTGCCAGGCTGTGATGAGTTTGCAAGGGGCTGGTTGTGGTAAAGAAACACCAAGAACGAAGGTCTGACCCCTAGCATTGTTTGGGTAGTCCGTGCATGACGAAACGTTGACACCTGGATTGGTTCTCATGGAACTTCGCACGCTTCCTGGAGAGATCTGGCGGAAACAACTCAGAATCTTGGAGGGTTTGCTGAGTATTTGGCCTGCGGCGTGAGGTAGCGCACGCTCGGCCCTTGATTGACAGTAGTGGGAAGGGTTACTATGACTTGCAAGTTGTCGTTCCAGTTCCCGGCGAGAGCGCTCAAATTGTACTGATCGTGTGGCTTCAGAGACTCTGAAGATACGCTCCACGAGTTCGGCCTGTCCATGGCTATGCCTCCGTGACCCACCTAGAACTGAGCGTTATGCGCTCAAATCCTTTCACGGGTAGGGATCTTACTAGTTCATTTATACCGTTTTGGACAGCCGAATTCAATACCTGTTGCATCGTCGCTTTGGCTACCTCCTTAACTAAGGCCTCTACTTGTTGTGGATCTATGCCTGGCGGGAGATTCGGCATGTTTATCGCAGGAAGCTGTAGGTTGTTGATGTTCAAGTTAACTGTAGGCGGTACTTGGCGCAGACGGTGGACTCGAACAGACGTTCTGTGAATGTCGAATCTGCTGGCACTCTCGACGCACTCCAGAGGCAGATCATCCCAGTCGTGTCCTTCTAGATCATTCGCAACCAGGTGCTGTTCTGGAGCAAATGGGGTATTCAGATCAAACAGCTCTCGGTATTCCTTGTAGAGATCCCAAAGATCCTCCTCCAATCCCTCGGACTCGGCAGTCTTGACGTAAGTCAATCCGAGGTTATCGATAGCTTCAGTACGGCTAATCGCATGGTTATGAGAGTACACCTCTGAGGATAGCTTACGTATGATCTCATGACTGTCTTCCTCGCTGAGTGGCTTGGCCCGTGTGCTGAGAAGGCGAAGCCCCACGAGCTTGGTCTCATCTAGGAGGCGGTTAACTGCACCAAGCGCAAGTGGATGTACTTTCCGTGTAAGCTGCTCGAAACCCTTCATCTTCTCGTCTGGCCGCTCGCATCCCAATCTGCCAAGGAGCGCGAAATACCCGGTGACGTCTTCCACAGACACAGGAAGTCGGTTCCTCGTACTTCCCTCAGTTGGGTTATACGGACCGGTTGCCAGCGTGGCATCGATGGGCCCGAGTTCAGCCTTCTTCGTCATCAGGATCTCGTCTGCACCAAGAGAGATGACCGTTGCGGCGCTGTGCGCGCGGTAGGGGATTAGGACGCTAAATGAGCCCTTCTTACAGTATTCCCGGAACATTGACACTATTGTCCACGGAACATCGCTCGATCCTCCTCGACTGTAGATGAATAGGTCGAGCTTGGCTCGTTGCTCCTCCTGGAAATTGAGAATGTGATCATGGATGAACGGCACAACACTGGGCATGATCAGAGCCTGCAAGTTGGGCCGATCGCTCGTTACGTATGCGATAACCTTCGAATGACGCTTCTTTTCTATCTTCTCGATGAGTTGCCTTCGCGAGTCTCTCGACATACTACCATCTCCTATCACTCCACCATCTCGTTTGCATGGCGCTACAACTATTGTATGGATGCCCTTTTGTTAAGTCAACTTAGACTGAAAAATCGTACTGATCTGCCCCAAGTAATCGATCCACCTTTGGAGCTAGTCCAAGCAGGCGCTGGCGTACAAGGGTCAAATAGGGTCAGACCTTCATTTTTAGGATTTCAGGGTCTCATGAACGCGCTTCGCGGTCATACTGATACTGGAGTACAACAGCCCGACGAAGTCCCCTACCTCTCGGAGTGTATAGTGATGAACTCGCACAGCCTGATAGATTCGCTCGTTGCGGGTTGCCTTGTCGGAGACATCCGTGAAGAGCTCCTCCAGGCTCGGTTGTGCTGCAAAGCGTTCGCGCTTACGATAGTTCGGATCGAACGGTTTCTCCTTGAATAGAGGGTCTCAGTTGATCTGTGAGAGATGTTCAAGTCTTGCAATCCAGTGCTGGTTTCTGATGGACTACGTTCATGCTCAGACCTCTGAGAACAATCGAGTACCCGGGTTCGGTGTAGCATCAGAAAAGAACAGGGTTTATTGCTGGCTCCCAGTAGAGGACTACTTCCAAACTGTTCGCGATGAATTGCTCCATTTGTCTCCAGCTCCTGGAGTAGTGGATAACTCTCGCACTGTTTGAGTGGCTAAGAGCTGAGCACTACACAATGGGGCACCCTTTCGAGCGCCCCATTGCACGCTAATGTGGCTGTGATCTGTGTGACAATTGTCATCCGGCCTATCCTATCTATTCAGCCGCCTCCAGACAGAAATAGTACTGCTTTAGGGATCTCCACCCAAAGCCAGGCTCCCCCCAGTGTCGGCGGTTGTTGCGTATGGTTCTATCCCACACTTCAAGAACGATCCGGTACCCACAAGCGGGAAGGCCGGTGGTATCCCAGGAGAAGACCACGCTTGTATCACCTGTGTCGCTCACACCCGTGTACTTCCTTACCGGCAGGATCAAGCCAGAAGCTAGACTGCTCTCGTACCGCAAGCGGTAACTGTAGAAGTGGGGGTCGGTCCCAGTGATCGTGCCGCTCACCATATCGCCAATCGTAATATCGCCGCATACCGGCGATGTATAGATGTTCAGGGCGTATCCAGGATCTTCGTTGTCCAACATCACCACCACGGGTGAACTGACGTGCTCAATGCCGCCTGTGTCTTTGACGGTAAGCCGCAGACTGTACTTGCCGTTTCTTCCATCGGTCTTCCAGGGGTAGTAGAGCCCGCCCATTGTCGTGTCACAGAGGATACTCAGCCAGCCATCGCTATCTGGTACCCTGGACACTAGCAGGAATGTACTGGGCCATATAAACGCCCATTCCTTGAATCCATCTGTCAGGGGGGTCCAAGTGGTTGGTGCAATACTGGGAGTAAGCCATTGTCCGTACTCCACCTTGAATTCCTCGCACTCCTCGCATGACGGCATCAGGCCAATGATCTCCACCCAAGCGCCAAAGGGACTATCGTAAGCCTCGAAAATAGGCGTGGTGGCACTCGGACCGTCAGCGAGTCCGTCAGCATTGATGCTCCCGGCTGGCATACCTCCCACTCGAATGATCGCTGCTCCGCAGGGAGGTCGGGATACCTCCAAGATAGAAAGGGCATCCAGCCCGACGAAGTCAGCTTTCGGCTCAAAGCACTTGATCAGCTCTTCGTTCGTGTGGACCACTCCATTGCCGACGAGAAGCACATCCCCGTCGGTGAAGCTGAGTTCTCCTTCGTAGAGGATCTCGGTGGAGAATTGGATCAGCTTCTGGTTCCCAGCGCGATTAGCCGCGACCGCATCCAACCCGAAATCCACTCCTCGATTCGGGATTCCAGCAGGGACACCCGGCGGTAGGAGGAGAGAGTTAGGGATAACGATGGTGCCATCCCGCGCTGACAAGAGGTCGCCGTCGAGGAAGGCAGGTTGTGTGGGATAAGGCCCTGTCCCCTCGGTGGAGAACCAAATGTCCAAACCATACTGGCGCAAGGAGGCCTGCAATGCACCTTCTCTCAGCCAGTCCTCCCGCCCTGCACTCCTGACGTAGTCAAGAAACTCGATGATCTTGCCTGACTCTCCCACAAAGTGAACTGCATCCAAACCCAGATCAGCCATGCGTAGGCCGAATCCGTAAAGCAGAGCGCCGTTGGGGATGACGGCCCCATTTGTTATCAGCAAGTCGCCAGCAGTGAATTGACCGGTGTTGGGGCTATCCAGTTCGGTTGAGAAGGCCACCAGATACCTATCCACATCAATGATATCGACAGCATCGAGACCAAGATCTACCGTTACTTTGAAGCCCTGCAACAGGTCAGTATTGCGGGCACACACCACACAGCCTGCCCCCAAGAGATCCCCGTCAGAGATGATCGGATTGCCATCCGCTGGCTCCGGACCCTGGGTTACGAAGTCCTCCTCGGTGGAAAAGACTATCCCACCACAGTTCTTCAGTGCCTCCCGACCGACTTGCCCGATGGCGGGGCCTGCGGATACAAGCAAGATCACCGCCAGAAGCACCAACAACGCTACCATCATATTCCTTTTTCTCATGTCAGCCTCCTTTCGTATGTCTTGACCAAAATACCTGTTCGAGCAGGGAATTCGTCTTCAAGCCAGATTGCTCGTGGATCTTTAAATATCACGGTCTGTCGATGTAGAGCGCGTCGAGGCCCAGAAAGTTGCTCTTGGGCTCGAAGCAATAGACCAGGTCCTTGTTGGTGTAGACCACACCATCGAGAATGAGAAGCACATCCCCGTCGGTGAAGCCAGGCTCCCTCTTGTAGAGGATCTCAGTAGAGAAGTGAATATGCTCCCTGTTCCCAGCCCGATCGCAGGTGACGGCGTCGAGCCCGAAATCCACTCCTCGATTTGGGATTCCGGCTGGGACCCCCGGCGGTAGGAGGAGAGAGTTGCGGGCAACGATGATGCCATCCCGCGCTGACAAGAGGTCCCCGTCGAGGAAGGCAGGTTGTGGGGGATACGGCCCTGTCCCCTCGGTGGAGAACCAGATATCCAAGCCATACTGACGTAAGGAGGCCTGCAATCCACCTTCCCTCAGCCAGTACTCCCGCCCTGCACTCCTGACGTAGTCAAGAAACTCGATGATCCTGCCTGACTCTCCCACAAAGTGAACTGCATCCAAACCCAGATCGACCATGCGTAGGTGGAACCCGTAAAGCAAAGCAGCGTTGGGGATGACGGCCCCGTTTGTTGTCAGCAAGTCGCCGGCAGTGAATTGACCGGTGTTGGGGCTATCCAGTTCGGTGGAGAAGGCCACCAGATACCTATCCACATCAATGATATCGACAGCGTCAAGACCAAGATCTACCGTCACTTTGAAGCCCTGCAACAGGTCGGCATTGCGGGCGCACACCACGCAGCCTATCCCCAAGAGATCGCCGTCAGAGATGATCGGGTTGCCATCCGCTGGTTCCGGGCCCTGGGTTACGAAATCCTCCTCGGTAGAGAAGGCCATCTTGCGGCACGCGAGGATACCTTTGTCAAGAACACCTTCGCCAATCTCGACCCGAGGTGATGGCTCCAACGACACACTGGTTATCCCTGACGCGCTTGATCCAGAGGAATCCTCGGCCTTGACGTTGACGAGAACTGTGCCACCCTCTGGGTAGGCTAGCTTAAATTGTCTTGTACCCTCCGAGGCTTCCTTATCATGAACCTCAGTTATTCCATCCGGGCCT
>JAUWNS010000106.1 GCA_030612485.1 Candidatus Bipolaricaulota bacterium
GCGGCCGGTCTACTGGACCCTGTTCATGGGCGACCGGTTGATGTGGACGCTAATCATCGCATCGACCACGATGCTGTTGACATGGCTCATCGCCATCCCACTGGGGATCTACTCCGCGACCCACCAGTACAAGCCGAGCGACCATACCCTTACTTTCTTCGGTTTCTTAGGGCTTTCCGTTCCCAACTTCTTCTTCGCGTTGGTTGTGCTGTGGGTCCTTGTCGCGATCTTCAAGGTAGGGAACTACGGTTTGGGAGTTGGTGGATTGTTCGATAATCGCTTTATCGGGGCTCCCTGGTCGCTAGCAAAGGTTGGGAACCTCCTGTGGCACATCTGGCCGGCGTGGCTGGTTATCGGCACCTCCGGGATGGCCGGGTTGCTGCGCTAC
This sequence comes from Candidatus Bipolaricaulota bacterium, assembly GCA_030612485.1. The sequence continues at coordinate 389 of JAUWNS010000106.1, forward strand.
ATGCGCGGGAGCCTCCTCGATACCCTGTCGCTCCAGTACGTCCAGACAGCGCGTGCCAAGGGGTTGAACGAAAGGGTCGTCATCTACAAGCACGCGGTCCGAAACGCGATCAATCCGCTGGTCAGCATGCTCGGGATGAGCCTTCCCGGCCTGGTCTCCGGTTCTCTGGTGACGGCGATCGTTCTTAACCTACCCACGGTTGGGCGGGCGTTCTTTTCTGCCCTGCAGGGGCAGGATACGTACGTGATCATGGGCGGGCTCCTCTTCTTCAGCTTATTCTTGCTGGTGGGGAACCTGCTCGCGGACATCCTGCTCGCCTGGGTCGATCCACGGATCCGCTACGGCTAAGATTTTAAGGAGATAAATAGACTATGGCGTGGTTTCGCAAGAAGAAGGAATTAGAGAAAGAAGTTAGAAAGCGCGAGCACGTAAGCCTCTCCCAGGGGCAGATGATCTGGCGAGCCTTTCGCAAGCACCGTTTGGGAAACATCGGTATGGCGATCGTGCTGGTCTTAGTTGTGAGCGCGGTCTTTGCGGAGTTTGTCGCGCCATACGACTATAAGGACCAGTACAATTCCTACTCCTTCTCTCCTCCGTCTACGCTCCACTTTCGCAGTGATGATGGCTTCTCCTTGCGCCCGTTCGTCTACAAGACCACGCGGCAGTTCGACCAGGTGACCTATACACCGACCTTTGTCGAGGACACGAGCACAAAGTACTACATCCGCCTCTTTGTTCGTGGGTCCGAGTACAAAATGCTTGGTCTATTTAAGACCGACATTCACCTCTTCGGAGCCCGTTCAGCGAATGGCGACGAAGCGATGATCTTCCTCCTTGGAGCGGATGGGTATGGACGCGATCTGTTCACCCGTACCATGATCGGTGGGAGGATCTCCCTCGCGGTCGGTCCGCTCGTCATCCTGATCATCTTCCCAATAGCGATCGTCCTGGGAGGGATCTCCGGATACTACGGCGGGGGGATCGACATGTTCCTCCAACGGTTTGGGGAGGTCTTCATGGCGATACCAGGGCTCCCGATCCTCCTGGTGATGGGGGCGGCCCTGTCGGGATTTGGATTCCCTGCCACCATTGTCTTTATGGGGATCATCGCGGCATTGGCCGTGGTCAGCTGGGCAGGGATGGCGCGGATAATCCGCGGGCAGGTCCTTGCTATCCGCCAGATGGACTTCGTTTCCGCCGCAAAGGCGGCCGGATCGAGTGATATACGGATCATCCTGCGTCACATCACCCCGAACATCACGAGTTACCTCATCGTTGCAGCAACGCTGACCATTCCGGGGATGATGCTCACCGAGGCGGCGCTTTCCTTCCTTGGTTATGGCATTCACGAGCCGATGACGAGTTGGGGACAGCTGTTGAACGCGGCGACGAACATCTCGGGGATCGAGGAACACCCGTGGCTCCTGATCCCAGGGGTCTTCATCGTCATCGCGGTCCTTGCGTTCAACTTCTTGGGAGACGCCCTGCGCGATGCGGTCGACCCGTTCACCATCATCTAAAACGGATCTTTGTCGTTTCGAGTGGGTAATTAAAGAGAAAGGGTGTAGCGACAAGACTCTCGCAAAGGTACAGGATTATTTTACCACGAAGGACACGAAGAGCACGAAGCGCTTCAACTCGATGATCAGTTTGTCTTCTACCAGCAAGTCCACGTAATAGCCACAGTCCAGGTGTATGCCTTTGTACTCCACTAGTTGCGGATGCTGCAGCTTGAACCGAATGCCATTCTTCGTGCCCTTCGTGGTGAATTCTCTTCGACCTCCGGTCTTGCTTCGCAACCGGCATTCGTCCCGTGCGAACCGAAATTAGAAGTCACTGCCCACTCGAGACGACAAGGAACCGTTTTTCTCTCGCCCGTTCGTTGCACTCACTCAAGCCGCAAAGATCGCCAAGAGATGCCTTCGGTTCTGGTTCTTTTCCCTACGCAACGCTTTAATCTTTGCGTTCTTTGCGTCTTTGCGAGAGGCACAAGCTTTTTTCTTGCTCTTTGTCGTTTGGGATTCGGTCATCGAATTCCATTCTTCGTGTCCTTCGTGCTCTTCGTGGTGAATTCTCTTCGACCTCCGGTCTTGCTTCGCAACCGGCATCCGTCCCGTGCGAACCGAAATTAGAAGTCGCTACTCACTCCTGTCTGCCTCGCCGGCACAGGCAGGCGAAAGGACAAGGAACTTCTAAAACGCGCTTAAGTTTGCATCCCATCTAGAATTTCGGTAATCTTTACCGGTATATATCCCTGTTACGAGAGGCGGTTTTCGGTATGGAGCGGATCGAGAGGACGTTCATCGAAGAGGAGATGGAGCAGTCCTACATCAACTATGCGATGAGCGTCATCCGTGGTAGGGCGATCCCTGACGTGCGCGATGGGCTGAAGCCCGTGCAGCGGCGGATCCTCTACGGCCTACGTGAACTTGGCCTGACCCCCTCCAAACCGCACAAGAAATCGGCGCGCATCGTCGGTGAGGTAATGGGAAAGTTCCATCCACACGGAGATACGGCTATCTACGATACGATGGTCAACATGGCACAACCATTCTCCTACCGCTATCCGCTAGTTGATGGACAGGGAAACTTCGGTTGTTTCACCGGAGAGACCAAGATCAAGTTGCTCGATGGGACGGAGAAATCATTCGAGGAGTTGGCGAAGCTGCCGCCTGATGAGATCTTTTGTGTCTATTCCGTAGACCGAAGCGGGAGGATCGTCGTAGGTGAGGGAAGGGATGCTCGGATTACCCGACGCAATGCCTCGCTTATAGCACTTACGCTGGATAACGGTGAGACGGTCCGGTGTACACCGGATCATCGATTCCTACTGCAGGATGGGACGTACAAACAGGCGCGGGATCTCACCGCTGATGACTCCCTGATGCCGGGTTATTTCGACACGGCCCCGATCAAAGAGGGGTTAAATGATTACTTGCGGGTCAAGCAACCACTCACCGGGCAGTGGGAGTTTGTGCATCACTTAGCGGATGAATTCAATGCCCACAACGGTCACGTTGCCCGGTCGAAGGGCCCGTTCGTTCGACACCACAAGGATTTCAATCGGTGGAATAACTCACCGGATAACATAGAACGGATGAGTTTCTTAGCACATTTGCACCTGCACGCGGCGCAGCTTACTGAACTCTGGGCAGACAAGGAGTTCAGAGCTAAGCAACGACAAGGGGTCCAACGCTATTACCAAGAGCATCCGGAGGCTTTGGAAGCCCGTCGCCAGCGTCTCGTGCGGCAGAATCGCAGTGAGGAGTTCCGTGCTCGCAACGGTCGCAGGATCGCTTGGGCTCTACGTGCCTATTACCGTGAGTATCCGGAGAGACGGAAGGAGATCTCCCAACGGATGAAGGCCCTCTGGGCCGATCCGGAGTATCGTCGGAGGATGTCCGAGGCGCTCACGGGGATCGAGAAGTGCCCGCTCAGTCCAGAGCAAAAGGAGCGTGTTGCTCGAATCATCTCCGAGAAGAGTCGCCGTATGTGGGCAAATGACGAGATGAGAGAGAAAATCATCCGAGCGATTACGGAAGCACTCGCTTCCGAGGAGATTCGCAAGAAGATATCGGAGAGATCCAAGCGCTCCTGGGAGGACCCTCAGTATCGGGCTAAGTTTCCCCGCGATCACTTCACCCGGATGGCACACGAACTATGGAAGAAGCCACAAGCTCGGGAACTCCATCGCCGTAAGATAGAGAGACAATGGAGCGATGAAGAGTTTCGGCAAAGGCAACGTGCTGGAGTCCAGCGGAGCAACGCGCAACGGCTGGCTCAGAACCCAAAGATGATGGAGGAGTTAACCGAGCATGCGACCGCAGCCCTCCGTGCGAGATGGTCCGATCCCAGTTACAGACAACGGGTCATGCGCAGCAAGATCTTGTGTTACGTGAACCGGCTCCATGCGACCATTGAGGGAGAGCTTACTCCTGCGGTGTACGAGGAAAGGCGTAATGAGAATTGGGTTCCTAGCCTAAAGACCGCACTTCGCTACTTCACCAGCTTCGAGGAGATGGTGAAGGAAGCCCACACCTATAATCATCGCGTGGTTGCTAAACGAATGCTTGCAGAACAAGCCGACGTATATGACATCACCGTAGATGTGCATCATAACTTCCTGCTCGCTGATGGCGTCTTTGTCCATAATTCAATCGACGGGGATTCATCAGCAGCGATGCGCTACACCGAGGCCAAGCTTTCACCGATCGCCACCGAGTTTCTCGAAGAGCTAGGGGAGGGTACGGTCGATTGGACGCCGAACTTCGACGACTCCCTCCAGGAGCCGGTCGTCCTCCCAGCAAAGGTCCCAAACCTGTTGATGAACGGGGCATGGGGGATCTCTGTCGGGATGACGACCCAGATTCCGCCGCACAACCTGGGTGAACTCATCGATGGGATCATCGCGTTGATGGACGACCCGCACGTCTCGGCGAAGGGCCTCATGGCGCACATCCCTGGCCCGGACTTTCCTACCGGCGGCATTATCATGGGCCGGGACGGGATCGAGGAGATGTACCGCACCGGGCAGGGGAAGATGACCATGCGCGGGAAGGCCACGATCGAGGATGATCGGATCATAATCAGCGAGATTCCGTATCTGATAAAGAAATCGACCATTGTGGAGTCGATCGCCAATAAGGTCCATGCTGCCCAGATCGACGGGATCAGTGACCTGCGCGATGAGTCCGACCGCGAAGGGATGCGCATCGTCGTCGAATTGAAGCGCTCGGCCAACCCGAACGTCGTACTGAACCAGCTCTTCAAGTACACCCCGCTCGAACGCACCTTCGCCGCGGTCTTCCTCGTTATTATCGATGGGAATCCGCGTACGCTCTCGCTTAAAGAAATCCTGAACTGTTTCATCGACTTCCGCCGTGAGGTGGTGCGTCGTCGGACCGAGCACCGGTTGGACGTTGCCCGCAAGCGGGCTCACATCCTTGACGGGTATCGCATCGCGCTCTCAAATATCGAGCGGGTGATCGAGATCATCCGGGCCGCGAAGGATACTAAGACGGCGGCTGCTCACCTCAAGGAGGAGCTCGCCCTCACGGACGAACAGACCGATGCCATCCTGAAGATGCGTCTCTCTCAGTTGACCGCACTCGAACAAGAGAAGATCGATGCTGAGTATGAGGAGAAATTGCGCGCGATCGTCGAGTACGAACGAATTCTCGGGAGCGAGATCCTGTTGGACGAGACTATCAAGCGCGAACTGCATGAGATCGCCGAGAAGTACGTGAGTGAGCGGCGAACACTGATCACCGATGAGAGTGGGAACGTCGATTTCAACAGCCTTATCCCCGACTATGACCTGATGGTAACGATCACCAACCGCGGCTACGTCAACGCCCCGCGGGCGATCGAGTTCCGCAGCCAAGGACGTGGGGGAAAAGGGGTAATCGGGCTGCGGACGAAGGATGATGACTATATTTGCTCGACTTCCCTCGTCAATGCACGCAATGAGATTCTTGTCTTCTCTGATCAGCGGAGGGTCTACCGAACGCAAGGGTACCGGCTTCCGTCGATGAAGCGCGACGCGGTGGGAAAAAACCTGCGTACTGTGGTTGCCCTCGAACAGGACGAGGTTGTGCGGTCCATTCTCCCCGTCGCCGATTTCAAAGAAGTGGGAGAGCAGCGCTGCCTGATGGCGACCCATAATGGGATCGTCAACCGGAATCGGCTTGCCGATTACTCGAACGTCCATGCAGGTGGAATCATCGCCATGAATGCTGATGATGATGACCGGTTGGTTGATGTTCACGGAACCTCTGGAGATGGTGAGCTCCTACTTGCCACGCAAGACGGAAAATCGATCCGCTTCCGCGAGGAGGACGTACGACTGACTAAACGCCCATCGCGCGGAGTGATCGGAATACGACTCGAAGAGGGGGACTACGTGATCGGGATGGCCGCGATGGAGCGGGATATCACCATGGATAAGAAGCTGTTGATGGTCACCGAGCGTGGCTATGGAAAGCGTGTCTCATTGGCCGATTTTCCGCTGCAAGGACGTGGAGGAAAGGGAGTTCTCGGGATTAAGCTCGACCGCGATTCGGGCCCGCTCGTCTCGATCGGGATCGTCTCTGGCCAGGATGAGATCATCATAATCACCGAGCAGAAAGTGATCCGCATTCTCGCAGGAACGATTAATACCTACGGCCGCTACGCCCGTGGAGTCCGGTTGATCGATCTCGATCCCGATGATCGTATTGTCTCTGTTGTTCGAACGTAGGAGCCGCCGATGGACGAAAAGTTCACCCAACTTGCAAACCGAATGAGACTGCGCCCGACCGTGGATCAGCTTATTCCTATTCCGGATCTGATAGCGAAGCTTAAGCGATCAGAGCAGACTGGAAAACCTCTGCGGATTAAACTCGGAATCGATCCGTCCGCCCCGCACTTAACCCTCGGTCATTCGATCCCCTTGCGCAAGATGCGCCAGTTTCAAGACCTCGGTCATACGGGGGTCCTCGTTGTGGGAGACTTTACACGGCGTATCGGCGACCCCTCCGGTAGATCATCCACACGTGCGGCGATGAACACAGAGGATATCGAGCGCAATATGGCCACATACGTGGAGCAAGCGTTCAAGATCCTCGATCCCGAGAAGACCGAGATCCGCTACAACTCGGAGTGGCTAGGAAGGCTCACTTTTGCCGACGTGATCACATTAACATCCAAGTACACCGTCGCCCGCATGCTCGAACGCGACGACTTCGCGAAGAGGTTCGCCGGCAATCTCCCGATCAGCATCCTCGAGTTCCTCTATCCACTAGCGCAGGCGTACGACTCGGTCGCGATCCATGCCGATGTCGAGCTTGGTGGGGCCGATCAGCTGTTCAACCTCCTTGTCGGGCGCGACATTCAGCGTGAATACGGGCAAGAGCCGCAGGTAATCCTCACCGTTCCGTTGTTGATCGGGACGGACGGAGAGCGCAGTATGAGCCAGACAACGGGAAACTACGTGGGGATCGGTGAAGAGCCAGAGGAGATGTACGGAAAGATCCTCTCGATACCGGACAACCTGTTGTACGAGTATTTCTACCAGCTCACCGACGTCGGCGTGGAGGATGTGCAGCCGATGATCGAAGATGCACCCCGCGATGCAAAACGCGTACTGGCGAGAGAAATTGTGTCAATCTATCACGACAAAGACGCGGCGATGGCGGCGCAGGAGGAGTTCGATCGCGTGCACATCCAGCATGAGCGCCCAAGCGAGGTCCCACAGGTGCAGATCGATCGTGCACTCATCAAGGAGGGCGGGACGATCTGGATAGTTGATCTATTGCAAGCTTCAAGCCTTGTGAAGAGCCGCGGGGAGGCCAAGCGCCTGATCGCACAGGGCGGGGTGAAGATCAACGACGAGCGGATCGCATCGGCAGATATTGACCTTCCCTTCGAGCCACCCATCCTCATCCAGGTAGGAAAGCGTTCCTTTGCGGAAGCGGTGTAGTAGCAGGGTAGTATGGCATAAGTTGGAGTGAACCCCTGCGACTGGACAGATAGGTGTGGGAGTTAATACATTGTCTGCAGGGTCGCGAGGAGGTCATTTCATGGCAGGCAAGAGGAAGTTCAGCAAGGCGTTTAAGAGTCAGGTTGTTGAGGAGTTTCTGGC
>JAUWNS010000189.1 GCA_030612485.1 Candidatus Bipolaricaulota bacterium
TGCTCACCGTGGTCAGTGGGGCGTGGTGCCGCAAGGTCCGTGCCGAGATGGAGGCGGGGGATATCCAGGCCGATGTCCTCTACGGTGCCGATCCCTCGATATACATGCTGTTAAGGGATGCCGATCAGCTTCTATCCTACACCTCGCCTGCGTTAGCAGCGATAAAACCTGAGTACAGGACGCAAGAGGAGCACTTCACCTTAGCCAACGGCCGTTACGCCATTATCGTGTACAACAAGGGTAGGATCGAGCCAACGGACGCCCCTTCAGCGAGGGATGGTCTCCTCGATCCTCAATGGAGTGGGAGGGTGGTCATCGGCGATCCCTCTCTATGCTCCGCGTCGTTTGCCATCGTGTGCGGCCTTGTCCAGGCCCAGGGTTTCGACTGGGACTTCCTTAAATCCTTAAGGGGAAACGAGGTAATGCTGACCGATAACGCAGGGAAGGTCGCCGAAGTGGTCGCCTCAGGCGAGGCGCTCGTGGGGATTGGGGTTCACGACGCGCCGCTACGGATGCTCAAGAAGGCGAAGAAACAGGGGGTGGAGAGTCCCCTCGCGATCGTCTGGCCCAAGGAGGGCGCGATCGCAATCCCCAGACCGATCGCCATCGTTCAAGATGCGAATCGTTCGCCGGAGAGCACCGCGTTGGCCAAGGAGTTCTTGGACTTCGTTCTCTCAGTTCAGGGGCAGAAGATCGCCACAAAATACGGGTTTGCCCCGGTAAGGGCGGACGTTCCTACACCTGAAGGTATTCCCGCGGAATTTAAAGCGATAACACCCGATTGGGAATGGATCTATCGACACGATCAGGCACTTAGGGATAAGTGGGAAACCGTCATCTATGGTGAGTAGCTGAAGGACTGCAAGCGTGGGTCCATCAGCGGGTAAGGAGGTCGGGAGGGAGGGTGAGAGATCACCCTCCTTCCCCGTCCATACAGGAGGTAGCTATGGGCGCGGGAGTACGAAGGAGAATCGAACCACGGGCGATAGTGATGGCTATTGTTATCGCAGTTCTACTCATCATCGTCGTTTACCCTCTTTCTTTACTCCTCCTTCACAGCCTTCATGGAGGGTTCGCGCTCACCAAGTATCACGAGGCGTTTGCCAACCCACAGAACGCTATCGCCCTTGGCAATTCCCTTTATACGAGCGCTGCGGTCACTCTATTGACGGTATTGATCGGAACAGGAATGGCTTGGCTCATCACACGGAGCGATCTCCCGTTCAAACGTTACTTCCGCGGCCTTATCTTCCTCACCTTTATCACGCCCCCCTACATCGGAACGATCGGCTGGATTCAGCTCCTGGGCCGGGCCGGCTATCTCAACGCTGCACTGATGAGGTGCTTCCATTTGTCCTCTCCACCGATCGAGATCTACTCGTTGGAGGGGATCATCGCCGTCATGGCGATCTACCTTTACCCACTCGTCTTCTGGGCTGCTGCAAATGCCCTCACCCGAACCGACCCCTCCCTCGAAGACGCCGCGGCCGCTTCCGGCGGCACAAGGTGGAAAGTTTTCACCACGGTCACCCTCCCGTTGGCCCTTCCCAGCATCCTCTCGGCCGCTCTCCTGGTCTTCATCCACACGATCGCCTGTTTCTCTGTCGCCGCCGCCTTAGGTCTCCCTACAAGACACTACGTACTGGCAACCCGGATCTACGCTGCCCTCTCTCACTACGACGTTCAGATGGCCTGTGTCCTCTCAGTCATCCTGGGGGCATGCTCAGGGGGGGCTTTCCTGCTTCATAAGGCGTTCACCAAGGGTGGAAGCTACATCACCACTACTTCAGGGAGCAAGAGACCTGAATCGATCAAGCTTGGCCACTGGCGCTTGCCCGTGACTGTCGGTCTGCTGAGCTTCATCCTCTTCACGAGTGTCCTCCCTTTGCTGACTCTCCTCTCCACCTCATTGCTCAAGGTTTGGGGAATCCCTTTGACTCTCCAAAACATGTCTTTGGGAAACTACCTTGCGATCTTTCAGAACAAGCTTATTGGAGGTGCCTTGCAAAACAGCCTCATTTTTGCGATCATTGCGGCCTGTATCGCGGTCCTATTAAGCTTTCTTACCGCCTATATCTCGACCCGAACCAAGCTTACCGGGCGGGGCTTGCTCGACCTTCTCGTAACCTTTCCACTCGCCATACCGGGACCGGTATTAGCGACAACGATGATCCTCGCCTGGATGAAACCACCTCTTGTCCTTTACAACACCCCCTGGATCATCATCGTAGCTTACGTTGTCGCCTTCACCCCGTTTGCCTTGCGCAACTTGAGCGGTTCTTTTCGCTCCCTCGATCCTTCATTGGAGGAAGCAGCCTGGTTATCGGGAGCCTCATGGTTGCGGGGTCTAAAGGACGTTCTTCTCCCTCTTCTAAAGCCTGGTATCCTGACGAGCTTCATCCTCGTCTTTCTCATGGGTATGCGTGAGATTCCCATCTCGCTGATGCTACATACCCAAGGGACGGAGACGGTGGGCGTTGTTCTCTTTTCCTTCCGCGAAACGATCGGCGTTGAAGCGGTCTCTGCTCTGGCTGTGATTGTGATCCTCATCACGCTGGCCGGTCATCTGATAGTGGGTAGGTTGAGTAGGAGCATGGAGGTGGTGCAATGAGCTTGGCACAGACCACGAACTTACACAAGCGATTCGGCAAGACGGTCGCCTTGGAGGAGTTCAACCTATCCGCCAACACGGGTGAGATCCTTGTCCTTCTGGGACCAAGCGGGTGTGGAAAGACGACCCTTCTGCGGTCGATCGCTGGCCTTGAACGCCCCGATTCCGGTGAAATCCTTCTGGGAAACGAGCTGGTCTTCTCCGATAAGAGAGGCATCTGTACTCCCCCCCATCTCCGTCGCATAGGGATGGTCTTCCAGAACTACGCCCTCTGGCCGCACCTCACCGTTCTTAGGAACATCTCCTACCCTCTTAAGGTTCGCAGAATTCCGAGAGCGACGATCCGCCGCAAGGTAGAAGAGATGCTCTCCCTGGTTCAACTGGACGGTCTTGGGCGCCGTTATCCGCACGAGCTCTCAGGAGGACAGCAACAGCGCGTGGCTCTCGCCCGCGCCCTGATAATGGACCCTCGCCTCCTCCTCCTCGACGAACCCCTCTCAAGCCTCGACGCCAAGCTGCGCGAGGAGATGCGTGAAGAGTTGAAACGGATTCACGGTAAGACGGGACTGACGATGCTCTATGTCACCCACGACCAGACCGAGGCGATGGCCCTCGCCGATCGGATCGGGGTGATGGAAAGAGGAAGGTTGATCCAGCTCGACCAACCCTCAGAGATCTACGAGCACCCGCAAACGGAGTTCGTCGCCCGATTCATCGGCACAGGGAACCTCCTCTCGGGAGAGGTGCAAACTAAAAATGGGGACGCGATCCTAGCCCTCGAAGACGGAAAGAGCGTGCCTCTTTCCCACGTCACCTTACCCATATCAGGCCCGGCGCTACTGACAGTCCGTCCGGAAGAGATTGCGATCAGCCATAACGACGGAGGCCTGGCAGCAACGATCAAGAGCGTGACGTATCTGGGGAACGCCATCGAGTATCGGTTACAGGCGGGCGAACTCGACCTTCGTGCACGGACCGGGACGAGGGATGTCTACGCAGTCGGGGAACGGGTGCACGTGAGGATCGAACGAGCGGTTCCCATTAAGAGCTATAGCCAAAGGAGATGTCGCCACCGACAAAGGAAGAAGAACTCTCATCGTCCTCCAATCGAAAGGGAATAAGCCTTCTATTAACTCAAGGTCCAGGAACCGTGGAGTCCCCGAGTGTGACGAAGAATCAACAGACTGAAGGCTTTTTTGAGTCTCGAAATATTCAGATGCCGCCCCGACGCTCCTTTCTCAGTGGCCCTTATCCCGCTCTCCGTCGTCAAGATCATCAAGTCCTTCTCGTTCGGTAAGACCCACAGATCTTCTTATCTGGCTCTTTGCTGTTTGGAGTAGGTAACGAATCCTGACCGCAAATGATAGAATGCCGTTCTCTCGCCCGTTCGTTGCACTCACTCAAGACGCCAAGATCGCTAAGACATGCCTTTGATCCTTGTTCTTTCCCCTTTTTTCTGCGTTCTCTGCGTCTCTGCGACTTTGCGAGAAAATGCTCTTTCTCTTTCTCATTACCTTTCACTCATTACGCATTACTATTTCGCGACTTCGCGAGAGGCACTCTGTTACGTGCCGTATCTTCAGCTAGCCACTCGAAACGACAAGGAACCTCTTATCTCAATCGCGGAAGAATCTCCCATTGACACAAGAGAATAATTGAGGTAAACTTTTTTGCAGTTGCAAATTATTAGCGATAGCAAGAGAGGTTATCCATGGAGAACAAAACAACAGAACGATCCCTACCACTGCACGAA
>JAUWNS010000204.1 GCA_030612485.1 Candidatus Bipolaricaulota bacterium
GCTGGACCTGTAGGCTCTCGAACCAAGCGGCCAAACATCTCAGTTGCTTGCCTCAAGATCGCCGCAAACAGATCGCACAGGCCATCGAAGAGATGGAAAGAGATCCCACAAGCGGCGATGTTCGCCCAATCAAGAGCGGAAGGTTCAAAGGCACGTTGCGCAAGCGCGTGGGACGTTACCGCATTGTTTCCGCTCTTGATCAGGCAAAGAGCATGGTTGAGGTTGCAGCAATCATCATGCGCACTGAGAGCACTTATCGTTAGTTTCGGCGATTTCGGGGCATTAGGACATTTGTGGTTCCTCACGGCTAAGGCAGGGTAACCCAGAGAAAGATTCACGAGATGAGTCCCTCGCCGAGCCGCAAAGAAACGAGTAGTTAATGGCTTTAGGGCCAGCGGATGATTCGCAATCCTACCTTGGTGATCCCCTTGTCGATGATCCCCAACTTCCTTGCCGCCCCCTTGGAGAGGTCGATGATCCGCCCTTCGATGAACGGCCCTCTGTCGTTGATGCGCACGACTATGCTCTTCCCCGTCGAAAACTCGACTACTCTGACGATCGTTCCAAAGGGGAGGGTCTTGTGAGCTGCGCTGATCCCGTTCATGTCGTAGACTTCGCCGTTCGCAGTGTAGTTTCCGTCGAACCCTGGTCCATACCAGGAGGCGATCCCTACTTCATAGTAGGGGCCTGCCACCTGATAGAGGAGAACCAATCCGAGGAGCGCAACGACCGATATCAAATAGAGGGTCCATTCCTTCATACTTCCCATTATAGAGGGAGGGGGAAGGCCTCACAACATCCTAGCGGTGTCGATGGAACGATACCAATCGATCGACGACGATGTGTATCTGATTGGGCAGGTAGAGCCCGCAGAGGGCCGCGAGGAAGATCGGCCACGGCGGGAGTACCGGGCATAGGGATCTCCCTGTAAGAGAACCAATCCCCCATAGGATGAGAAGGAGGATCCCCCCCAGATAGGCGATCCGCGTCAATGGGCCGAATAAGAGGTGGTGCGAGACGGCACGATGGCGGAAGACCCATGAGTAGGGAAGCCACAAGGCACGAGCGATTCCCCAACGTTTCGTCGCCCGGCTGTTGTGGAGATCGAGATCGGGGCTCAGGAAGAGGCTCGAAAAGAGGTAGGCACTGAGGAAGATCCCTCCGAGCCAGGCGTCGATCCTCCCTTCCACAACGAGAACGGCAACGGCGATGGTGCCGATCAGGAGCCCGATCATCTCGATTTTCAAGTGCGTCCGCCCGGATGGCATACCCAGACGGTAGCGCCATTATCACGGTGGAGCAACCTTCGCCTTGACGAGGAAGGGGGTACCGGTTAGAATACTTTAGCAAGCCGCACATGAGAGTGCTAAAAATAACGTAAGGAGGGAGATAGGACAATGAAGATCAAGCCATTGGGCAAAAGGATCCTGGCGAAGAAGATCGAGGAAGAGAGTCGGACAACTTCCGGAGGGATCGTCCTCCCGGAGAGCGCGAAGAACGATAAGGTGGTACGGGCGAAGGTGCTCGCCGTAGGAACTGATGAGAAGTTCACGGTGAAAAAGGGAAACGAGATCCTCGTCTCCAGTTTCGCCGGCACCGAGATCGAAGTGGAGGGAGATAAACTCCTCCTGGTCAAAGAGACTGACGTACTAGCGATCATCGAGTAATTAAGGATAAGGGGGATTTTGCTATGGCCAAAGAAGTCATTTTCGGCGAGGAAGCCCGTCGCCACATGAAGGCGGGAATCGACAAGCTAGCGGACGCTGTTCGTATTACGCTCGGGCCCCGCGGTCGCAACGTGATCATCGACAAGAAGTTCGGCAGCCCGGACATCACCAATGATGGGGTGACGATCGCGCAGGAGCAGGAGTACAAGGATTCGTTCGAGAACATGGGCGCCCAGCTCGTCAAGGAGGTCGCCTCCAAGACGAACGACATCGCTGGCGATGGGACGACCACCGCGACGATCCTTGCCCATGCCATGATCGAAGAGGGGTTCAAGAACCTCGCTGCCGGGGCGAACCCGATGGAGTTGAAGCGAGGGCTGGAGAAGGGGTCGGAGAAGCTCGTCGAGTCGCTGGGCAAGCAGAGCCGCGCCCTCAAGACCAAGGAGGAGACGGCCCAGGTAGCGACGATCTCCGCCAACGATGAGGCGATCGGCGCGATCATTGCCGATGCGATGGAAGCAGTTGGTGAGGACGGAGTGATCACGGTCGAGGATTCCGACACGATCCAGACCTACTACGAGGTCGTCGAGGGGATGCAGTTCGATCGCGAGTACATCTCACCGTACTTCGTGACCGATCCCAAGAAGATGGAAGTCATGATGGAGAACCCGCACATTCTGATCACCGATCAGGAGCTGAAGAACGCGGCCGACCTCGTCCCTCTCCTGGAAAAGGTAGCCCAGAGCGGTAAACCGATCCTCATTATTGCCAAGGACGTCACCGGCGAGGCGTTGACGACCCTAGTCCTCAACAAGTTGAAGGGAACGCTCACCAGTTGTGCCGTTAAGGCCCCTGGGTTTGGGGATCGACGCAAGGCGATGCTCGAAGACCTCGCGGTCCTCACCGGTGGGAGTGTGATCGCCGAGGATGCAGGGATGCAGCTCAAAGACACCACCCTTGATATGCTCGGACACGCCGAGCGGGTGAAGGTGGACAGCGACAACACGACCCTCGTCGGGGGAGGCGGTTCGACCGAGGCGATCAAGGGACGGATCGAGCAGATCGAGGCCCAGATCGACACGACCGACTCCGACTACGATCGTGAGAAGTTAGAAGAGCGCAAGGCGAAGCTCGCCGGTGGAGTCGCCGTAATCAAGGTCGGTGCGCCGACTGAGACCGAGCTCTCCGAGAAGAAACATCGGATGGAGGACGCGCTCGAAGCGACCAAGGCGGCCGTCGACGAGGGGATCCTCCCCGGAGGGGGCGTGGCCCTGGTGAACGGAGCCAGCTCACTCGACAGCCTGAAACTCAAGAACGACGAAGCAGTCGGACTCAACATTCTCCGCAAGGCGCTGGAGGCCCCCCTGCGACAGCTGGCCAACAACGCAGGGTTCGAGGGAGCGATCGTGGTTGAACGTGTCAAGGCGGAGAAGCCCGGGGTTGGGTTCGATGTCATCTCCGAGAGCTACCGCGACATGTTCGACGCCGGGATCGTCGACCCGATGAAGGTCACCCGTGCTGCTCTGCAGAACGCGATCTCCATCGCGGGGATGCTCCTCACCACAGATGCGCTCGTCGCCGAGGTGAAGGAGAAGGACGATACGCCACCGGCAATGCCGCAGATGCCGGGTGGTATGCCTTACTAGATAAGAACAGACCTTGTTTCACCCCCTTTGCCCGACTATGATCGAGCAAAGGGGGTTTTTCTTTGTTTAAACAGCGAAAGGTCGGTATTGCTCTTGGAGGAGGTGGGGCACGCGGTTTTGCTCACCTGGGGGTCCTCCTTGCCCTGGAAGATAGCGGGATCCCGATCGACATCATCACTGGGACAAGCATGGGAGCCGGGATGGGCGCGGTCAAGGCGCTCGGGATGGACCTTCGCAAGGCAGAACGTATCCTCAACTGCCTGGACCTGAACAGTCTGTTACAGGTCTCGGATAGCACGTTACGTGAGGTGCAACGCGCCATCGGGCGGGGGATGGTTGAGTATGTGCGTGGTGCAAGCTGGCGCCAGGATGGGACCGCCCCGGAGAACCTCGCCCGCATGTGCCAGTTATTCTCCCTATTGACCGCCAACAAGAGTTTCTCCGACCTCCAGATTCCGTTCGCCACGGTGGCGGCCGACCTGGAGAGTGGGGAGAGAGCTGTGCTGACCGAGGGGAAACTCTATCTGGCGATGGCAGCGAGCGCCGCGGTCCCGGGGATCTTCTCCCCCGTCCTCCACGAGGGACGTTACCTGATCGATGGAGGGGTGATCGATAAGATCCCGGCGAACGTAGCGATCGACCTCGGGGCTGAGATCCTTATCGCAGTAGACACCAGCGCTCCGTTGACGCGAAGCGTGAAGACCAGCCTGGATGTCTTATTCCAATCTCAACGGATCACGTCGCAGCACTTCACCGCCCTTCA
>JAUWNS010000048.1 GCA_030612485.1 Candidatus Bipolaricaulota bacterium
TTTTGATAGCGTTGTCATCAAGATCTATGACCTATCAAGCCAGCAGGTAGCCCAACCGTATGCGGAAGATACCGACCGCGTAACCTGGAACGGAACAAACTTTGGTGGAGAGCAATTGGCGAACGGGATCTATCTGTATAAAGCCTACGTATACGAGAAGGAAATGGGTGTGCCCAAACTGATCTGGCAGTCGAACATCAAAACGATGGCCATCCTGCGGTAAGTAGGGCCTAGTAACAGCTATGGTGCTTTTCGAGCCAGTATGGGGAACTAAACGGTCTTTATCTTGCCGATGTTTACGGGAGGTGGAAATGAATAAAATGAGCAGAATATCTAAAACTGTAATGTTCTTAGTGATAGTAGGGGGGCTCTTCGCCCTACTCTTCCTCTTTGGGTGCGAGAGTCCGTCCCCATATACTCCGTTTGCCTGCATCGAGGCTGATCCCACCATAGGTTACGCTCCGTTGACCGTCTCCTTCGACGCCTCTTGCTCTTTTGCTGAGGGGATGAGCCCACCCCCTGAAGGGATGTTCAGCTATGGATGGGACTTCGATGACGACAGTGCTGCGGGGTCTGGGATGACGGTCGAGCACACCTTTGTCGAACCTGGGACCTATGAGGTGCAGATCGGACTCATATATACGGAAGGACGAAAGGCAGGGATACCTGCGGCAGGTGGAACCAGGACTATTACGGTGTTGCCTGCAGAATGAGAAGCCGCCTTATTCTAAACCAGAGTCTTTGTCGCTTCGCCTGCCTATGCCGGTAAGGCAGACAGGAGTGGGTAACTAAAGAAAAAAGGGTAAAGCGCCAAGACTCTCGCCGAGGTACAGAATTGTTTCACCACGAAGGAGCCAAAGGACGAAGCGCTTGATCCCGTTCTTAAGCTTGGTAACATTGCCTAGTCAATTACCCGATTCGACAGCTCATCGGATTCCATTCTTCGTGCTCTTCGTGGTGAATTCTCTTCGACCTCCGGTCTTGCTCCGCAACCGGCATCCGTGATGTGCGAACCGAAATTAGAAGGCACTAAAGGTTGAGCGAGTAAGTGATTGAACCTCCCAATCTCCCGATCATTCAATCTTCCGATCTCTCAATTCCTCGGCGCACTCCACAGGCTGTATAGCCGGTCGAGGGCAGCCCTGTAGCGGGGTTCAAGGATATCGGGGTCGGTCGACTCCGGTTCGTTTCCCATCGTCACATACGGAACTTCGATTCCTTTTACGTTCAGCGTTCCTTGGGGAGATGAGGCGATCTTGGGCCAATCGTCGTTCCCGTAGGTTGTTTTCATTTCCTCGCGTGGGACGGAGTGGGTAAGTATCCCATCACGCTTATTCCTGTCGTAGCGGGCAAGGTTCCGTCGCCACGATTCCTCGACCGAGACGTCGACGTAGAGGATCGCTGTACGGGAGAGGACTTTTTTAGAGAACCCGTGCAGGGCATCCTTGTAGCCGCTCTCTCCACCACGAGAGAACTCGACGAAGAGGCTCCTCTGGGAGAGTGCGTCCTGTGTAGCGAGAATGCGTGCAACCTGTCGATTGATCATTCCGGTAAGGAAAACGGCCATATGTCGTGATCGACAACGGCGTAGTTTTCGTCGGCCTGTTTCGAGTAGAGGCGTCCTCGCCCAAGGCGCTCCCACAGGTCATCCTCCGCAAACTTCTCCCACAGGATAGGAAAATCGTCGATCACGGAGAACGGGGCGATGTGATAGTGGTCGGCTCGCCGTTCGAGGGGGCACTCCTCCATGAAGTCTATGAACTCGCTCTTTCCGCTTGCCGGACGGCCGAGGAGGAAGAGAAGGTCAAACGTATCCGCAAGGTCAGCCGATCCTGCGGTGTAGGAGAGGCAAAGTAGTCGTTCAATCTCAGCGAGGAAGGTCGCGGGGGAACGATCGGCATCGATGGTCGTGATCCGGCTCCCCTGTGCAATGTGCCAGCCTTTCAGGTGAACGAGCATCCGGTTGAGGGTGGAGAGATCGATGTCGAAGGCGGCGGTTCCGCGTGCTTTCTGCCGCGCGAGGGAGAGATCGATCGGAATTTCGAGGCGCAGGTAGAGGTCCGGCTCAGGTAGCGCGTCCTTGATCGTACGGTAAGCGTCGATGAACGAGCGATCGTTGAGCGCGTGTGCGTAGGCAAGGTGAACACCAAGGTGGGATTCCTCCAGGCAGAGCTGCCCTTTGGCAAGGATCGCCACCACCTCTTCCTTACGGTGTGGGATCTCGGCGAGGATAGCCTCGGTGAGGCGCTCTCGCGCGGAGAAGAGGTCGATCTCCTCCCGTGTCACAACCTCCTTGACCAACTCGGGGAGAACCCTCACTCGCTCCGGGTAGAAGCGTGCGAGGAGGGCCAGGGTCTCACTCTTCCCCACCGCGGGAAGCCCTTCAAAAACAACGTATCGCATCGATTTTTCGTTCATGACATGCGTAGTTTATCCGCTCCGCGCCCCCTTTTTCCACGTGCGGAACGAGCTAGAGATACTTGTCTTCGACTTTCGCTTCTTCTTCTGTATAATGGTCCGATTCGACAAAGGAGCCAATGGAATTGAATAAACTGATTATCGTGGAATCACCGACCAAGGCGCGGACGATCGGCCAGTACCTAGGAAAGGGATACAAGGTCCTCTCCTCACAGGGGCACGTGCGCGACCTCCCGAAGAAGGACCTCGGGGTGGATATCGAAAACGAGTTCACTCCAAAGTTCGAGACGAAACGGAGCAAGCTCATTACGGAGCTGCGCCAGGCGGCAAAGGGAGCGGAGAAGATCTACCTCGCAACCGACCACGACCGCGAGGGGGAGGCGATCGCCTACGACCTGTACACGATACTAAAACGTGTCGTGAAAGACGACGACGCCTTCTCGCGCCCTATCTTCAACGAGATTACGAAATCGGTCATTCTAAAGGCCCTTGAAGACCCTGAGCAGATCGACCTCAATAAGGTGGAGGCACAGCGGACGCGGCGGATCCTCGATCGGCTCGTCGGCTACCAGGTGAGCCCGCTCCTCTCCCGTGCTCTTGCGGGAAACCAATTCGAGGGGCTCTCCGCGGGGCGGGTGCAGTCGGTCGCTCTGCGGTTCCTGTGTGATCGCGAGGCGGAGATCACCCGCTTTATCGCTGAGGAGTACTGGGAGATCGACCTTCACCTGCACGATGGGGAACAGTTTGTCGCCAGCCTGACAAAGAAGACGGGGAAGAAGTTTGTCATCCATACCGGTACAGAAGCTGAAGCGATCACTGCCGAACTACAGGGAGAGAAGATATTCGTCGACGCGCTCACTGAAAAGGAGCGTCGCCGCCAACCCTCTCCCCCGTTCATCACCAGCTCACTGCAGCAGGCTGCATCCTCGTCGCTCCATTTCACCCCTAAGCGCACGATGAAGATCGCCCAGGAGCTCTATGAAGGGATCAGTCTGAGGGAAGGAACCGTGGGGTTGATCACCTATATGCGTACCGACTCATTGAGGACCTCCGATGAGGCGGTGGCGGAAGCACGCCGGATGATCGTCAAAAAATACGGAGAGAAGTACCTCACTCCCAAGGCGCGCTACTTCAAGAACAAGAAACGATCCCAGGATGCTCACGAGGCGATCCGACCGACCGATGTAGGGCGGACACCAGAGGCGATCGCCTCTTCCCTCTCTCCTGATCAGCGGAAGCTCTACACGTTGATCTACCGGCGTTTTCTCGCGACGCAGATGCTCCCAGCCGTCTACCTGCAGCGAAAGGCAATCCTGCAAGCGGGAATCTACACCCTGGAGGCGGGGGGGAGCACGCTGATCTTTGATGGGTTCCTCGCTCTCTTCCCCGACCAGAAGGCAAAGGAGAAGGCGTTCCCATCCGACTTGCAAGAAGGAAAGGAGGTCTCCCTGGAGAAGGTGGAGACGCGCCAGAAGTTCACCGAGCCACCCCGGCGGTACAGCGAGGCGGGATTGGTCAACCTGTTGGAGAAAGAAGGGATCGGGCGACCGAGCACCTACGCCTCTATTATCTCTGTCATCCAGGACAGAGGCTACGTCGTGAAAGAGAACGGAAGTCTCCACCCGACCCTCCTCGGGCAGGAGGTGGTCGATTTCCTGAGAGAACACTTTCAAGATACGGTGGAGGCCAAGTTCACCGCGCACATGGAGGAGGACCTCGATCAGATTGAAGAAGGAACCCTGACTCGTGTCAATGCGTTGAACGAATTCTATCGCCCCTTCTCCAAACAGGTAGGGATGCTTGCAGAGAGTATCGAAGGTGGAAAGAGGGTCTTCCGTGTCCTGACCGATGTCGCCTGCGAGAAGTGTGGAGCCCCAATGGAGCTTCGCTACTGGAAGGGATCTCACTTCCTCGGGTGCTCAAATTATCCGGAGTGCCGGAACACGATAAGCCTACCCCCAGTCTTCCCTTATCGTTATACGGAGGGAGGACTCATTATCCGAGAGGCGCTGGAGGAGCTCAAGAGTGAGACAGGGGAAGCGATCCCTTGTCCTGAGTGCGGTGCTCCGATGGAGCTGAAGAACGGACGATACGGGCGTTACTATCGTTGCACAAATGCGGACTGTGGAAAGACAGCCCCTGTCTCTACCGGCGTTCCTTGCCCTGTCTGTAAGGAGGGGGTACTTGTCGAGAAGTACTCGACAAAGAGACGGCGCACTTTTTACAGCTGTAATCGTTATCCAGACTGCCGATTCGCAATCTCCGAGCGACCGGTGAAGATCTGCCCTTCCTGCGAGGAAGGTGTTCTCGTCGAGAAGAAAGGAAAGCTTCACTGCAGCAACAAGGCCTGTTCCTACAGTGAGGAGATGGAATAGATACCGCTTGCTCTTGCCTCTGATTCTTCTGGTTTCTCACGGTTAAAGTAACACAGAGAAAGATTAACGAGATGAGTCTCTCGCCGAGCTGCAGAGGCTTATATGCCGTCGTATTCTGATGACCGGCAGGTGCGAAGAAGGAAGGGAGAGACTCGGGGAGACAAAGACGCGAAGAGTGAAACCCGACATTTCTTGGCGAGCTTTGCGGCTTGAGTGAGTGCAACGAACGGGCGAGAGAGAAAAAGCTTATGACTCTCGCAAAGACGCCAAGAAGGCAAGAAAAAATGACGGAAAACGAGATCTCTGTCCCGTACCTTACCTGGAGTGCGAGGAGCCATTCTTCTTACGCTGCTTCGGAGAGGAGCTTAAACCACTCCAAGCGCTTCTTCAGGTTGGAGTCCTGCAGTTTTGCGAGTGCCTCTTTCTGAATCTGGCGAACCCGCTCGCGGCTGATTCCAAACTCGACCCCCACCTCGTCGAGGGTGCGTGGCTGGTAGTCACTCAGCCCATAACGCAACTCGAGGATGCGCTTCTCCCGATCGGTGAGACGCTCATCGAGGGCGTTCTCCAACTCCTTAACGAGGAGGTGTTCGAACGTCTCCCTCTCCGGCGAGTCGACAGAATCATCTTTGATGAAGTCTCCCAGGACAGAACCATCGTCGTCGTACCCAATCGGTGTATCGAGAGAGGTCATGCTCTGCGCGGTCTTCTTCGCCTTGATAATGTTCTCCAACGTGGTTTCGAGTTCATCGGCGAGTTTCTCCGAGGTCGGCATCTGCCCATTCTCCTTGATGTAGTTCCGTTCTACCTGGTAGATCTTGCGGATTAGCTCGTTGATGTGGGTGGGGACCCTGATGGTACGCGATCGGTTGGTAATCGCGCGCAGGATCGCCTGACGAATCCACCATGTGGCGTAGGTGGAAAACTTAAATCCTCTCGTATAGTCGAACTTCTCGATCGCCTTCATCAACCCCAGGTTCCCCTCCTGGATCAGGTCAAGAAACGGGAGCCCGCAGCCGCGATACTTCTTGGCAATCGATACGACGAGACGCAGGTTTGCCTCGGCAAGTTCTTCCTTGGCCCGTTTGTCCCCGACCTCGATCTGCTTGGATAGTCTGACTTCATCCTCGCGTGTAAGCAGGGGAACGCGGCTGATCTCGCCGAAGTACGTCCGAATTGGGTTATCCGATCGCGACGTTCTCTCCTGAATCACCTGCTTCTTCTCAGGCACGTTGCTCAAATTCTTCTTGAGGTTAATTGTTGCTTTGGTCTCCTTCATTCTTTCCTCCTCAACCGTGCCTCTCCTCTAAGCCCTCACTTACGGGGAAGTACGCAAACAGAATCGGACGACCCAAGGGCCCCCCGATGTATGATCACTCCATTATTCAGAGCCGTTTCCCGTTGTTCTTTTCCCTCAGTATTCGTCATTGATACGTCGACATCCAGTATAGCACAAATGACTGTCGATGTGAAGATGTCGGAGGGGGACGAATGTCAGCTTCGCGGGTAGTACGCCAGAAATGTGATAATACCCAAACCCACAATGAGCCAGAGGTACATCCCCTCGTCCTCCTGCAGTGAAGAGGGGTGCGCCTGTCCAAAGGCGAGCGACAGGCCGAACGAGACCTCCGGGTGGAGGGTCCAAGTGGGAGGAAGAGGTTCGATGGAACGGACCTGAGTGATAAAAGCGAACGAATCGGTAACCCACAGCTGTACCCCAGCAGCGATGTTCACAAACGGAATCCAGAA
Source organism: Candidatus Bipolaricaulota bacterium (assembly GCA_030612485.1). The sequence continues at coordinate 6,543 of JAUWNS010000048.1, forward strand.
CCAAGTATCGCTGATCAACCGTGACTGGATGGTTAGCCCTCCCCCTGCGTACAGGGCCACCGGGCCAAGCCATGCTTTAACGATGAGACTTCCGCTTCCCTCGTAGAGGGTGGGAAAGTCGGAGGGGTAGGTCCCCAGTGTAAATAGGAGAGTGAGGTTTGGATCGAGGAAGAACTCCGTAGTGAGGAAGGAGAACGACTCGGACCATTCGATCGGGATGAAAGGGGGAGCCCCCACACCGAACCCGATCGCAACAGGAGCCGGTGGAGCGGCGTAACCCAACAGGCCAACCACCCCCAGGCCTATCAGAAGGACGATGGCGTATTTTCTCATCGCGATGACAATCCCCTCCATCGGAGAGCCTACCCCGCGCACGCGCAATGTCAGAGGTCGGTCGACCGTGAAAGAGGGGAGCCTTGTCCCCTTTTCCTGAACCCAAAACTGATCGGAGAGCGAATGATTGAGTGATTGAGTGATCGGGAGATTGAATCATTGAGAGATTGGGAAAGTAAGCGGTTGCCTGATAAATCACGAGAATCGTGAAGGATACCCCGCCCTGTGGGTGGAGGGCTTCTCTCAATTACCGATTCATTGGCCTCACGGTGACAGTCGGGGTATCATGAGATTGTCGTTTGTGATTACACTCTAGGAGGAGGAAAAAGGATGCTGGAACTGTTACGTGATATTGCGCGGGGGGCGACCGGGTGGGTCGAACTCCGCTATCAAGCGCGTCGGACAAAGACGATCGCCGTGCGGAATGGGCAGCTTGAGGAGAGCTCGACGATTCGCACGACTGGAGTAGGGGTTCGCGCCCTTGTCGATGGTGTCTTTGGATTTGCCAGCCCGACCGACCTCTCTGAGAAGGGGATCCGAGGGGCCATGATGCAAGCACAGAACGCAGCCAGGGTTTCCTCATCATCCAAACGAGAGAAGATCGCGGGATTGGCTGATGCCGCCTTCGCAACAGGGACATTTCCTGTCATGACCGATGACCCTCTCGATGATCATCTCTTGGAGGAGAAGCTCGCCCTTGTCTTGCGGATCGACGAGCGCATCCGTCAAGGCGCGGAGAAGATCGTCTCCTCCTCCGTCTCCTACTCCGAGATTCAAGATGAGAAGATCATAATCACATCGGATGGGGCAGCGGCACACCTCTTCGATGCCAAACCGGAATTCCGCACGCTTGCGGTCGCTCAAGCCAATGGGGATCAGGCGATGGGGATGGACTCGGTGGGGATAACCGGAGGCTTCGCCGATCTGTTCATCAAACGTACCCCGGAACATATGGCCGACAAGGCAGTAAAACTCGCCGTCGACCTGTTACAGGCACCGTACCCAGCGGGAGAGAAGACGACCGTCGTCCTCGACCCCGGCCTTGTAGGGGTGCTCAGCCACGAGGCAATCGGGCATACGGTGGAGGCAGACTCCGTTCGTGGCGGGGCGATCACGAGCGGGAAGATCGGGGTCAAGGTCGCCTCGGACCTCGTTACCCTGTGTGACAGCGGCCCCTCGCAGTACCAGCCCCACGCCGCCGGCGAGCTGCTGGTCGACGATGAAGGAGTGAAGACTGAGAAGACAGTGATCATCGATCACGGAATCCTCCGTTCCTACCTCCACAACCGGGAGAGTGCGGCCTATTTTGGGGTGGAACCGACCGGAAACGCACGCGCATTCGAGTACTCCGACGAACCGCTCATCCGCATGCGCAACACCTATATCGAACCAGGGACCGCCTCGATGAAGGAGATGATCGCTGGGGTGAAGAGCGGCTACTTCCTCGAAGGGCTGGGTGGCGGCGGGCAGGCCGACTCTAACGCCGAGTTCATGTTTGGGGTGCGCGAGGCGCACCGTATCAAAAACGGTAAGGTCGGAGAACTGGTGCGGGGGATCACCATCTCGGGGAACGCGTTTGACGTATTGAAATCTGTCGATGCTGTTGGGAGCGACTTCGCGTGGGACCTGGGAGCCGGACGGTGTGGTAAAGGGCAGTGGGCAAAGGTTGACGCAGGCGGACCGCACCTGCGTTGCGTGGTTACGATCGGAGGGAAGCAGGAATGACGGATAAGAAACTTGTTGAACTGTGTCGGGAAACTCTGGAGAGTACGCAGCGACACGGGGCTGATGAGGCAGAGGTCTACGGGGAGTCGGTGCGCACGATCACGGTGATGATCGAGAAGGACGATCTGCAGATCTCCCGTGCGCAACAGGAAACGATGATCGGCGTGCGTGCGCTAGCCGGAAAGCGTATGGGATTCTCTTCCACTAACGACCTCTCGGCTCTCGATGAGACCTCTCGCGACGCGGTGATCCTCGCCAAGGCGTCCCCGGCAGATGAGAAGAACATCCTCCCCCCTATGGCGAATATCCGGTACGTAGACGGAATTTACGACCCGAAGGCAGAGGGGTTCACCATTGAGCAAGCTATTGGGTACGCGATCCAAATACTCGACCTCGCTCGGGGAATCGATCGACGACTGATCCTGGGGGACGGAATGTTCTCCGTCGAAATTGGCGAACGAGCGCTCGTCAGCAGTCATGGGAACGCGCTCCACGAGAAAGGGAGCCTGTTCAATTACTTCGCCCTTGCTACAGCACGCGACGGCGACAAGGTCTCAAACATGGACTACCAGTTCGACGCCTCGCACACGGTTGTGGGGATCGATATCGAGCCGATCACTAGGCGCGCCTGCGAGAACGCCCTCGGCTCGCTCGGGGCGGAAAAAGGAGAGAGCTTCAACGGGACCGTCCTCCTCTCGCCCAACGCGGTGCAGGGGATCCTTGCCGGCCTGATCCTGTTCCAGACGAACGCGAAGAACGTCCTTCGCGGGATGAGCCGTTGGGGAACTAAGATCGGTGAGACCATCGCCGCGCCGATCTTATCGGTCATCGATGATGGACTTTTCCCCGCAGGGCTCGCCACGGCATCCTTCGATCGTGAGGGGGTCGCGCACAGACGCTTCGACCTGATTCAAGAAGGAACTCTCACCGCGTTGATGCACAACAGCTACAGCGCCAACGCAATGGGAAAAGAGAGCACCGGCCATGCATCGGGATCGGCGCGCTCGATCCCTGGGATTGGCCCCACCAACTTCGAGATCCTCGCAGGCGAGGCAACTAAGGACGAGTTGATCGGGGATATCAAACAAGGGCTCCTTGTCACCCGCTTCTCCGGGAGAGCCGACCCGATTTCGGGCGATTTCTCCGGCGTTGCCAAGGGAGCTTACCTGATCAAGAACGGGGAGCTCGACCGCCCGGTCAGCGGGACGCTTATCGCGGGAAATGCATTTCAAGCGCTGAAAGATCTCTCTGGAGTCTCACAAGAACGCGAGCGGGTCTTCAACTTCACCCTCCCCTACCTGCGGCTGGAGAAGATCTCAGTCACAGCGGGATAGGGTTTAACGATGATCAGGATCCGCGAACTGACGATCGACGATTACGATGCGTTGTGTGCCTTGTGGGAGGAAGCTGGGCTCCCGTTCAGGCCAAACGGGCGTGACCAGCGGGATAGGATCGCCCGTGAGATCGAGGGGCCGTGTTCGGTCTTCCTCATCGCCGAGGACGAGGGAGAGCTTGTAGGGGCAATCTTGGGGACGCACGACGGCCGCAAGGGGTGGATAAATCGGCTTGCCGTCTCACCACGGCATCGGCGCCAGGGGATCGCGAGCGCGCTTGTCGCTGCAGTTGAAGAGAGGCTTTCCGCTCGCGGTATCGAGATCTTCGCGGGTCAAATCGAGGATTGGAACAAGGCATCAATGGTCTTCTTCGAGCGCCTCGGCTACACGCAGCACGATGATATCATCTATTACACCAAGCGCAAGAACCCCGAGGTGTAGCCTGAAACCGAGCCTACTGATGGTTCTTATATGAGGAAGCCAGGAATCCATGAGAAATCCAGACAAGTATTTTACCGCAGAGGAATTGAGAGATCGGAAGATTGAATGATCGGAAGATTGGGAAGTTCAATCACTCACTCGCTCAATCATTCAATCCTGCTGACTTTCTCCGCGTTCTCTGCGGTGAAAGCTTCTGTTGGGCCTCCGGCCTTGCTCCGCAACGCGCAAGGAGAAGAGGTTTGTGCAACAGTCTGCTGGATTCCTAATAAGCTGAAGAGGTTTTCGTTTTCAACGGGTAGCCCGAAGTGCGGTTTGTCCGCACCCTGCACCTGATTACTACGGCACAGATGAAACGGGAGGGCTGTGGGTCAGCCCCCCGTATTCAGTCAATGGTGACGTACTCCTTATTCCACTTCCCAAGGTTTGGGCGGACTGGCAGCAAGGCCGGGCGGCGGTCCGAGGATCTCCGCGAGGACGATCGCGGCACGCGGGTCCTCGCACAGGATCTCCACGATCAGTCGCGCTACGGGGAGCGTGGTTCTCATCACTCCTCCTCTCCTTTAGTTCTCTTTTCCCCGCCCTTGGAGAGGCCTTCGCGCATCTGGGTGTCAGCCTGGATGTTCTTCATGCGGTAGTAGTCCATGATCCCCAGGTGTCCGCTGCGGAACGAATCGGCGATCGCACGGGGGATCTCAGCCTCCGCCTCGACAACGGCGGCGCGGCGCTCCTCCACCAGGGCGCTCATCTCTTGCTCTTGGGCGATTGCCATCGCTCGTCGCTCCTCGGCCTTGGCTCGAGCGACCTTGAGGTCCGCCTCGGCTTGATCTGTCTGGAGCTGGGCCCCGATGTTCTTCCCTACGTCAACATCAGCGATGTCGATCGACAGGATTTCGAATGCCGTTCCGGAATCGAGCCCCCTATTCAGCACGAGCTTGGAGATCGCGTCCGGGTTCTCCAGCACCTCCTTGTGCGATTTAGCCGAGCCGATCGCCGAGACGATCCCCTCTCCGACACGGGCGATGATCGTCTCTTCGGTCGCCCCGCCGACCAGGCGCTCGATGTTCGCCCGTACCGTGACCCGCGCCAGGGCAAAGAGCTGAATCCCGTCCTTAGCCACTGCACCGATCTTGGGGGTCTCGATCACCCGCGGGTTGACCGACATCGCCACTGCTCCATAGACATCGCGACCGGCGAGGTCGATCGCCGCTGCCCGTTGGAAGTTGAGCTCGATCTCTGCCTTATCGGCAGAGATCAACGCCCGCACGACACGTTGCACATCTCCACCAGCAAGGATATGTGCCTCCAGCTCGGTGATCGATGGTTGAAGCCCCGCCTTCCAGGCGGTGATCATCGGCCCGATCACCTTGTGCGGGTTTACCTTGCGCAGCCGCATACCAACGAGGGTCATCGGGCCGACCGGGACACTGGCGGCCAACGCCGAGATCCACAGGCCGACCGGCACGAAGTAGAAGAAAACCCACAGTACCAGGATCGCCAGTACTGCCACAACAATGTACACAGTCATATCTACGCCTCCTTATCTCTCTTCTTGACCACCTTGCGATAGCCATCATCCTTTACCACGATAATCGGTGTTCCTTTTACGAGGAAACCTTCCTCACATACGACGTCTACCCGCTCGCCGGCAAACTCTCCGCTTCCCACGGGGTGAAGATCGGTTGCCGCCACACCCTGTTGCCCCACCCATGGACTCACCGCCCCTTTCTTCTTCGCTCTATCAAACGCTTTGCCGGTGATCGCCTGTGAGAGGATCACCCCGCCGAAACGCAGGCGAGTCTTGGGGAGCCTGGTGACGAGAAGAACCAGCCCCACCAGGGCCAGGACGAGACCTGCGGAGACCGCGCCGATCGCCTGCATGGTCTCCGCGGGTTGTGTGAACGGACCGACCATAGAGGTGTAGAAGCCGAGCCCGATCAGTACCAGTCCTCCAAGCCCAGCTGCACCAAAGTCGACGGCGGTGAAGACGAATATTTCGAGGAGGATCGCCACGAGTCCTGCGAGAAGGAAGAGGAGCGATTCCCATCCAGCCAAGCCGACGAGGAAGTGCGACCAGAAGAAAGCTCCGAGGAAAGTGAGGCCGGCGATCCCTGGAATACCGAACCCGGGAATCAGCATCTCCGCGATCAGACCGAGCATTCCGATGGTGATGAGGAGCGCCGCTACCCACGACTGGGTCAAGATCTCGACTACACTGTCGATCCATCGACGGGAGAAGTGAACTATTGGTGCTTCGGCGAGCCCCTTTGCTTCCAAGAGTTCCTCCAGACTCCCTACCTCTCCCTCGGAGTAACCCCACTGGGATGCTTCCTGCGAGGTGAGGGTGAGGAGCTTTCCCTTCTCGATCAGGCCCTCGATCTCGACATCGCGGTCGACCATCGCCTCAGCTATCTCGGGCGGGCGGCTTCGTGTCTCGGCGGTGGCGCGGAAGAGCTTGCGTGTCGCCGAGACAACCTTCTCCGGCGCCTCGATCATCCTCTCTTTGTCGAAGTAGACCGGCGTCGCCGCTCCCATCACCCCGCCAGGAGCGAAGTAGATCTCTTCACAGGCAATGGCGAGGAGCGCCCCCGCGGAATACGCCTCGCGATCGACGTAGGCGATCGTGGGGATCTTTGTATCGAGGATGGCGTCGCGAGAAGCGACCGCAGAATCCAGATAGCCTCCGGGGGTGGAGAACACGATCACGACCGTACTCGCCCCGGCCTCCTCTGCTTCGGATAACCCCTGACGCAGGTAGGAGACGGTCCCCCGACCGATCTCCCCATCGATGGTAAGGACCCAGACCGACCCAATATCCTGAGAGAGTCCCAGGAAGGAGGCCGTGAGCAGTAAACCCAGAAGCAAGATGCGAATTTTCATGGATCTATCCTAGGATATCATTCGCGCTTTGTCAAGAGCCTTGCGATATCCCACACGGGCCTAATAGGCCTGTTCACCGTGCGGTCTCCTCCACTGGTAGCGTCCCGTAGTGAGCGACACCCCCCGTACGGCCCACGGGGTGAGGGTGTACGGGGGCGTCAGCGCAACGGCGTGAACCACGCACAACACAATGAGAGGGAATGAACAGAAGCTTCTTCACTATGATCATCTCCTTATTGTGAATTATAATGCCATCGAGACCCCTCGCAAAGATACCGCATGGATCTCCTTCCCTCACTGGGTTCGTGGTATACTCTGTGACGATGGAGGCAGAAAATGACAACAGAGAGTGAGAGCTGGGTCACCGTTCTGATAACCGGGAATGAGGGAACAATCGCGGTTGCCCGCTCCATCTTGGAGGGAGCGGAGATCCCCTATTTCGAGAAGGGAGGAGCGTCACATGATCTGGGCCTGCAAGTGTTCAACATCTCGGCGGGGTTCGTGGAGTTTCAGGTCCGTCCCGAGGACGCAGCCGCGGCACGCGAGATCCTGTCTCATCTGGAATAGGAACCACTGATTGAATCTATGGATTCCTTGTCGTATCGAGTGGGTAGCTGAAGAAACTATACGGAACAGAGTGCCTCTCGCAAAGACGCAGAGAACGCCAAGGAAAGCGCTAAAGCAAAGGAACCTAGCAGCAAGCTACGGGGTATTGAAAGGCAAGAGCCAAAGATCGAGCCGGTGTTGGTCTTCATGGTATGATTTTATGTAGAGCTTTGTGGCATCGAGAGTAACGTTGCACACAAGGTGCAACGCTACATCCATCTTTTCGTAGCGTCGGAGCTGGTCTCCGACGTTCTAGGGTTTATCCTTAGCGAGAACTCCAGTGGCCAGTTTCTACCTTCTGCATCACCACCGCATTACGGCCCGTTGATACCCAGGCGATCACCCCGTACGGCCACAGGGTCAACGTGTATGGTCTAGCCAGAGAAACCGCGGGGATCAACGACACGGCAATGAGTGCAAGCAAGAGAACCTTCCGCATAGAAATCGCCTCCCAGTGATCATAGCACGGTTTCTTACATAAGTAAAAAGAATCCCCGCCCTTCCGGACGGGGCTTTTCAAAGCAAATGCAACTGCTCCGGATGCTTCGCCCTTTCCTTATGAAAACGAATGTATTTCTTGATCACTTCCGCCGTCACTTTGTCCCCCACCGTCCGCGCA
>JAUWNS010000144.1 GCA_030612485.1 Candidatus Bipolaricaulota bacterium
CTGGTCGACCTGGCGGTGGCGTTCATCGTGGGGGCGGCGTTCGGTCTTCTCGTCAAGTCGTTCGTGAACGACCTGATAATGCCGATCATAGGAAAGCTCGTGGGAAACGTGGATTTCTCCAACCTATATATCAATCTCTCCGGGGAATCCTACGTTTCTGCCGCTGTGGCGCGGGAGGCGGGGGCAGCTGCCATCTACTACGGGGCGTTCATCAACACGTTGATCAACTTCCTCATCATCGCCCTGGTGATGTTCCTCATCGTGAAGGCGGTGATTCGGATGCGCAAACCGAAAGAGGCTTTGGCACCGACCACGAAGGAGTGTCCATTCTGCAAGAGTCAGATTCCTATCCAAGCAACGCGTTGCCCGAGTTGCACCTCGGAGATCCCTTCTTCCTAAAGGGATAGGAGACCTCCCAGTATCGCAGCCCATTCAGCCGGGGCAGGTGGCTACCAGTCCCGGTTTTGCGACGTAGATTTCGTTCATAAACGAGAGCACTGAGGAATTGAGAAATCGGGAGATTGGGAGGTTCAATCACTCACTCGCTCAATCACTCAACCCTATTGCTTCTCTTCAAAGTACTCGAACGCATCGATAAGATCGAGGTAGGCACCATCGAACCCAGCGGTGAGGATCTTTCCCAGGTAGGAGCCAGCATCTCCGACGATAAGGTTCTGCCACTCATGATCCCAGTAGCGAACCTTGTAGTTGCCGCGCCACTCCGGATTCTCTTCTGCAAGCCATACCGGAGGGGCTGTATTCCAGCCTTCTTGCCAGTAGTAGCGGTAATCCTCCGCCTCGCCGATGCTCATGTAACAGATGACAAGGCGGGTGCCGCCATTCTGCTTGATCTTCAACGAACTGATCTTGTCGTTAGTCAGCGCGGTGTTGTCGAAGAAAAGATCGATGAGAACAAGATCGTAGTTCGTTCCTCGAATAGCATCGAGGAACGCTTCTCGTGTGGAGAACCTTCCGGGATTGATCAGGTAGAGGAAGTTCTTCGCTTCATCGAGGGAACGGACATCCTGCGAGTTGCTGTTGTACGGGGCCACTGGATACGGCGGAATCGTGTCGAGACCTCTTCGGTTGGCCGCAAACGAGATGTAGCCGTGCGCGTTATTCTGCTGGTAGGAGGAGTCGATGAACGCTTGATCCCAACAGTAATCGATCGTGAGAACCTGGATCGCGTTCTCTTCGGCAAGGTCCAGGAATCCGATCATGTACTCGCGTTCGGAGTTTGGGGTGGGAACGTTATCCTCTTCATACCCGTAGAAGAGATCCTCCCGCCCAACCCCGTCGATCGCAGCGAGATAAGGCATGGACAGGGCTCCGTCAGGCGAACCGTCTTGCGTCATCAGTTCCTGCCCGTTTTGGGGGATGATGATAAAATCAGGGTCTACCGCTTTCGCATAGGCACTGATTCGTTGCACAAAATCGCGCATCTCCTGCCTGTAATCCGGCAGTAGGTATGGGTCCCCAGGGGGGATTCCGAGACTGCACCCGGAAGGGATCAGTATCCCAAGCAAGATAAGAAGGCTCCCCCACAACATCCTTTTGTGCCGCCCAGGATCAGGATCTTTCGATCGATTGTATATCACTTGTGACCATCCTTTCGAGCGTTAAAGTCGTTGAAAGGGGTTAGCAGGCCTTGTTTCTTGCATCCTTCTCCTCCCCGATGCGTTTTACGATACGACTCAGGGTAGAAGGATGTAGCCCCAGATACTTCTGAAGTGCTGTCAATGTATAGCCGTGTCCCATCACCGCTTCGTGAATCCTCTCGTTGCGGATGTGTCGATCTTCCTCAACGCCAGCGAAGATCTCCTCTAACAAATGGCGATCTGCAAAGCGCTGGTGCTTCGAAATCTCGCTATCCGCTTCTTCGCCTCTCAACCGCGGTTTCATCTGCTCTGCAAATTCTTCGGTCCCGAACAGGATCCCCCCCTTCAGATCATCCCAGACGGGAACGCCTTGCCCCTCCTTCACAAATTGGCGATACGCAGCACGCGCGCATGTCAGATCATCGCCGAATTGCGACAAGATCCAATCTACGGTCAGGAATCCGGGCGGCTTTGCTTCCCCCACCGTGGCACAATAGCTACTCCATTGATACTGCCGCAGATGGTGAACGATCTTCGCCCGGATCGGATTGAGGACAATGTAGCGTGCGAGTTCGAGAAGATGGCTCTCCTTCTCCACCAGTATCGACTTGAAGCGACCTTGAAAGACATGGCCGCCCCGCTCGTGTTTGTGATTGAATCTCTGAGTGTAAACACCGTTCAGAAGCTGCATGCCTCTGGAAAGATTGGCACCTGGTGTTTCGATAAGTAGGTGGTAGTGATTACCCATCAAACAGTAAGCGTGGCAGATCCACCCGTATCGTTCGATAACGTTAGCGAGAATTCCGAGGAATCCCTCACGGTCATCGTCTCCGAGAAAGATGTCCTGTTGGGCATTTCCCCGGCTGGTCAGATGGTACACCGCGCCTTCAAACTCGATTCGAAGTGGCCGTGTCATAGCAGTAGCATAGCAGATTTTTATGCAATAAACAAGGTCTGACCCCACATCGCGCTCGGGATTATCGAGGGTGCACCAGAGCAGATTGCAAGCGGGATACGAAAGGTCGGGTGAGGGTCTACCTGGGTGAAGGGGAGAAGGCGCGGCGAGCGATTCCGGAGGAGGCAATGCGGTGGGCACTCTCTGAGCGCAAGAAGGTGGAGCGAAGGTTCGGCCAAGCGAAGCGGCACCATCGACTTGCCCGAGCTCGCTACCGTGGGCGGTGGCGAGTGGGGATTCAGGCGGTGATGACCTTCTTCGTGATCGATGCCAAACGGATGGTCAAGCTGCTGGCTGCAAGACCGAACCCGCCCTCATTGGCCCCTGGCTAGAGAAGAGAAGGAGCCCGTTCTGGCCCGTAGAGGGTCAGTAAAGGCACGAGATCTCCGGATCACAGGAGATCTTTGCTCAAGAAGAGAGCAGAGTCTCTCCTCGGTAAAGGATGAGAAAGGGAAGAAGCACCTTTTTCAGAGATCTCGAAGCAACGTCTTTTGCCTTGATTGCTGCTTTACACCCCTGAGGTCAGCAAAGTTGATCGGTTGCTCTCCCATCAAACCATCAACGACGATCAAGCTACCAGTGAAATCGATCACCTCGCTCCCAACCGAGCGAATGAAAGCAATACTGTACACGTAGATGATCAGCGATCTCTTCTGTTCAAGTACTTAAGCACCCCCCGCACGCACATCGCGAGTTCAAGCCGAAGCTCTTCCTCTAGACTGCCGAACTGCGGAACGCTTAGAATCTTCCGAACGACCTCCTCCTCCGAGAGTTCCCTGCGAAGCTCGCGAATCCTTTCCACCCACTCACGCAACGCATGATCGTACTGCTCAAGCACACTGACCGCTCTCTTAACCTCACCGAAGTGTGTGAAGTAGAGGTAATTCGGCTTGTATTTTTTTAGACGGTGAATGGTAGCGCAGCTTTCCTCCAGATCGAAGCTCGGGGGGACGGTTGCAGGGACGCGAATCTTGCCGCGGTGGATCCCCACTGCGTCGCCGCAAAAGAGCGCACGGTGCGACCGTTCAAAGAAACAGAGATGATGTGGCGCATGGCCGGGTGCATCGATCACCTCAATAATGATTCCTTTCCCAAAATCAAAACGGTCGCCGTGTTTGAGCACGGTGATTCTTTCAGAGGGGAGCGGGGACATCTCACCGTAGAGGTCGGCCAGCGGCCCAGTCGAGGAGCGTACGCTCTCGTTGACCCGCGATGGATCGATCAAGTGCTTCGTACCCAGTTCGTGCACACCGATCATTGCTTGGGGATAGGCTTGAGCCAACAGCGCGGCACCCCCAGCATGATCTGGATGAACATGGGTTAAGAATATGAACTCGGGGGCATGGGGTCCCAGGTGCTCTGTGATTTGTGCAACAGCGTGTGAGGTTCCCGTATCGATCAGCGCGTGCCTTTCTCCGTAAATGTGATAGGTAGCACCTGTACCGGGTAGACCAAACTGAAGCGTATCGATCAGCTCGATCGAAGGAGTCAAAGAAACAGGCATCGAGTTACCTCTAGAGGGATTTTACAGAAGCTCAAGCTTGATCGCAAGGAGGATCTCCAGGGCGAGGACGAGGGCGCTCCTCCCGGATGAGAGGATCAATTCGATGAGGTGGACGTGGCCCTCCCAGCGAGCGTGCGCGAAGAAGAAGGTTCGCCCTCCGCCAGCCCCTTTGCCCAAGGAGAGGATTCATCGCGTTCTTCTTGCGCCACTGGGCCGGAAGGTGCAGCCTCCTGGATTAGTCCCTTCTCTACGAGACGATCGAGGGCCTCTCGAACCGATCCGAGTTCTTTCTCCGCGCAGGGACCGGATACAGAAAGGAGATGGTGCAGGATCGCGGCCTGGCGGGGTGCCTGTGGGAGAGCTTATTGAAGTGAGAGAGAAGATTGCTCACCTTCCCGGCGAGCGTAAAGAAGCGCTCTTGCTTATCACTCATGCGTTTGGGGAGGAGCTGGTTCAGGAAGATCCCTGGTGGGAAGAGATTGTCGCTCGCGGTACGCGAGCAGAAGTCGAGCTTCTCCCTTGAGAATGACGGACCAGTACTCACTGCAAGAACTGGTTCCAACGGCCCTTCGAGCTCGCTCTCTTTCTCGATCGCAGTGATGATCCCGAAGCGTTCCACCCCTTCTTGAAACCTGACCTTGGCCCGCTTACCGACTGTGATCTTCGTTGTTAGTTCATCCGGGACAAGGAAATCGAACGCCCGGTCTAGCAGAATCCGGATGGCCTGCTTTTCCTAGTACCAGTTCTCTTTCCCTGATATGAGCGCATCCTTTCTTGCTTATCCATCCTACCGGCCCCTCTTGCTTCAAGGAATCAGTTCCTGAGAAGCAGGGTTTTAATCCTGATCCTTGACAACGCTCTCTCTCCGATATATAATAAGTATTGGATTTCAATATTAGGAGTATGGAAGATGAATAACACGATATATCAGGAGATCAAAGAGGGGATTCTTCTCCTCGACTACAAGCCTGGGGAAGTTTTTTCAATGAGAGACCTTGCCGAGAAATTCGGTGTTAGTGTAACACCCATTCGCGAAGCACTAATCCGCTTGGAGGCTGAAGGACTGGTTCACATGGCGCCGAAAAGTCAAGCACGCGTCACCGAAGTGAGTCTTCAGGATCTGAAGGATGTTTTTGAAGTCCGCCTTTTTTTGGCGGAACAGATCGGTAGTCTCGCAGCTCAACGAGTTACCGCAGAAGAAATAGTCACGTTCGAAAAGATGCTTGCAAGGATGAAGAAGGAGAAAGATCGAAGGATGTTGACGCAGCTCGATTCTGAATTCCACGAGTTGATCAACCAAGCAACTAAGAACAAGGTCCTGGCCAAAGTGGCGGGGATGCTGCGGAATCGAGTTGTGCGTCTTTGGTTTTTCATACGAGACGATGATGACAAGTATTGGCCGAAGGTAGTAGAGGGCCGCGAACGGTTCTTGGAGGCTCTAAGAGAAGGTGACCCTGCTCTTGGCAAGGAAATCCTAAGAGATCACGTACTTCTATTTATCGAACAGCTTAAGAAAACAATGATCAGTGGGGTGCCACAATGAGCTTCCTGTCCAAGTTGAGAGCACCAAGTGCCAGCACATTTTCTAAGTGGAATCGGGGATAAAGGGAGTGGTGTACGTGCCGATACTCATACGAGGCTGCAAACTGTTCGACCCGGTGAACAAAGAAACAACTGAGGATGTTAACATATCGATAGTGGGAGATCACATCGAAGAGATCTCCCGTACCCATATTGATACACCTCCCTCCGGTCACATTATCGATGCTGGCGGATGTACAGTCATTCCTGGCCTAGTAAATTTGCATACACATCCCCAAAGGAGGCATGCGCGCTTCATGGGGCATACAGTTCCTTTCAGGATCGGAGCTTCTGCTGTGGAAGACTTTCCAAATACGCAAAGACTCTTGTGGGCCATTAAGAATAGCTGGATCGAACTCCTTGAGGATGGCGTGACAACAATGAGGGCGGCAGGTTCAAAGGATTGTCTCAATATTGAATTGCGGGACGTGTTCGCAGAAGGAATGTTTAAT
>JAUWNS010000082.1 GCA_030612485.1 Candidatus Bipolaricaulota bacterium
GACCCTCGAAGGGCCGCTGCGAGAGATCGAACATTCACCAGGACGACATCCGGGCGGGTGGATTGCACAAATCCCCCTCGCTCGTTCCGACGCCCGTGTCACGCGCATCCGCGAGCTGCAGGAACCGTTACGCAAGATGAACGCGCGTTTCTTCTCCGAACTCGCAGGAACCCTCCCCCCTGAGAAGCGAGGACGCTTCCCTTCCTTCCACGAGATCCTTCCCCAGGTCGAATCGCTACTCCAGACCGCCACGGCTCTCAAGACCGCGATCGAGGCCGTTGCCAACGCGATCGATTCCCAGGAGGAGAAGCATGAGGCAGAAGGGCTTTCCGAGGAGATCGGAGGGATCATCGGCCTCTTCTCCCTCCTCTTTTCGCCCCCGGCGGAGAACACGGTCCACTGGTACTCCCGGGAGAGGGACGAGGTATTCCTCCACGCATCCCCACTCGATATCGCTCCCCTCCTCGCGGAGAGGCTCTACCCGAAACTCGAAGGAATCATTCTCACCTCCGCGACTCTTTCCTTAGGAGAAGAGTTCCAATACATCGATGAATCGCTCGGCCTCTCTGAGGCCCCCGGTGAAACGACCTGCAGCGTGGTGGAGAGCCCGTTCAACTATGAGGAACGGATGCGTCTCTACCTCCCCGTGTTCTTCCCCCCAGTCACCGGACTGTTGGAGGAGTCTGCAGAGGGGATCGCTACCTGCGCACGCGCTGTTGCCGATGAGACCGGACGCAAGGTACTGGTTCTCTTTACCTCGTATCGCCTCCTCCACGCCGTCCACGAGAGGATTGGAGACGGACGGGATGTCTTCGCACAGGGGATCGACGGGCCGCGCAGCAAGGTGATCGAACGATTCAAGAGAGCGAAAGGAGCCGCGATCCTCCTGGGGACGGACAGCTTTTGGGAGGGGGTCGACTTTCCTGGGAGTGACCTCGAAATCCTCATCATCACCCGTCTCCCCTTTCCCGTTCCTACCGACCCCGTCTTCTCCGCGCTCGGGGAAAGGCTCTCCGCCGCGGGAAAGGACGCGTTCCTCGACCTCTCGCTCCCCCAGGCGATCCTCAAGCTGCGCCAGGGGGTCGGGCGACTGATCCGCACCAAGGACGACCATGGTGCCGTCATCATCACCGACCAGAGGATCCTACAGAAGGGATACGGCAAGCTATTCACCAGCGCGCTCCCCGTTGAGGGAAGGAAGGTGGGAAACCTCGACGACCTCCTATGCGACCTTGGAACATGGTTCACTGGCTGAAGTCGTTGAACAATCCGCGTGGCCCTTGATCCCTGATATTCTTAGTGAGACAATAGTCATCATGAAGAACCTGAAGAACAAGGTCATAAGCTCCTCTCCTGGCATCCTGGGAGGGACCCCTGTTTTTGCAGGGACGAGGGTGCCAGTACAGAATTTGATCGATTGTCTGAAGGCAGGCGACTCCATCGATCTGTTCCTGTATGATTTTCCAACAGTCTCTCGTGAGCAGGTTGTGGCCGTGTTGGAGGCGGCCAAGGAAGAAATGCTTGAGATTGCTGCAACATGAGAATCATTCTGGACGAATGCCTACCGAGGCGATTGGTTCGCGATCTTCATGGACACACCGTGACGACTATACCCCGACAGGGTTGGGCGAGCCGCAGCAACGGTGAACTTCTTCGGCTGGTTCAAGCTGATTTTGATGTCTTCATCACGATGGACAAGAGCCTTGAGAACCAGCAAAACCTTGCTGGCTTTGACATCTGCATCATCGTTCTGCATGCTGTGAGCAGTCGCTACGAAACGCTCTTGCCTTTGGTTCCTGAGATCCGAGATGCCGTTGCGCAGGTAAAGCCGGGTTCCATCATTCATATTGGCAACTAACGGTTCGAATGAACCGCTCCGATCACGCCGCCCTGCAGCGGTTATCGGAGTCGCGTTCGATTCGGTTGTTCGTATTCAGATCCCTAGTTGATTCTCAATGAGTCGGACCAGAGATTCTTTGATCTCGGGATGCCGAGGCACAGGAGCCTTGCGTCCGGTCCTTGGATTGGCGTATATGTCGTGGCGCTTGCCGTGACGGTAAAGATAACAGCCCCGCTTGGCAAGAGAGCGGATGAAGTTTCCCCTCTTCACACCTCAACCCCGAGTTCCATGGTTTGGGCTCCGGGATGAGTCGGCACAGCGGCGGCCTCCAGCATCACGTGGTAGGCGTCGTCTATATTCTCCTGGAGTTCTTTGAGAGTTTCGCCTTGGCTGAAGACACCGGGAACCTCCTTCAGCCTGCCAACAAACCAGCCATCGTCTTTCCAATACTCTACCGTGAAGAATCGTTTCATATCTTTATCACCTTAGCAAAAGGTACCATCTTACACTTTGGATATCAATCTCGCATTTCATGCGAACGACCAAGTCCACCTGCCGTCATGGAGAACAGCGGAATAGCGGTCAGGTGCAGCGCCTTGTTATGCGAATGTCTTCCCGATTTACTTTCTATTCCCCGCATATCTCGGCAGCACTTAACTGGCGGCCATCAGCAAGCAGTTTGACAGCTGTCATCACTATCTCGACCCAGTAACGGTTGAACGCTTGCGTGTACACACCGTTGAGCTGGCGCATCCCTTTGGAGAGATTGGCCTCTGGTATCTCGATAGGCAGGTGGTAGTAATTCGTCATCAGACAGTAGGCGTGACAGATCCAACCGTAGTATTCGACGACCTGGCTCAGAACCCCCCAGGAATCCAACCCGATCGACATAATTACGAAAGATATTCTGTCGCGCATTCTCGTGACTCGTCACGTGGTACAGAACGCCTTCGTATTTAACTCGCAGAGGCCATGCGATGAAGCAAGTCCACTACAAACAACGCCAAGAATGAAGACCCTATGCCCTTCGTTTCGTTGAACGCACCAGCGGTAAACGACAAGGTGGACTCAATTGTTGGCCACTCCTATCTGGTTGAATAGGTCCGTAACGATCTGAGCCAGTCCATTAGGATCATACTTCTGGCCAAGTTTAGGGACCCAGTATCTTCCATGCGCGAGCCAATCTCGAAATCGCAACGCGCCTTTAAACGTTCCAATCGGATTTTTGGCCCGCGGGAGATTCTCTGCCCATATATCAAGGATGTCTTCGGCAAGGCGCACCTTGACCTTGCTGTGATCGCATCTCGATTTGTAGATGTCACGAAACGTCTGACTTACGGAGTCTTTGCGTCTCTTGTACACGCGCTCCAAGAAGTCAACCCGGATTGTAGCTTCTGCGGCAGCTATGATGAAGAGAGATGCTTGGCAATCAGCCTCATCCCGTACTTCCTCAAAGTAAGCATCTAGTTCGTTCAGGCTCATTCCCAAGAACTCAGGTTCATTCAAAGTGACATCATCGACCAAGCTTTGCTTCAGCCTGTTCGCGTGGCTCATGATGCTTGCGCGCGTCGTCTCGTATGCTTTCCATATGTCATCAACTGTAATCTGCTCGGCATTGATGGACACTCTTGGCGTCACTGCATTACCTCCTGCAGCACGTCATGGAACGAATCCTGATTGAACGGCAATGTAGTCAGACGGGGGCTTCTTTCAACAACGAACCAGTTGCCATCGTTCAGGATTAGCGAGCGAACTGCGCGTGGACCCCTTACGTCAACGCGACCCGCGGCCCCAATGATCAAAGTGCCTTTCGGATAGAATTCGACACGCTGTTTGCCGATCAAGAGAGTTAGAACTTCGACATCATATGAGCCGATATAATCCTCTTTGACAGAGACATTCGCCGTCAAATAAGTAACGGTTTCATCTTTCTCGAGGGGTTCCAGCCACGACTTGATGAGATCATACAGCCTGGTAACTTGCCCTAGCCACTTTGTCTTTCTGGCTTTCCAGTCGATATCCGCTTCGTCTTCCCCAGGACTAGCGGCCTTTGTTCGCAAAAACGAATACAGTCCATTATCCTCATTCATGTTCTATCTCCTAATCATTGGCTAACGCGCTTTCTTAACCAACATTGCATTGCATACCGATACTAGCTCGTTCAACGTGTAGTGTCAAGGATGTTATGTTCTTGAGGGTTTCAGGCAACGATCTTGTGGGAGTAGGCATGCTGGGCTGTTATTATCCGACAGACGGATCACAATGAGATCTTACCTAATGCACACCTTTCACGACTACTTGATTCTCGCCGTACATGTGTCTGCCGAACACGCTCCCTGCTACGTCGGATGGGTTCGGCAGGCGTACAAAATTACGGGTGAGCACCCCACCGTCCCTCTTTCCAGGGATGACGAGCAAGAAACGTTGCGGCAACTTCAGCCTAAACCTCGAACACTGAACCGCTCGAACTCCTCCAACACCAAAAAACCAGAGACTGCTTCGATAATCCCGACCCTGAGAGAGTGGTGCGCATTGATCCTCTCTGCGGGGGCGGGTAGCATTATACTCAAGATGAGTTTGCCAAGGGTGGGAGAGAAAGCAGGATTTCAAATCTCTGGGCAGTTAACGCCGCAGGGAGATCAACCGCAGGCGATTGCGGAACTGACCGAGGGGATCCTCTCTGGATTCAAGTTTCAGACGTTATTCGGAGCGACGGGAACCGGGAAGACGTTCACGATCGCGCGCGTGATCCAGAACGTGCAGCGGCCGACACTCATCATCGCCCACAACAAGACCCTTGTTGCGCAGTTGTGCAGCGAGTTTCGCGAGCTCTTCCCAAATAACGCGGTCCACTACTTCGTCTCCTACTACGATTACTACCAGCCCGAGGCGTACCTTCCGCAAACCGACACCTACATCGAGAAGGATTCCTCGATCAACGACGAGATCGATCGTATGCGCCACGCCGCAACCTGTGCCCTGTTCGAACGTCGCGACGTGATCATCGTTGCCTCTGTCTCGTGTATCTACGGCCTGGGATCGCCAGAGAACTACCACGATATGTCGATCACCCTTTCCCGTGGAGAGGAACAGGACCGCGATGAGGTGATGCGCAATCTTGTGGCTCTTCAGTATGCGCGGAACGAGATTGGGTTCGAGAGGGGAACCTTCCGTGCCCGCGGAGATACGTTGGAGATCATCCCCGCCTACGAGGAGAAGATCGTGCGGACCGAGTTCTTCGGGGATGAGATCGACCGAATTGTGATCCTCGATCCGGTCAGCGGGCATGTGCTGCACGAGGAGAATGAGATCACGATTTATCCGGCATCCCACTTCATCACCCCGCGGGAACGGACGCGTCGCGCCATCGTGGCGATCGAGGAGGAGTTGGAGGAGCGCCTGGACCAACTTCGGCGGGAGGAGAAGCTCCTCGAAGTACAGCGGCTCGAACAACGGACGCGCTACGACCTGGAGATGATGCAGGAGATGGGGTACTGCTCGGGGATCGAGAACTACTCGCGCCACCTGGATGGGCGTCTTCCCGGCCAGCCACCGTCGGTACTCCTCGACTACTTCCCGGCGGACTTCCTTCTGATGATCGACGAGTCGCACCAGACTGTCTCCCAGATCCGGGGGATGTATCACGGGGACCGCTCGCGCAAGGGGACCCTCATCGATTACGGGTTCCGTCTCCCATCGGCCCTCGATAACCGACCGCTCATGTTCCCGGAGTTCGAGGCACGTGTGAACCAGGTGATCTTCACCTCGGCTACGCCCGGCCCCTACGAGGAGCGCCACTCGAAGCGCGTGGTAGAGCAGATCATCCGTCCGACCGGGCTCATCGATCCCGAGGTGCAGATCAATCCGGTCACCGGGCAGGTCGATCACCTCCTTGAGGAGATCCGCGTGGTCGTGGAGAGGGGAGAGCGAGTCCTCGTCACGACCCTTACCAAGAGGATGTCCGAGGACCTCACCGAGTACCTGGTCGATCTAGGAGTTAAAGCGCGCTACCTCCACTCGGAGATCGATACCCTCGAACGGGTGGAGATCCTGCGTGACCTTCGCTTGGGGAAGTTCGATGTCCTGGTGGGGATCAACCTCTTGCGCGAGGGGCTCGACCTCCCAGAGGTGTCGCTCGTGGGAATCCTCGACGCGGACAAGGAAGGGTTCCTTCGCTCGGGGACCTCGCTTATCCAGACGATCGGACGGGCCGCACGGAACGTGCGCGGGAAGGTCCTCTTGTACGCCGATACGATCACCAATTCGATCCGTTACGCCGTCGATGAGACGAACCGCCGGCGTGCGATCCAGACTGCGTATAACGAGGAGCACGGGATCATCCCCAAGACGATCGAGCGTGCGGTCACCGACATCGTTCAGTCGATGCGCGCCTCCGAGGTGCGGGAGCCATCTCCAACGTTTGACAGTGGTCGCCTCTCGCGGGAAGAGCGCCTGCAGACGATTGCCGCACTTGAAGAAACGATGCACGAGGCGGCGGATCGCCTGGAGTTCGAGCAGGCAGCGGCGCTGCGCGATGAGATACGAGAATTGAGGAAGAAACTATGAGCATGCTGCGTGTGAAGGGAGCGCGCGAGCACAACCTGAAGAATATTGACATAGAGATCCCGCGCGACCGATTGGTCATCATCACCGGGATCTCCGGATCGGGTAAGAGTTCGCTCGCGTTCGATACGATCTACGCCGAGGGACAGCGCCGCTACGTCGAGTCGCTCTCGGCGTACGCGCGTCAGTTCCTCGGGCAGATGGCGAAACCGGATGTAGACTTCATCGAGGGGCTCTCCCCCGCGATCTCGATCGATCAGAAGACGCGCAGCCATAACCCGCGTTCGACTGTAGGGACGGTCACCGAGATCTATGACTACCTGCGGCTCCTCTATGCACGGATCGGTCACCCGCACTGCCCTGAGTGCGGCCGCCCGATCACCCAGCAGTCGGCTGAGCAGGTGATCGACGCGATCATGACCCTATCGCGGGGATCGAAGGTGCAGATCCTCTCTCCCATCGTGCGCGGCCGCAAGGGGGAGTACAAGAAGACGTTTGTGGAGATCCGGCAAGAGGGGTTCACCCGCGTGCGGGTAGATGGGGTCGTGCGTACCCTGTACGAGGAGATCGAACTCGTCAAGCAGAAGAAGCACACGATCGAGATCGTGGTCGACCGCGTTGTGGTCGAGCCGCGCAAGCGTGCCCGCATCGCCGACTCGGTGGAGACGGCCCTCAAACACGGGGGAGGGATCGTCAACATCCTCACCGGGGATGGGGAGGAGCACCTCTACAGCGAGCACTACGCCTGCATCCACTGCGGGGTGAGCTACGAAGAGCTCTCCCCGCGGATGTTCTCGTTCAATAACCCGTACGGGGCCTGCCCCGAGTGCAGCGGGCTCGGCTACCGAAAGAAGATCGACCCAGAGCTGATCATCGATCCGGGGCGGGGGCTCCTCAATGGAGGACTCCTCCCGTGGGCGAACTCGAAGAGCCGCTGGTTCGAGGCCGAGATGGAGGCCCTCTGCCGTGTCTTCGAGATCGATCCGTTAGAGCCGCTCGGCGACCTTTCCGAGGAGAAGTTCGATCTGATTCTCTATGGGACGCAGGGAAAGAAGATAAAGTTTGACTACACCTCAACAAGCGGGCGGAAACGCACCTACACCCGTGCCTTCCGTGGGGTGATTCCCACCCTCGAACGTTGGTACAGGGAGACGACCTCGGATGAGTGGCGGCAGGAGATGGAGCAGTTTGTCGCCACCCTCCCCTGTCCGGTCTGCCAGGGTGCGCGGTTGAAGCCGGAGATCCTGGCGGTGACCGTGAACGGGTTGAATATCCACCAAGTGACGTCCCTCTCGATCCGCAGCACCCTCACCTTCTTCGACAGCCTCGCACTCTCCTCGCGCGAGGAGATGATCTCCGCTCAGATTCTCAAGGAGATCAGGGCTCGGCTCGGGTTCATGGTCGCGGTCGGACTCGACTACCTCACCCTCGATCGACAGGCCGGGACACTCGCTGGCGGAGAGGCGCAACGGATCCGACTCGCCACCCAGATCGGGAGCCAGTTGACCGGCGTTCTCTACGTCCTCGATGAACCGTCGATCGGCCTACACCAACGGGATAATCGCCGTCTTCTGGCGACGTTGAAGGGGCTGCGCGACCTGGGGAACACGGTGATCGTGGTCGAGCATGACGAGGAGACGATGCGTGAGTCGGATTACATCATCGACCTTGGCCCCGGAGCCGGAGCGCACGGCGGGGAGATCGTGGTGGCAGGGACACCGGAGGAGGTCGCAGCGTGTTCACGCTCGATCACCGGCCAGTACCTCTCCGGTGCGTTGTCGATCCCCATTCCGGAAAAGCGGCGGAACGGGAGAGGGAAGTCCATCAAGGTGATCGGTGCAACGGAGCATAACCTGAAGGGGATCGATGTGGAAATCCCGCTTGCTCGGTTCGTCTGCGTGACCGGGGTCTCAGGATCGGGGAAGAGTTCCCTCATCGAGGACGTTCTCTACCGCGGGATCGCACACCGACTTCACCAGGCGGCCCGTCGTCCCGGGACGCACGAGGAGATCCTTGGCATCGATGGTATAGACAAGGTGATAGAAATCGACCAGTCTCCGATCGGTCGTACCCCGCGCTCCAACGCCGCGACCTACACCAAGCTCTTCGATGACATCCGCGCCCTGTTCGCCCGTACCCCCGACGCCCGCCTGCGCGGTTACACAACAGGGAGGTTCAGTTTCAACGTCAAGGGCGGCCGGTGTGAGTCCTGCCAAGGGCAGGGGAAAGAGAAGATTGAGATGCACTTCCTCCCCGATGTCTATGTGCCGTGCGAGGTCTGCCGTGGGACCCGATACAATCGCGAGACCCTGCAGATTCGCTACAAGGGAAAGTCGATCGCCGATGTGCTTTCCATGCCGGTCGACGAGGCGCTCACCTTCTTCGCCAACATCCCGCGCGTACGTAGGAAGCTCCAGACCCTCTACGATGTTGGCCTCTCCTATATCAAACTCGGTCAGCCCGCCCCTGAGCTCTCCGGAGGAGAGGCGCAGCGGATCAAGCTCGCCAAAGAGCTCTCCCGCCGAGCGACAGGGAGAACGCTCTACATCCTCGATGAGCCAACGACCGGTTTGCACGCGGCCGATGTGGAAAAGCTCCTTCAGGTCCTGCATCGGTTGGTCGAGGCGGGTAATACGGTGATCGTGATCGAGCACAACCTGGACGTTATCAAGACCGCCGATTGGATCATCGACCTCGGTCCTGAGGGCGGCGATGGGGGTGGAAGGGTGATCGCCGTAGGAACCCCGGAGGAGGTCGCGCGTATCCCGGAATCGTATACCGGCGAGTACCTCGCGGATATTCTGCAAGAGTGAGGATACAGGGACGACATAGATCCCCGTGTTTAGCCCTACCCGCAAATAGGCCGACCTCTGCAGTCAGTATCGTGAAGAATGCTGAGTGATTTGAGATGCGTCTCTTGAGACGTGTCTCTTGAGACAAGCCTATAAGGCTGTTGCGTAAACCTTCTCTGCTTGCCCTCGATCTCAACCCCTAGTTTCGCATTCTACGCAAAGGGCACTCCACAGGCTGTATAGCCGGTCGAGGGCAGCCCTGTAGCGGGGTTCAAGGATATCTGGGCCCGCCTCCTCGCTGATCACGATAGCGTCGATTCTTCCCTCGCTCATGATCTTGCCACCGCTTACACCCAGATCAGGGGACCGTCGCTCACCCTGTTCGATGACGCACGCGATCTCCTTATCACGCTAAAGAAGCGATATCGCTTAGGACTCCTCACCAACGGGCCGACGAATATGCAGTGGCCAAAGATCGAGGATTTAGGGATCGCACCTCTATTTGATAAGATCCTCGTCTCCGGAGACCTGGGAATCCACAAGCCTGACGCACGGGTATTCCACCACCTTCTTGCACAGTTGAATGCCCTGCCCACGGAGGCGCTCTACGTCGGTAACTCCTACCCCATGGACGTTGTC
>JAUWNS010000166.1 GCA_030612485.1 Candidatus Bipolaricaulota bacterium
TAGCATCACGTCACACCGGCGAAGGCCGGTGTCCACGAACGAACCACTGGATTCCGGCATGCGCCGGAATGACGACATTCGCAGCAAGCTGCGGGGAATCCAACCCGCAGAGATTGAACGCTTAGCTTAAGAAGAACTTTCGTTGATTTAATTAATTAAAGAGGGAGGAGTGATAATTGACTACGAGAACAGACAGAGAAAGCATGGACAACGCAACATGGAGCTCTCCGACCATAGGAATGCTCTGTTGGGAGCAAGGAAGGATTGCATATGGGCTCGAACAACTCTCCACGTTACCAGGGAATGCTACTAATCCAGCAACTTTTAGTTTTCCGGTAAAGTATGAAAGAATAAAAGGTGCTAATTTCGAGACAATAGTAAAAAAGCCGAACAGGGAAATACTTCAACGTATGATCGAAGCAGCTCAAAAGATGGAAAAGGATGGCATTCAGGCAATTACGACAAGCTGTGGCTTCAACGCGCTCTTCCAAAGGGAACTTACAAATTCAGTGAACGTCCCAGTATTCACCTCAAGCTTATTACAGGTCCCCCTGGTCTATCGCTTGCTAAAAAAGGAACAAGCTGTCGGCATAATAACCGCTTACAAGAGCCTCCTAACACGAGATCATCTAAGCGCAGTTGGAATTGATAGCTCAATTCCAATCAGTATCGTTGGATTGGAGAAGACCACTGTATTTTCTGGAATCTCAACCGGTTCGACCGCTCCTTTTAGCATCCGCAAGTTTCAGGAACAGCTCATGGAAATCGTGAAGGAATTCCTTAAGGAGGAGCAGAACCTAGGCGCAATTGTGCTGGAATGCACAGATCTCCCTCCTTTCGCCGCGGATATACGAAAGGTAAGCGGATTGCCGATATTTGATATTGTTACTTTGACGAATTTCTTTTATTGCTCAATTATTTAAGTATATACTTATTGGTAGTTTAGTTGGAATAATTATGGCAAGAAACTTGCTGCACATAACATTTAACTGAGCACTGAGGTCCATCTTGCAAAATACACTTGGCCGCAAGGTCCCACGAAACGCAGGGAAAAGAGAGCTTAAACCTTTTCGAGGAGCGTTTGCTAGGATTCCCACCGGTTGCAAGGCCACCCGTCCTCAGAAAATGATCAAACCTGGCGAGAACAAGGTCCTTTCTTCACTTAAGGAGGCGATCGAGTCCACCGGCCTTGCCAACGGGATGACAATCTCTTTCCATCACTCTTTCCGGGATGGTGACTATCTGGTGAACAAGGTTCTCGATGCCTGCGCCCACATGGGGGTCAAGGATCTGCGGCTTTTTCCTACTGCTCTCTTCCCGGTACACACACCCGTGATTGAGCATATCAAGAACGGAGTGGTAACGCGGATCGAGGGGTCGCTGAACGGTCCGATCGGTGCGTTTGCCTCACAAGGAGGGAAGCTGCGCGAACCTGCGATACTGCACTCACACGGCGGCCGCTGGCGCGCCATCGAGGCGGGCGATGTCAAGATCGACGTCGCGTTCATCGCCGCTTCGCAGGCCGATAAATACGGTAATGCAACAGGAATCTGGGGAAAAACACCGTGTGGGCCAATTACGTATGCGCGTGTGGACGCACAATACGCGCGGAAGACGGTAGTGGTGACGAACAATCTAGCTCCATACCCCGTCCATCCATTCGAGATTCAACAAGGATGGGTTGATTACGTAGTAGTGATTGATGAGATAGGTGATCCAGGAAGTATTAGTTCAGGAACGCTTCAGATAACACGTTCTCCCACGCGGCTGCGGCTCGCTCAGCTTGCAGCCGATGCTGTAGTGGCGTCTGGTTACTTCAAGAACGGCCTTAGCTTTCAGGGTGGAGCAGGGGGTATATCTCTTGCAGCCACTAAGTTCCTCGGTGAAAAGATGACTGAGGCGGGCATTGTCGGTAGCTTTGCCATGGGAGGAGGAACTGGGGTACTGGTAGATATGCTGAACCAGGGCTTGATAAGATGTATCCTTGACACCCAAGCGTTCGATACCACGGCGATTGGATCACTCCGCGAGAATCCGAATCACGTTTTGATGGATCCGGGATTCTACGCCAACTATGATTCTTGTGGGTCTGCAACATATAGACTTGATGCTGCTTTTCTTGGCGCTACCGAAGTTGATCTCGACTTTAATGTCAATGTCAATACCCATTCCGATGGGCAATTATTGCACGGAATCGGCGGTCATCAGGACGTTGCCGCTGGGGCAAAGATGACGATCATCACCGTTCCCACTCTGCGGGGGCGCCTTCCGGTGATCGTCGATCATGTTACTACTGTTACCACACCAGGTGAGGTGGTGGATGTGATCGTGACCGAACGCGGGATCGCTGTCAACCCGACAAGAGAGGACTTAAAGGAATATTTCCTCGCTGCCGGGCTTCCGGTGCGGGAACTGCGCGAGATCAAAGCGGAGGCCGACAGGTTCACCCGGCCTCCACAGCGACCAGTCTTCGGGGATGAGGTGATTGCGTTGATCGAATGGCGCGATGGAACGGTGATCGATTGCGTAAGGAAGGTGGTCGAGTGGGAGTGAGAAAGCGTCGACATGATGAAACAGAGAAGAGGAACGAGGTGTCCTGCAAAGTAGCAATCTACAAAGAGAGGGGATATCGTTTCCCTGTTTAGAAGGGATCGACTGCATCGAATATGAAAGGTTGACCATCTACAAAACGTGTAACAACAAGAGAGGAGGGGTTGATGGCTAAATACAAGATTGCTTGGCTCCCTGGTGATGGGGTTGGAGAAGAGGTCCTCGATGCGGCAAGACTGGTGTTAGACAAGGTCTCACTAGACGCAGAATACATCCACGGCGACATCGGATGGGAGTACTGGAAGAGCGAGGGGAACCCGCTTCCTCAAAGGACGATTGACCTTCTGCGGTCGACCGATGCCTGCCTCTTCGGGGCAATCACCTCGAAGCCAAAGGATGAAGCGGCAGCGGAATTGGATCCGAGCCTGCAAGGGAAGGGGCTCGTCTATTCGAGCCCGATCGTGGGTTTGAGGCAGCTCTTTAACCTGCACACCAACTTGCGGCCGTGCAAGGCCTACCCAGGCAATCCGCTCAACCTGCGCGACGATATCGATCTTGTCGTTTTCCGCGAGAACACGGAAGGGCTGTACTCCGGGGTAGAGTTTCATCCCGTTCCGGAAGAGGTCCGAACCGCCCTATCGAGCCATCCTAAGATGAAGCGATTTGACGGGGTGGCGAACGATGATCTGGCAATCTCGACCCGGATCTTCACGCGGCAGGGTTGCCAAACAATCCTGCGTGATGCGTTCGAATACGCCAAGAAACACGGTTACCCGACGGTCACCGTCGTCGAGAAGCCTAACGTCATCCGTGAGACCTCTGGATTGATGGTGCGCGGGGCGCGAAAGATCGCACAGGAGTACCCTGGGATCGAGCTGTGGGAGACGAACATCGACGCGATGTGTATGTGGCTCGTAAAGAACCCGCAAAAATACGGAGTGCTCGTCTCGTCCAACATGTTCGGCGATATCGTCTCCGACCTCTCCGCGCAGATAGTGGGCGGGCTCGGGTTTGCTGCATCGGGAAACATCGGGGATGATTACGCGGTATTCGAGCCAACACACGGGTCGGCCCCGAAGTACGTGGGGCAAAGCAAGGTCAACCCGATCGCCACGATCCGCACGGCGAAGATGATGCTCGATTACCTCGAAGAGAAGGAGAAGGCGGACAAGATCGAGCGCGCTGTGGCGCAGGTGATCGCGGAGGGGCGCACCCGAACCTACGACATGGGCGGCAGCTCAACGACGATGGAGATGGCGGTCGCAATCGCTGCCGCTATCGGCTAGGAGGTCAACAGATGCAATCGATCAGTCGCAAGATGGCGCGATTCGCGCTCGATCTGACTTACGAGCAGATCCCCACCGCAGCCCGCCACGAGGCAAAGCGCTTCCTCCTCGACTCCGTTGGCTGTGCCCTCGCTGCAATTGACCACGAGGATATGCAACAGGCTTACCAGTATGTGAAAGAGCTCGGCGGAAACAAACAGGCGACGATCATCGGCCATGGCACAAAGACGAACATCGCGAACGCCGCCCTGATGAACGCCCTGCTGATCCGCGCAATGGACTACAACGACATCTATTGGAAACAGGATCCCTCACATCCTTCGGACATCATCCCCGCCGCACTCTCCACCGGTGAGTACAGAGAGGCAAGCGGACGTGACGTCCTCGTCGGGATCGTCATCGCCTACGAGCTTGAGATGCGCCTCTGCCTCGCCGCCGACCCAGGGGTCCGCGAGGTCGGCTGGCACCACGCGAGCCTGACCCAGTTCGTGAGCCCGCTCGTGGCAGGACGGATGCTCGGCCTCACAGAGGAGGAGATGGTCGCCGCAGTGGGGATCAGCGGGTCGAGCCACTTCACCCTCGGTGGCGTCGTCGCCGGGCACCTGACGAACATGAAGAACACCGCCGATCCGATGGCGACCGAGGCCGGGGTGCGCGCAGCCATGCTCGCTTCTACCGGTTACTCCGGGCCGGTGGAGGTCTTCGAGGGGAAGGAAGGAACGTTTGAGGTCGTGAGCAATGTCAACTGGGATTCAGAGAAGATCCTCGGTGGACTGGGCGACGAATTCTTGATCACGGAGTGCGGGTACAAGGCCTTCCCAACCGAGGCCCTCACCCATCAGCCAATCACGGCGACGCTCGAGGTGGTGGCGGAGAACAGGATCGATCCACACGCGGTAGAAGAGGTGCTCGTCCGGACCACGACCCGCGGAGCGGACATACTGTCCGATCCGAGCAAGTACCGTCCGACGACGAAGGAGACGGCCGACCACTCCCTCCCCTACTGTATCGCCGTTGCCGTCGCCAAGGGGAACGTCCTCCCCTCCGATTTTGAGGAAGAGGCGCTCAAGAATCCGTTCGTGTGGGAACTTCTGAAGAAGATCAAGGTCGTCGCCGACCCGGAGATCGACGCGCTATTCCCAAAAGTGAAGCGGGCGATCGTCACCATCACCACCACGGATGGAATGGCTTACAGCAAACAGGAGGATCACGCCAAGGGACGCGCGGAACGCCCCCTTACAGATGAGGAACTGATCGACAAGTTCCGTGCCAACGCAAGCTCCGCGATGAGCAAGGAGCGAATGGATCGTATCGTCAAAGCGACCCTTGCGCTCGAAGA
Source organism: Candidatus Bipolaricaulota bacterium (assembly GCA_030612485.1). The sequence continues at coordinate 5,176 of JAUWNS010000166.1, forward strand.
GTTCGCGGGCGTCGGT
>JAUWNS010000022.1 GCA_030612485.1 Candidatus Bipolaricaulota bacterium
CGTCGCGCAAAAAGGGACGAACGAGCACCTCGCAGATCTTGAACAGATCCTGCGTCAGATGCGCACCCAGGCGAAAAGTGGCAATTTCAGCTCCTACTTCAAGGCCGATAAGGAATTCCACTTTGCCCTTGCTGAGGCCACAGGGAACCGGCTGATCACAGCGGCCGTAGTTCCACTGATCAACACCATGGATCAGAAGCTCTACCGCGAGTTCACTCATCACTATTATCTCAAGAATGTCTCTGACCTGGAACAGGTGGTCGAGCTGCACAGCGAGATTCTGCATGCGATAGTGCAAGGTAACCCTGAATTAGCCTTCGATAGGATGTCCGAACACTGGCGGCGGATGCATGAAATCTGGGAGGCATGAGAAGATCGAGCAGGCAGAACGTGTTTTTTTATCTATTTCTATCCTCGAAATCAGAAAAGGGGGAGGTGAGAGCTAGAGGGAAAAAGCTGCTTGATTAGGACAGGTCAACGAAAAAGAACCAACAGGAGGCAATAATGAGTCGTAAATGGACTCTGTACAGTGTTTTTGTTCTCTCGCTCGTGCTCCTCATCGGAGCTGGTTTGTCCGCATTGGGAGGAGAGGGACCGAGCTACGGCGGAACGCTTCGATGCGCTCTTGCTTCAGAGCCGGGAAAGCTTGATATGCAGATGGATACAGGTGTAGCAGCCAGTATCCCTGCGCGGCACATATTGGAAGGATTGTTTGCGTTCGACAAGGACTACACCCCGCAGCCGATGCTCGCACTCAGCTGGGATCTCGATGAGACCGGAACGGTGGCGACCTTCTACCTGCGGCGTGGGGTTCTGTTCCACAACAACGAGGAGATGAAGGCCGCTGATGTCGTTGCGTCGATGAATCGCTGGGGCGAGTACGGCCTGACCTCGAAGGCTCTGTGGAGTCACGTGGTCGAACTAGTTGCTCTGGACGATTACACCATTCAGATAACCCTGGATGAACCGTTCGCACCGATGACGACCTACCTGGCGAACATCTACGGCGGGCCGAGCATCTATCCCAAGGAGATCGCCGAGGCCGCTGGTGATCAGCCGATCGCGCCGAAAGACGTCATCGGGACAGGGCCATACAAGTTCGTGGAGTGGAAGGCAGGGGACTACATCCTCCTCGAACGCTTCGCCGGCTACGCGAGTTCGCCGGCCGCTGCGAGCGGTTTTGCTGGTGAGAAGGTCGCCTACTTCGACAAGCTGCAGTTCTTCTTCGTCTCCGAGGATAACGCTCGCCTTGTTGGGATCGAGTCGGGAACCTACGACTACGCCGTGAACATCCCGAACGACCTCCTGGTGAGCGTAGAAGGGCACGCCGATGTGGTCCCGATCATCACCGACCATCCTCCGATCTACCCGATCGCGCTGGTGAATAACCGGACCGGGCTGATGACCAACGCCGCCTTGAAGCGAGCGATCATCACCGCGCTCGACATGGAAGCGATCATGCTCGCCGGTTACGGGGATCCGACGTTCTGGAGCCTGAATTCCACCTACTTCGCCCCAGGAATCCGTTGGTACACCGATAACGCCGGAGCGGGACTGTACAACGCGAATGATCCCGCCAAGGCGCGGCAGATGGCGGCGGATGCCGGCTACAACAACGAACAGATCCGGATCATCGTCGCACAGGACATGACGTCGCAGTACAACCAGGCGCTCGTCATGACGGACCAGTTGAAGAACGCCGGGTTCAACGTGGACCTGCAGGTCTACGACAAGGCGACATTCTTCTCCATCCGCAACAGCAAAGACGACCCGGACAACCCAAAGTGGGAGTTCGCGTTCTCGTTCTACAGCACCACCCCGGACCCGTCGTTGGTCCTGATGCTCAACCCGGCCTACGCAGGTTGGTGGGACACGCCGGAGATCCAGACGCTCCGCAACGAGCTGAACAAGATCACCGACTTCGCTGCTCGCTACGCGAAGTGGGAAGAGATCATGGATCTTTGGTACGAGCAGATCCCAGCGATCAAGTTCGGTGATGCCTTCCAGTTGCACCTGATGCGCGCGGAGATCGGCGGCGGCTACGGCACGCCGGAGAATCCTCCGATGCTCTCACCGTACTTCTGGAACGCCTGGAGAAAGTAACCACTCGATACTGGAACACGTGGCCCCTCTGCCACCATGAGCGGCAGAGGGCCGTTTAACGCTAAATGAGGAGTTCCTAAGATGTTCTCGTTCATCGCTCGTCGCGGTATTGGGATGCTGGCGAGCACCTTCCTGGTGATCACTATCACATTCATCCTGATGCAGCTTGTCCCTGGGGACCCCGCGGCGGTGATGCTGGGAGCGAATGCAACACCTGAACAGATCAAACAATTGAGGGTGAGCTGGGGGCTTGACCAGCCGATGCTTGTCCAATTCTATCGCTACTTCACGAACTTCTTTCGCGGCAACTTAGGCGAATCCCTCTTCCACCGCCAGCCAGTGCTCCATATCATCGGCCAGCGGGCTGAGACGAGTATCCTGCTCGGCCTGATGGCGCTGTTGGTCGTCGTCGGGATCGGTATTCCAGGAGGTGTGCTCTCTGCGCTCAAACCGAATAGCTGGGCGGATAACACGTTCCTCCTTTTTGCACTTGCCGGAGCATCGATCCCGAGTTTCTGGTTGGGGTTGATGTTGATGACGGTGATCGCCGGGAAGCTTCACTGGCTACCGAGTTCGGGCTTTACATCCATCCTTGCCACGGGAAACTTGGGGAACCTGAAGAACCTCATCCTCCCCGCGTTCTCCCTTGGGTTTGTCAACGCGGCGCTGGTCGCCCGCACGGCCCGTTCGAGCATGCTCGACGTGCTGCAGACCGACTACATCACAACAGCAAGGGCCAAAGGATTGGCCGAGCGGATGGTGATCGTCAAACACGCGCTACGGAACGCCTCGATCCCAATCATGACAGTCGTCTCGTTTACCTTCGCCTCGTTGGTGTCGGGGGCGGTCGTCACCGAGAACGTATTCGCACTGCCAGGGGTAGGTAGCCTCATCGTTCAGTCGGTTCTCAAGCGAGACTATCCGGTCATCCAGGGGGTCATGATGGTCGTTGCGGTGTTGTATGTCGTAATCAACTTCATCACGGATCTGACCTACGCTTCACTGGATCCACGAATTCGGTATCAGTAGAGAGGGGGGAAAGAGATTGAACGGTCGCGATGAGACGCAGAGAGAAAGGATAAGAGGTTTCATCTCTCCCGTCGTGAAGCTCTTGACCAAGCGCAAGACAACGCTCCTCGCCGCGTCGATCCTTGTAGTGTTCTTGTTTATTGCGGCTACCGGTCCTGCGATTGCTCCTTACGGCGCTGATACGCTGAACCTGTCGCATCGATTGCAAGGGCCGAACAGGACACACCTTCTCGGCACCGACCACTTTGGCCGTGACATTCTGAGCCGTGCCCTCTCCGGGACACGGATAACGTTGTTGTTGGGGTTTTCCATCTCTGCCTTCGCCCTTATTCTCGGGCTTCCGATCGGCATGTTGTGCGGGTTTTACGACAAGTTTGGCCTGATCGTGATGCGTTTCGTCGATGCGATGATGGCCTTTCCCGCGATCATCCTTGCCTTGTCCTTGATGGCAATCCTCGGAAAGCCAGGGATCCTGAACGTGATCATCGCGGTCGGCATGGTATGGGCACCGCGAATGGTGCGTGTCGTCTACAGCTCCACCCTGTCGCTTCGTGAGAACACCTATATCGAGGCGGCGCGGGCGCTGGGGATGAGGCCATCGCGGATCCTCATCCGTCACATCTCGATCAACCTGCTATCGCCGGTGATCGTGCAAGCGACATTCACCTTCGCCTTCTCGATCATGGAGGTAGCGGCGCTCAACTTCCTCGGGGTAGGGATCCCTCCCTACATCGCGAGCTGGGGTGGGATGATGAACGAGGGGCGAACCTATATCACCCGTGCCCCGTGGATCATCCTCTTCCCCGGTCTGTTCTTAGCGATGGCCGTTCTGTCGTTCAATCTATTGGGAGACGCGCTGCGGGATCGATTGGATCCCAAACTGCGGCGGGTTATGTAAGGAGATGAAATCGTTGCTCAAGATCGATGCAAGAGTACAGAAAGAGACGGTCGAGCTTCTAAAGCGACTGGTCAGTATCAGAAGCGCCAATCCGCCGGGGAATGAGGATGAGATCGCCAACTTTGTGAAGTTGTTTCTCGCTAAAAACGGGATCGAGGCTACCCTTCTTCCCCTGGAGGAGGGACGGAGCTCTGTTGTTGCACGTATTCAGGGAAGCGAGCCTGGCTCGATCGTCCTCTGTGCACACCTCGACACGGTCAACGCCGACGAGGAGAAGTGGACCGTCCCCGCGTTCGAACCCCGGATTATCGATGGGAGAATGAGCGGTCTGGGATCGGCGGATATGAAGAGCGGTCTGGCAACTATTTTAGAGATCGCAAAACTGATCGTTGAGAAGGCTCTTCCGCTCAAGAAGAGCCTCGTCCTTGCCCTGACCGCGGATGAGGAAAAAGCATACCGGGGAGCTGCGTCAGTCGCCAAATCCGACCTGATCGACGATGCCGAGTTTCTCATCATCCCCGAGCCGACCGGGGGGAAGGCCTACTGCGGTCAGAAAGGTGAGCTGTGGGTCGAGGCAATGTTTGAGGGGAAGGCTGCGCACGGTTCGATGCCGGAACAGGGGATCAACACGATCCTTCCGGCGTCCGAGTTCTGTCTCGCACTTGCCGAAGAGGCGAAGGGTTTTCCGGAGGTGCCGGGACGAGGAAAAACCTCGCTCAACATCGGCCAGATCGACGGGGGCTGGCAGGTGAACATCGTTCCGGATACGACGCGGGTTAGAATCGATTCACGTGTCGTCTCCGATGCGGAGAAGGAGACGGTCCTTGACCTGGTGAAGCAGCTGGGAGAGAATGCTGCTACTCATGTTGGGGCACGGTTTTCGTACAAGACTTACAACTACAAATCACCTATTGTTAGCGACGCGAACAACCCGTATATAAGGGGGTTCCTCACCGCGGTCGCTGGGACCGACCGACCGCCTTCTAAAGTAGAGATTGCCCCCTACTCGACCGACGCGGTGGAGATCGTCCCGCGAATTGACGTTCCTCTGGTGATATACGGGCCGGGGGACATCGCCCAGGCGCATCAACCCGATGAGTACCTGGAGCTGTCGTCCCTGTACGAAGCGCTCGATCTCTTCGCGCGGTTCTTGAATTCGATGGTGCTCGAACAGAATGGCTAACAAGACCAAAATCTGGATTTTGCGCTTCTCAAGAAGACATATCGGCGGTACTGGGTTGGTATTTATGAGGAAGCCAGGAATCCAGGAAACAGACAAATCCGAGCAGCGAACTAATTTCTTGAAACTCAAAGATTTTGATCTTTCCTGTATTCCTGGCTTCCTTATAGTATTCGAATCTGTAGGAGCCAATGCGGGTTCTTCCTCGATACGCCTTTTGGGTAGAGCATAAATACAACGATAAGGACAGGTGATGGAATGAACAACGAGAAAAAGGTTACGGTGATTGCGCTCGGAGGAAATGCGATCTTGAAGCCCGGGCAACAGGGGACGTTCGACGAGCAGATGGCAAACGTCAAGACAACCTGCGAGCAGCTCGCGCAAATGGTTGAATCGGGTAAGTACAAGATCATCATTACGCACGGGAATGGTCCGCAGGTGGGGAACCTCCTCCTGCAGAACGAGGCGGGCAAGGAGGTCGCCGCCCCGATGCCTCTCTACGTCTGTGGAGCGGAGAGCCAAGGGCTGATCGGATACATGATGCAGCAAACCCTGCACAACCTGCTCGTCGACAAGGGCAAGGGAGGAATCCCAATTGCCACGGTCGTGACGCAGGTCGTCGTCGACAAGGACGACCAGGCTTTCCAGAACCCGTCTAAGCCGGTCGGTCCATTCTACTCCGGGGAAGAGGCAAGGAAGCTGGAGAATGAAAAGGGATATCACGTGCGAGAGGATGCTGGTCGCGGCTGGCGGCGGGTTGTCCCTTCACCCGATCCGATCGAGATCTTCGAGAAGGAGGCGATCCGACAGCTGATCGAGGCACGCTCGATCGTCATCGCCTCTGGTGGGGGTGGGATCCCAGTCATCAGAGAGAATGGCGGTCTTTCCGGGGTCGATGCGGTGATCGACAAGGACCTCGCCGGCGAACGGCTAGCAGTCGACGTCGAAGCGAAGATATTCCTCATCCTCACCGACGTAGAGCAGGTGAAGCTCAACTACAAGACACCGGAGGAGAAGGGGCTCTCGCACATCACTCTCGAAGAGGCGAAGCGCTATCACGCCGAGGGTCACTTCGCAAAGGGATCGATGGAGCCGAAGGTGCGCGCGGCGATCAGGTTCATCGAGTCCGGCGGTGAGAGGGCGGTCATCACCTCGCTCGATCGCGCTGTGGACGCCCTCGAAGGAAATGCAGGCACAACCATAACTAACTAGGTGATGGGTGAATGGTAAATGCAGACCGCAAACCCAACGAACCCTATAAACCTAACGAACCAAAAAACAAAATATCAGGAGGCTAGTATGTCCAATACCAGTTTACGCGGTCGGGATTTCCTGACCTGGCTTGACTTTTCACGGGACGAGATCGAAGCGATGCTCGACACCGCTCACGATCTCAAGAGAAAGCAGATTCGGCGCGAGAAGCACCACATCTTGGAGGACATGACACTCAACATGCTCTTTTATAACTCCTCGCTCCGCACGCGCAACTCGTTCGAGGCGGGAATGACCCAGCTCGGCGGACACGCGCACTTCCTGCAGCCCGGCGCGGTCTACACACCGGCTCTCAAGGGTGAGGAGAAGGCGTACTCCACCGAACGAATCTCCGATGTCGCCCGTGTCCTCGCCGAGATGGGAGACGCCATCGCCATCCGCATATATGGAAAACCCACCGGGTGGCAGTATGGCAAGGGGCACCTGATTGTGCGCGAGTTCGCCAAGTGGTCGCGCGTTCCTGTGATCAACATGGAGGATGACATGTACCACCCCTGTCAGGCGCTCGCCGACGTGATGGTGATGCAGGAGAAGCTCGGTCACAACCTCCAGGGAAAGAAGTTCGTCATGAGCTGGGCCTACTCCGGATCGGTGGAGAAACCACTTGCCGTTCCGCAGAGCGCAATCATCTCCGCAGCGATGATGGGGATGGACGTCACCCTCGCTCACCCCAAGGGGCTCGACCTCGACCCGAACGTGCTTAACGCAACCAAGGACCTCGCCAAGAAGAACGGCGGGGCGTTCAAGATCGTTCATGACATGGACGAGTCGTTCAAGGGGGCGGATGTCGTCTATCCAAAGGCGTGGACCGTGCAGCCGACCGATGGCTCGGGCGTGATGGACCCGGAGAAGGCGAAGGCGGTCTTCGAGGCGAACAAGGACTGGATCACGACGAAAGAGAAGATGGCCCTCACGAACGATGCTTTCTATATGCACTGCCTCCCGGCCGATCGCGACATGGAAGTGACCGATGAGGTAATCGACGGGCCGAACTCGATCATCATCGAGGAGGCGGCGAACCGTCTGCACGGGCAGAAGGGGATGATGGCCCTGATCATGGGCTGATCCATAATAAAGGAGGAACCATGAGTTGGTTCGATCTAAAGGGGCGCAGCCTGATCAGCGAGCTCGACTGGACACGCGAGGAGTACGATATCGCGATGAAGCTCACCGACCAGATGAAAGGGCTTTACTATAGCAGCAAGCCGCATCCGTACCTTGAGTACAAGACGTTTGCCATGATGTTCTTCTCCGGGTCGACGCGCACACGCATGTCGTTTGAGACCGCGATGACGCAGCTCGGGGGACACTCGCAGTTCCTCAATCCGAGCACGATGCGCCTGTCTCTCGAGGACAAACCAGGAGCGGGCGAGACAGTGAAGGACACGGCCAAGGCGATGGCTAGGTTCTGCGACGGGATCGGCATCCGTTTGCTGGATGACCAGATCAAGTACTACGGCCACGGCGACGAGGTTATGCGCAAGTTCGAAGAGTACTCCGATGTGCCGATCATCAACATGGCATCGGACATCAACCACCCCTGCCAGTCGCTCACCGACATCTACACGATGCATGAGAAGCTGCAAGGGGACGTGAAGGGGAAGAAGATTGTCATCACCTGGGCGTACACCCCGTGGATTCGTGGCCGCTGCTCGGTGCAAGGGACGGCACTCATCTCAGCGATGTACGGGATGGACGTTGTTGTCGCCAACCCGCCCGAGTTCGACCTTGATCCGAACGTAATGCAACAGTGCCGTGACCTGGCGAGCGGGTCGGGCGGGTCATTCGAGATCGTCCACGATATGGACAAAGCACTCGATGGCGCGACCGTCGTCTTCCCGCGTAACTGGTTCACCGGTAAACGCTATGACATAGGCAAGGAAGAGGAGCTGAAGCTCGCGCAGAAGTACCAGGATTGGCGCTACACTGCAGAGCGGCAGAAGAAGCTCACTAACCCTGGACACCTGCTGCAGTGCATGCCGATCGACCGTGGAAACGAGGCCGACCCCGAAGTGTGCGATAATGACCTATCCTGGATCTACGACCAGGCGGAGAACCGCTTGCACACGCAGAAGGCGATCCTTACACTCACCATGGGAGGCCGAGTATAGGAGTGAACGTACACATGGGGTCAGGTCTTTGCTTTTGGTGTTACTAGTCTCGCTCACCAAAAAACATAAGATTTGACCCCAAGGAAGACGAAAAGAATGACGGAGGGCTCTGCCCCGGGGCATATGAACACCAAAAATAAAGATCTGACCCCACAGAAGAAAGGAATCGGTGCTTCCACTTCTCGCCCAGACGCGATCGATAAGGTCCGTGGGGAGGCGATGTTTGTCGATGACCTTGCCTTCTCCGGAATGCTTTACGGGCGCGTCATCAGGAGCAGTGAGCCTCACGCGCGCCTGACCGGGCTCGATCTGACGGCGGTGGAGAACGACCCGGCGGTGGTATGCACGGTCACGGCAGACGACGTTCCCGGTGAGAACGTCGTGCACGTCATCTACGACGACCAACCGGCCCTTGCCTCTGGAGTCGTTCGCTATGTCGGCGAACCGATCGCCCTTCTTGCCGCCGAGAACCGGACGAGCGCTTGCGAAGCAGCGGCAGGGGCCAAGATCGAATACGAAGAGATCCCCGCGGTCTTCGATCCTATAGAGGCCCTATCACCAGATGCTCCAGCGGTCGCCCTCCCCGAAGCGGTCGAGGAAAGCCCGAACCTGTTCAACTCCATGCGCGTTCGCAAAGGAAACGTTGAACAGGGTTTTTCTGAGGCTGACGTAATCGTCGAAGGGGAGTATCGCACCGGCTATCAGGAGCACGCCTACCTCGAGACGCAGGGGACGATCGCCGTCCCTGAGGAGAATGGGGCAATGGCGATCTACGGGACGATGCAGTGTCCGTTCTACGTGCAAGGGGCTGTCGCACGGGTCCTCGGTCTTCCCTTGTCCAAGGTACGGGTGGTACAGACAACAACCGGAGGGGCGTTCGGCGGGAAGGAGGACGTTCCTTCCCTCGTGTCATCGCTCGCCGCTCTCCTCGCGTGGAAGGCGCGACGGCCGGTGAAGCTCGTGTTCGATCGCAAGGAGGATATCCTGACATCGAGCAAGCGGCACCCCGCGATCGTCCATTACAGGAGCGGGGCGAAGAAGGATGGGACCCTCACCGCGATCGAGGTCGACTTTGTGTACAACGCCGGCGCTTATCAGACCCTTTCCTCGGCGGTCCTGTGGCGTGGGCTTATGAGCGCGGCCGGGCCGTACCGGATCCCACACGTGAAGATCGACGGACGCTCCGTGGCGACGAACACCGTCCCCTGCGGGGCGTTCCGCGGGTTCGGGAGCCCACAGGTGATCTTCGCCCATGAATCACAGATGGACCGTCTCGCTGACCGACTGGGGATCGACCGGTTGGAGATCCGACGTCGCAACGCGCTTGTGGTGGGCGATGAGACCGCTACGGCACAGAGGTTGGACGAAAGCGTGGGCCTGTTGGAGACGATCAAGGAGGCGAGCCGCTTGGCTCACTGGGAGGAGCGGCTCCGTAAGGTGGAGGAGTTCAACGCAAGATCACGAGATCGCCGCCGTGGCCTCGGGATCTCGTCCGTCATCTACGGGGTCGGACTCGGGGGGAAGGCACCGTTCCTCGATAAGGCGGGCGCGTACATGAAACTCGAAGCAGATGGTTCGATCGGCCTTGCCGTGGGGACCGTTGAGATGGGACAAGGCCTGATCACCGCCCTCACCCAGATCGCTTCCGAGGCTCTCTCTGTTCCGGTTGCTCGCATCCACATCGCTCAGGTGGATAGCTCTCGTGTTCCTGACAGCGGTCCGACAGTCGCCTCGCGGGGAACGATGATGAGTGGCCTCGCCATCCTTGACGCCGCAGCGAAGCTCAAGGAGCGGATCCACGCCGTTGCCCAAGACCTGGACATCTCCAAGGAAGAGATTCCCGTCCGCCTGCAGGAGGTCGCACAGTCCTTCTTCTTACGAAACCTTGACCCGGCTGTCGAGGGCTGGGCGAAGGCTGCGCCGGTCGATTGGGACCCAAAGACCGGCTTGGGCAAGGTATACATGGTCTACGCCTACGCGACACATATCGCCGAGGTGGAGGGCGATCTCGTCACTGGTGAAGTCTCGGTGGAGGAGTTCAGTGCGGTGCACGATTCTGGGAGGATCCTCAACCGCCGCCTCGCCGTCGGCCAGGTAGAAGGCGGAATCGCCCAAGGGTTGGGCTTCGCGCTGATGGAGGAGATCCCGGAAAAAGACGGACACCTGATGACTACTGGTTTCACCACCTACCGTATACCGACTATCCGCGATGTAGCCCCAAAGATGGAAGTAGATTTTGTCGAGGCTATCTATTCAGAGGGCCCGTTCGGCGCAAAAGGGCTCGGAGAAGTCCCGCTGATGGCCGCCCATACCGCCGTCTCCCGTGCCGTGGCACACGCCTTATCAGCCGACGTCACAAGCTACCCCCTCTCGCCAGAGCGGGTGAAGGAGTTGGTAAAGCGCTAGTTAGGAGTTGCTAGAATCGAGCATTGGAATACAAGATTTAGTCCTTATAACTTTTGATTTGGAATATGCCTCAGATTAGGAGAAAATGCTTACATTATTCCTTGTAAAGGAATTATTTACTTAGTGCATGTTTCTCTATCTTAGTATAAAGAGGAGGATGGTGAAACCGTGAAAGAACGGGCGCTAAGCAGTTCCAGGTATCAACCTCCTTACGATAGCCCTTTGGAGGATCTCCTAGCCTGGAACCTAGACAAGTATTTAGACGACCTGGTGGTCCTTCACAAGCAGTTTGAGGTCGAGACAATCTGTGGCAAGTTTAGGGTTGACCTCGCTGCTGTACAGGGGACCAGAACAGTTGGCTTCGAGTGTGACGGAAAGGATTTTCATAATGCTTTTCGCGATGACTGGCGTGACGCAATGATCTTGGGTACGGGGGCGATTGATCTCATCTATCGCTTCCGCGGATGTGACTTAATATATCACATGAATGACTGTTTGTACGTCGTATCGAGACTGGACAAATCCTTATTTAGTCAGCGTGGATTTGTGAATCTCAATCGTCTAGCTAGTCCTGCAGCAAAAGCCATCTCATCATTAGATGAATGCACTTACTCCATTCCCGTGGTATACCCAAGAAGCCCGTACTCTGCTGATCCTCTTGTTGCAAAAGTAGTCCGGAATGTGTTCAGCTCATCAAGGTGCAAACGTGATCCTCTAAGGGAGTACTACGAATACGTGCTTAGGCAAGGTGGCGGTGATCTGGACTTGTTAATTGCAGAATACATGGCTGCTTTAGGATGGCCTTCCCCCTAATTCTGTGCCACCATCGAGTCGGAAGTATTGGCAACGCTTGGAAGTTGACCCTTTTAGTTTTTGATCTATCCCTTGGCTGCCCGCAGTGTACCATGAGGCACACGGGATCAGGGTCTACTGCATTTTACAGGTTACGGCCAGCTGAGCCTTCTCTTCACAGCGAGAGTATCACCAACCAAGGAAGAGACCTTTTCCCATTGCAACAATGATCTCTCAGCCCTCTTCTGTCTACGAAAAGAAGCCTAGAAGTAGGTCTGGACGATCACCAGAATCAGCCGGACGAGGATGAGAACCCACCCGACGATCAGCACTATCCACACGAGCTTCTTGGCGATGGCCGCCACCGCGAGGAAGATCGTGAGAATCGCTAAGAGCCCGATCGGATCGACCAGATCGGTCGGAAACTCTAACGAGGGGAGGATCGTCGTCACCAGTCTAACGATTCCCTCTCCGATCAGGTGTCCCAGGCTGTAGATGAACGCAAGGATCTGATCGAGGATATCCCGCCCGGAGGAAAGACCGTTGGGCTCAGCCGCAGCGGATTGAGCCATGCACACCATCTGCATATAGAAGGCTGTCCCTCCTGCGAGAAGACCCTTTCCGATAAGAGATAGACGGGGGAGGCATCGACCTCCCCCGCAATCCCTAGATCCCAAGAAGGGCAAAGAGCGCAGCAAAGTTAACTGATCCCTGTGTGACGTCTTCTAGTGAGGTCGCGCCGAGCATTCCGACGAGGGTATTGAAGAAGTTCGCAATCCCCTCGGCCGGTGCGGTCATGATGATCGGCATGAGAGAGTCCTCAAGGGACATTCCCAACGATTGAGAAACGGACACGAAGAACTCCGCGTTATCGGCGAAGAACTGGGCGAATGCAGCCTGCAGTCGGGCAGGATCATTCTCACGCGCCGCCACGATCCCTTCGCCGAGGAGCCGTCCCATCACCTCTACGGTTGTGAAGTAGGGAGCCCCAATAGGGGAGGTTCCCGAAATCCACTGGATGAGAACCGGGGTTGCCTCAGCGGGTTCCCAGTCAAGTTCAATCGTTCCGCTGGCTACGAGATCTCCACCGGCAAAGTCAAAGGACGTCCCGGTCATCTCTCCGAGGAGCGGGAGATAACCGCCAAACTCGATCTTGTTGACAATGGTCACTTCCTGGTCGAACTCGATATGCAGGCCAGTCACTGCCTCGCCGACCGTGTTGGTGATCAGCGCCGCAGTTGCCGCACCAGCTTCGTAGGTGGCGATCTCCACCCCGCCGGCAAATGCTGTCACCGACAGCGCCAGCAGGAACAGTCCAAGAACACCCCACACCAAATTTCTCTTACCCATGAAACCCTCCTTGCTAAACGAAAGTTATCCATATTTTAGCAGCGGCCCGGTTACTAGGCAATAGAAGCCGCTCTTTACAAAGAGTATCGACGCGTGATCTCGTGCGGTTACGATTCGATTACATAGCAGGATGTGATCTCTGCTATTCCAGCAAGGGTATTGGAGATTGGGCAGTACTTGGCGAGTGAGAGGTCGATCGCTTTCTTCAAATTCTCCTCGGGAACATTCCCGGTCACACGGTAGGTCAGGTGAAACTTCGTGAAGACCTTGGGGTATTCTGTCGCTCGCTCATCTTCGATCTCGACCTTCAACGACTTAGGCTCTGTCTTCATCTTACGCAGGATGGAGACGACATCCATCCCGGTGCATCCTCCGATAGAAGCAAGGAAGACCTCCACCGGCCGCGCCGCGCTGTCGCTCCCACCGACTGCGGGCGCGCTATCCATCATTACCGCGTGTCCGCTCTTCCCCTGGCTGACAAACTTCATTCCTTCAACAAGCTTTACCACGGTTTTTCCCATCTTTCCTCCAGTTATTTAAGTATTTAAATATTTGACAAACTCGGGTACTCCGTGTATCATCCTACGTTGATGAAAGGGAATGAGCAAGTTGTGATCGACAACGAGCGGCAACGAGAGTGGATCAGTGTCTTCTCCGCGCTGGCTAGCGATGCCCGTCTGCAGATGGTCCTCCTGCTAGCCAAGGGAAAGTTGGAGTGTCAGGAGATCCTCGACCGTGTAGACTTGAGTCAACCGACGATCTCCTATCACCTTGGAAAACTCGAACGCGCCGGAATCCTGATCAAGGAGAAAAAAGGCTCGCGGAACTGCTATCGATTGGACAAGCGCACCAACGGATTGATCAAAATAATAAGTGGGAAGGAGAAAGAATGAATCACGACATCACTATTTACAGCACACCGACCTGTTCTTGGTGTCAGGCAGCGAAGGATTACCTGCACGCAAGAGAGATTGAGTTTGAGGATGTCGACGTCTCAGCCGACATGGGTCGGGCGATGGAGATGGTGGGAAAGAGCGGGCAGCAAGGGGTACCTGTCATCGATATCGACGGGGAGATTATCGTGGGATTCGACCGACCGCGGATCGACTCCTTGCTCAACTTGAACTAGGAGTGAAACAATGTCCCTACTCAAAGAGAAGGACTGTCAGTATTTGGAGAAGGAATTCGCGAAGCTGACTAAACCGGTGAAGCTCGTCTTCTTCACCCAGGAGTTCGAATGCGCCTCCTGTCGAGACACACACGGACTATTGGAAGAGACCGCCAGTCTCTCCGAGAAGATCGAGCTCGTCATCTACGACTTAGTACAGGATAAAGAGAAGGCAAATGCTTACGGAGTCGACCGCGTCCCTGCCATAATCGTAGAAGGGGAACACGACTACGGAATCCGTTTCTTTGGGATTCCTTCTGGGTATGAGTTTTCATCGCTGATCGAGGATATCATCGCTGTCGGAACGGGAAAGACTACCCTATCCGAAGCGACCAAGAACAAGCTCTCTCAGCTGGAAAAACCGGTGCACATCCAGGTATTCGTCACACCAAGTTGTCCCTATTGTCCAAAAGCAGTGATCACCGCGCACATGATGGCGGTGGAATCAAAAAAGGTAACAGCGGACATGATCATGGCAAACGAGTTTCCGCAGCTTTCCAACCGCTACGGTGTGATGGCTGTACCAAAGGCCGTGTTAAACGAGGAGACAAGCTTCGAGGGAGCTATTCCCGAGGAGGATTACCTCTCCTTCGTTACTAGAGCGGCTGTCTGAACCTAAGAGAAGAGCGTCCTGCTTCGAGAATCGGGACGCTCTTTTCATTCTATCTATTGCGCAAAGAGGGGAAGCGGTTTAAGTTCGGGCACCTTCTTAACGCGCACGCGGCGCACCTTGCGGATCCTTTTGATCTTTCGCGGTTGCAGGGGGGCCACCTCGCGTATAACCCTGGAGAACTCCTCATCATCGCTGACCGGCTCGTAGGAGCGATAGATCCGCTCGTAGCGAGCTCTCTCGAACCCGCCCACTCGGATCTCCGGATGCTCAGACGCAAGCTCCTGAAGTTGGGCTTGTTTTCGGCTGTACAGGGTTTCAAGGGAGGGGAGGGGCATGACATAGGCGGTCGGCTCACGTCCCGAGAGACGAGCTACCTCGATCAGGGAACGCCGCTCCTCGCGTGTCAGGTTAGTATTATCAACACAGATGACCTCTGCAGGGGAGTCGACCACCTCAACGAGGGCGGCGGCGAAGATTCGGTCCACCGCTTCCTCCTAAGGAAGATCGAAGTCCCGATGAAAGATCATCCGGCGGATGTGATCCTTCGACACCACTGCCCACTCTGGATGTTTCTCGCAAAACGTCGTCTTTCCCGACCCGGCAAGACCAACTAGCACAACCAACTTTTTCACCATGAGCCCCCTTCCCCTTTTTACCCGTCTAAGAAGTATGGTTAAACACCTCGCCGTGGTCAAGCCGGTACTTCGGATGGAGGGAACAGGCAGGTGTTCCCTCTACGAGCCGGGCACCTGACCGTAAGAACTTATGACCCGTAAATTATCCACGCGTGTGCCTATGTTTGAGGGAGAAATTTGTCCCTGCCGCCTCTTTGGCTGATAGGAAGAGGAGTTTGTTAATCTGGCCGCAAGGAGTACTTGTATATTTTTTGGAAAAATATATACTTAAGCTATCAAATATATACCAGGGAAGGTGGTTGTGTATGACGCTTCACCGTATGCTACTGGTTGGGTTAGTAACACTCAGTATTCTGGGTGCCGGTTCCGCTGCATTCGCAGCAGATGTTCAAATGACGGGATCTACAACGGTCTTACCAATTGCGCAAGCCGTGGCGGAAGCCCTTGCAGGAACGTATGAAATCGATATCTCTGGTGGAGGCTCCAGCGTCGGTGTTGCCGCCCTTATTGATGGGACGACCGATATTGCCGATCACTCTCGGCCTATAAAAGCGTCAGAGTATGAAAAGGCAGTGGCGAACGGAGTTTTTCCATTCAGCTTCCACATTGCCCAGGACGCTATCGCCGTGGTTGTGAACCCTAAAAACCCAGTGAGCCTGATCGCCAGTGCACAACTCAAGGAGATCTACCTCGGTAATATCGTGAACTGGAAGGAGTTAGGTGGAGATAACGCTCCTATTGTTGCAGTTTCGCGTGATAGTTCCTCGGGAACGTTCGATACCTGGAAGTCCATAGTTATGAATAAGGAAGATATCCTCCCTTCTGCAATCTACGCGACTTCCAACGCAGATGTTGCAGGAGAGGTTGTAAATAATCCCAATGCGATCGGTTATATAGGCCTTGGGTACCTGCAGCCCGGTCTGAAAGCCCTGATCGTCGATGGGGTGGCTCCAACAATTGAGTCCGCCATCTCTGGAGAGTACCCGATCACGCGACCCTTGTTTATG
This sequence comes from Candidatus Bipolaricaulota bacterium, assembly GCA_030612485.1. Next base: position 16,565 of record JAUWNS010000022.1, read on the forward strand.
TCCACCAACGGCTACCCCAGTGGAGCTACGTTGGAGGTTATCCGTTTTATCCTCTCGGAGGAGGGGCAACAGATTGTAGTCGGGATGGGGTATGCCCCGATTCGAGCCCTGTGCGACGGAACGTAGATTCATGAGATAACCCGTCTTTTCCCTCTCAACCCGGGCCAGCTCTAAGAGCTGGCCTCTTTTCTTGCGCCTACTTGCCGCGAGACAATTTCGGATATATAATTATGTGGCAATCTTTATATTAAGGAAGGGAAATTTGATCGCACCTCAGAGGAAATGCACCTCCTGCAGCAAAGAACAGCGGGGTCTTCATCCGATAGGGGCTCTCAAGCAGGGCGTGAAGTTTGTCCGTAAGTGGTGGGATACTCTTGTCTTCTTTGTCTTGGCGAGCATCTCCCTCCTCGCTCTGGGGCTGATCGCCTTCTTCATCTTCCGGGAGGCGATCCCTGTATTTCGGGAGGTTCCCTTGACCGAGTTCTTCGGATCGAGGTGGCTACCGACCAGTGAATCGCCCAGCTTTGGGGCGTTATCCATGATCTTGGGGACAGGGATGGTGACAGCAGGAGCGTTGTTCTTTGCGATTCCTCTCGGCCTAGCCACGGCCACGTTTATCGCCGAAGTGCTCCCCTCTCTGTTGAAGGATGTCGCAAAATCGCTGATTGAGCTCCTCGCTGCGGTTCCATCCGTAGTATACGGATTCTTTGGGTTGATGGTGATCGCTCCCTTCCTGCAGCGCACCCTGAATCTTCCTACCGGGAGGACCGCCCTCACCGGAGCGCTGATTCTGGGAATCATGTCCCTACCAACGATAGCAAGCCTTGCTGAGGATGCCCTCAGTGCAATCCCTAAGGAGTATCGGGAAGCATCCCTGGCATTGGGAGCTAACCGCTGGCAGACCACGTGGCGGGTCGTCATTCCCGCGGCTTTCTCTGGATTGATCGGGGCCGGGATCCTTGGAATGGGACGTGCGGTCGGCGAAACGATGGCCGTACTCATGGTGGCGGGAAACTCCCCCCAGATCACGGCCTCTTTCCTCAAGCCGGTGCGGACATTGACCGCAGGTATCGCCCTCGAGATGGGAGAGACACCCTTTGGGAGCACCCATTACCACGCGCTGTTCGCACTGGGGGCGATCTTGCTGGTGATTACCCTTGCGGCAAATTGGCTGGCAGAGTGGTTGCACGGCAGGTTGGTACGCAGGCACGCACGATGAAGAACAAGCGGAAAACGAAAAAACGCGATCTTGTACAAATCACAGCATTTTCCATGCTAGGGGCTGCAAGCCTTGCCGGTCTCTTCACACTGGCGATCATCCTCTACTCTGTGATCTCGCAAGGGACTAGAGCAATCAGTTGGGAGTTTCTAACCGCTTTCCCCCGCAAAGGGATGACGGAAGGAGGGATCTTCCCCGCACTGGTCGGTAGCTTCTACCTGACATTTGGCGCGGTGGCTACTGCTCTGCCGTTGGCCTTGGGGGCCGCAATCTGGCTTACGGAGTACGCCCGCGGCGGATGGTGGGTGCGCCTGATTCGAGTCGGGGTGAACACCCTGGCAGGTGTCCCCTCGATCGTTTTCGGGCTGTTGGGGTTGTCGTTCTTCGTGAAGTTTCTCGGATTTGGAGTCTCCATCTTATCAGGCTCCCTCACCCTTGCCCTTCTCATCCTTCCGGTCCTCATTCGCGCCGCAGAAGAAGCTCTTCGTTCTGTACCGCAGAACTTCCGCGAGGGAGCGCTCGCACTGGGGGCCACGCGCTGGCATACTGTACGCACAGTCGTCCTTCCCGCTGCTGTTCCTGGTATTCTGACTGGCATGATCCTCGGTCTGAGCAGGGCGGTGGGAGAGACGGCACCGATCATGTTCACTGCGGCGGCCTTCTACACCTCTCGGCTTCCAAGCTCTCCCTTAAGCAAGGTGATGGCCCTCCCATACCACGTGTTCGTGATGGCCACAGAGAGTCCAAATTACTGGCGCACAAGGCACCTTCAATACGGGACTGTGCTGGTTCTGTTAGGGTTAGTCTTCACGCTAAATCTGGGCGCAATCATCTTAAGGACTTACACACGAAGGAGGAAACAATGGTAGCTTCGTCCCCTAAAGCGATCGGGATGACAGCAACACGGGAATGGATCAAGAAGAACGTCTCATCGGAGACGATAATCGAAACGCGGAATCTCGACTTCTACTACGGGCAACAACAGGCGTTACGCGAGGTCTCCCTCGCCATTCCTCGTAATGGGGTCACCGCGATTATGGGACCGTCAGGCTGTGGAAAGAGCACCTTCTTGCGCACCCTGAATCGAATGTATGCCCTTACCCCTGGCGCACGAGTGGAGGGGAGCATCTCCTTTTTCGGAAAAGATCTTCTTCAGGAGGATCCTGTAGAGCTACAAAGACAGATAGGGATGGTTTTCCAGCGCCCTAACCCGTTTCCGAAATCGATCTACGAGAACGTGACCTACGGGCCCCGGGTTCATGGGATAAGACGCCGTAGCGCATTGAATGACATCGTTGAGAGAAGTCTGCAACGCGCTGCGTTATGGGATGAGGTAAAGGAGAGATTGCGGAAAAGCGCCTTCTCCCTGTCCGGTGGGCAACAACAGCGCCTCTGCCTGGCCAGGGCACTCGCTGTGAGTCCCACGGTCCTTCTGATGGACGAACCATGCTCATCCCTGGACCCCAAAGCAAGCGATAGGATTGAGAGAACCATCCGTGAACTCGCCGAGGAACTCACCGTGATCATAGTAACCCACAATCTTCAGCAAGCGGCCCGTGTCAGTGACTATGTTGCTGTCTTCCTGGCCGGTGGAGAGCTTGTCGAATTCGGCTCCACCAAGACCGTTTTTGAACAGCCTGAAGATCCGCGGGTGCAAGACTACTTGGCCGGACGCTTCGGCTGAGCAAAAGAATCCCCATCAAGCTGGTGGGTATTCAGCGAAGGATTTTTATGGAATTCTACAATCTCACCACCTACACACGTGGCTCCACTTGACGACATCAATTTCCAATCTCGAAACGAAGATCCCCGGTCAAATCGATCTCTCCGATTCTTTCAACATGGGAAGATCCCATTTATAATGGTTTTACCCTAAGCTGCAAGAAAAGGAGAGAACATGACTGCACCACTTCTTAAGGGCTTCGCCTTCCGGCTGACACGGCTGGACGATCTCCCCACGCTCATCTCGCACGAGAGACACACCTGTACTTCGTGCTCATCCTGTAGGAGACAACTGTCGCCTTGACAAGAGAGAGGAAACAAACTAGAATTACTTTTGCAATTGAAAACTATTTGCAATAAGATGAGGCGATGGACATTTCCGAAGCGACATGGTTCTTACGGGCAGCAGGGAAGAGGATCACCCCCGAACGGAGGCTCCTGCTTCGCATAATCAGCGATAACGCTCACCTGCATGCGAGCGAGATCTACCGCCTTGCTAAGGAGGTGGAGCCAAGGATCAGTCTGTCCACGGTCTATCGGACGGTGAACCT
>JAUWNS010000238.1 GCA_030612485.1 Candidatus Bipolaricaulota bacterium
CACCACGTTCATCCCTGTGATCATCCTGTTCTTTTTCGGGGGATCTGTCCTGCGTGGGTTCTCACTGGCCCTCTTGATCGGTGTCCTCGTCGGGACCTATTCCTCGATGTACATAGCCAACCCGGTCCTCTACGCATGGACTCTAAAGGCCGACAAAACGAAGAAGCATAAATGAAGTCCCTCATCCGGGAGGGGCGGGCGTGGAAAATTGCCCCTCTTCCGGAAGATAGCCTGGTACAAGAGATCGAAACGTCTCTCTCCTGTTCGCACGTGTTCGCCCTCGTGTTGGCTGGACGTAGCCAGGAAAACTGGCGAGGATTGATCGATCCAGGCTTGGCGAGCCTGCACTCCCCGTTCGACATCTTGGATATGGAGAAGGGTGTCACGCGACTGATCCGCGCGATCGAGGAGAAAGAACGCATCTTCATCCACAGCGACTTCGATGTCGATGGCTTAACCGGCGCAGCGGTCCTCTACCAGGGACTTCTCCCTATCCTCCCTCCAGGGAGACTCAAGGTCGAAGTAGGAGATCGCGCCCATGGCCACGGCCTCTCTCGCGACTTTGTCCACCGGGCAATCGACGAGAAGTTCTCACTGGTGATCACCGTAGATTGCGGAATCTCCAATAACGAGGAAATCGATGCGTTGCGTGAGGCGGGGATAGACACAATCGTAACCGACCACCACGTTCCACCGACCGCTCTCCCGCAAGCTCAGGCGATTATCGACCCTCACCGCTCGGATGATTCTTACCCCAACCAGCACCTTGCCGGGGTGGGAGTCGCTTATAAACTCATTGCTGCTTTACACGAGAAGCTTGGCCGACCCGCACCGCACCACTTCCTCGACCTGGTCGCCTTGGGAACAATCGCCGATATGGTTCCCCTCGCCGACAAAGGAGAGGTCGAGAACCGGGCTCTGGTTCGCGAAGGGTTCGCCCTCCTCACGCGTGGGGAAGGGTCCTCGTTGGGCCTCCGCGTATTGATGAAGAAGCTCTCGATCAACCCGAAGCGGATCACCGCATCTGATATCGGCTACCTGATCGCTCCAAAACTGAACGCGGCGAATCGGACCGGGGACCCCAAGGTCGCGTTCCTCCTCTTAACGACCACGGTCCCTCAACGCGCGGAGTACCTGATCGAGATCCTCCTCGACTACAACCGCGATCGCGAGATTGCGCAGAAGGACCTGATCGCGCAGGCAGAGGAGCAACTTGCCGAGAGTGGGGCTAACCCTTACGAGGACGGGATCATCATCCTAGCCGGTAAGCACTGGAACGAGGGGATCCTCGGGCTCGCCGCCTCCAATCTTACGGACCGGTATCGGGTTCCGGCGATCATCATCTCGCAGGGGAATCAGACGAGTCGTGCCTCCTGTCGGAGTGTAGATGGATTTGATCTGGCGGATTGCTTGAGCGCCCACTCTCACCTGTTCTTGCAGTACGGAGGGCACAAGATGGCCGCTGGCTTCTCTATCGTCAATGAGACCCTGCCCGAACTCCAGGAGAACCTGCTGAGCTACGCCGCCAAACAGGGAACCGGGCTCAGATCGGTCCCCCCGAGGACGATCGATGCTGTGGTCACCGTCGGAGAGATCGATATGCGCTTCTACACCAATATTCGTTCCCTCTCCCCGTATGGATCAGGGAACCCTGATCCCCTGTTTCTGCTGCGCGACTGCACGTTCAATAATCTCTCCCTCGTAGGCGCGCGCAAACAGCACCTCAAGGGAGCGGTTGTGCAAGACGGGCTCTCCCTTCCGTTCATTGCCTTTCGTATGGGGAAACATATCGACGCCTTTGAGCAGGCATATAGTCCCTCGATAGGTGATACCAAGACACACGGGGCTTCCCTCGTCTTTCGCGCTCGTTTCGACGAGTGGCGAGGATCGGTTCAGATGGAGGTCGCCGATCTCGTAATAGGCTAGATCTTTTGGCTCCTTACACTCTAGGCAAGGTGCGGGGCAGAGAGATCTCGTTTTCCGTCAATTTTTCCTGTCTGTTATTTTTCTTGGCGTTCTTTGCGTCTTGGCGAGAAGCACAAGGATCTTACCGCAGAGGGCGCAGAGATCGCTGAGAAAGGCCTTAACTCCTGAGTTTTAAGCATCTTGTTCTCTTTTATTCATTTACACTTTTCTCGGCATTCTCTGTGTCTTTGCGAGAGATACAGGCTTTTTCTCTCTTGCTACGCTCGTCGTTTGAGTCTTTCTCTGGATTACCTTGCCTTAACCGCGAGGAACCGATCTTTTCAGACTGCTGCACAAACCTCTTTCCCTTGCGGGTTGTGAAACAAGACCAGAGGCCGAACAGAAACTTTCACCGCCGAGAACGCAGAGAGTGGGAGCAGGATTGAGTGATTGAGCGAGTGAGTGGTTGAGTGGTTGAACTTCCCAATCTCCCGATCATTCAATCTTCCGATCTCTCAATTCCTCAGCAGGCATCGATGGGTCGATCTGCGTGAAGGCTTCCGCTACCTGTGGGGGTGGTCGGGAGCGATGGCCTTGATCGGTGGAGCACTGATCTTCAAGGTGGCGTTGACCACGGCCTTCAAGTTATACTTGCCTGGGCCCGTTTGACACTCTCCTCACGAAGCAAGGAGGCTGCAGTCATGACAAGAAGAGCATCGCATCCCTTGGGGACGATGCCTCCTAGAGCGCAACTCACCGGGGTCGCCAGCTTCGCATTGCTGCGGCTCGGCGTGGGGCGCTCGGTGGGCCTCTCCTCACGATCAACGCCGGGGAAGCGTTCGCGAGGAATCGACATCGAGTCGTCGTGAGCGGCATTGGGGTGGTCACCCCGATCGGCATCGGGCGGGAGGACTTCTGGGAAGGATTGCTTGCCGGGCGAAACGGCATCTCCCACATTACCCTGTTCGATCCGTCGGAATTCCGCTCTCAGATGGCCGGGGAGGTCAAGGGTTTTCACGCCGAGGAGTGGATCGACCGCAAGCTAGCGAGACGGATGGACCGGTTCACCCATTTCGCCCTGGTCGCTGCAGATCTGGCCATGAAAGATGCGGGCCTGAATGT
>JAUWNS010000255.1 GCA_030612485.1 Candidatus Bipolaricaulota bacterium
CGGGGCGAAGCTCTTCGCGCGAGAGGATGGGACGACCTCGCTCATCGGGCTCAACTGGGCAAACTCGGTCAACAACAAGACGATCGAGGCGAGCGCCCCACTGCGCAAGGCGCTTGGATTCGAGAACGTGGTCCGCTTCGAACACCACATCACCGAGACCTATAAATCGATCGTGATCCAGCCGTACGACCGGACCGCGGAGTTGGTCGAACTGGCAGGGCACGTGGCGAATGTATCGGCCAAGCACGAAGGCGCCGGCCCAGAGATCGATGCAACCCGCGAGCACCCTTCCGATATCCTGGAGTACTTCCTCCCTAAGGATGAGATCGAGGCGCAAGGGATGATGCCCCTTCTCGAACGGAACTACCTGGATAAGCACGATGCGGTGAACCGTACTGCTACTGCCCTCACCAAGCGTGGCCTGTCGTTCATCGCAGCGCGAAACTTACATTCGTAGGAGCTTACAGTCGTAGGAATATGGGCTCCTCGCTGTTTGGAGTGGGTAGCTGGAGACAGCAGGGTACGTAACATAAAGGCTCTAGCAAAGGAAAAGCAGAATACGGAAAGGAAAAACAAGAACAACAGGGGATGTTGGAGTGCCGTTCTTAGCGATCACTACGCCCGACGTTGCGCTGTGAGATTGTGTCTCAACGTGGCAGACGAGCTACCACGCTACAGAAGAAGGCTTGCGTAGCGTCGCACCTTGTGTGCGACGTTGTGCTGTTGAAGTACAACGAACGAGCAAGAGAACAGCGTTTTATCATTTGCCATCAGGAATCCGTTACCCACTCGAAACGACGAAGAGCCGGAATATGCATTCGTGGGGTCATAATAGAGGCAATACTGTAGGATATGGAGCTAAGGGGTCGGAATCGCTCACCACCGTCTCTGGAGCCTGGCAGGAAAGCCTCACTTCCCGCCCGGATTACAGACCGTACTTCGACCAGAAGCTCCGCTTGCGGCCGTGGGCCTCAAGGAGGTTCTCCTTGTAATCCTCGTGGGAAGGGAGACCGCGCCAATCTTTCACTGAAGGAGAGAGCACGTCTAACTTCTTGAGGTAGCGAACCCCGTGGTGGTAGTAGTGCGACTGAGCGCGACCGAGGATCGATTCAAGCAACGAGCGGTAGACCAGAATTGCCCCAAGAAAGCGTCCCCCCTCCTCCAGCGCCTTTGCCAGTGGAAGGAGGAACTGATACAGGTTGCCGTCTAGCTGATCGCGATACCGAAAGAGGTACTCCGAAGCGTCATCCAGCCGGCCCATGTCCACCAGAAAGGCCGCATCGTCATAGGAGAAAGTCGCGCTTCCCATGATCGGTTCCACCTGCTCCTCGATCACCCGCTCCCGCTCGGACTCTCCGAGGGCCTGCAAGAGCATATCCAGTGTACTGCGGCTACGGCAGTTGCGGAACAAGCGCCACGCTATCTCTGCCATCCTCTCGCGGTCCCCAAGTCGCTCGTGAATCGAATAGAGGAGCTGATCCTGCGCATCGGCGCGGAATCGATCCGTGGGAGAGATCCGTTCCATCCAGAACAGAGCCATCTCGGGGTCGTCGTTCTCCAAGTACACTTCCGCAATCTCCATACACGTCGGAGAAGAAAGCTTCGGGTGGGCACTTAGCTCGGCCTTTTCGAACAGCTCTGGATCTCCAAGCTGGCGGGCGAGGAGCTCCACCCCGATCCACCACTTGCCCGCTTCGTAGGAATCGAGCGGTTCAGCCTTCGCCCGCTCCCAGAACTCAGAGGCGAGGGCACGCATCTCCTTTTCCGGCAAGAATCCAGAAGCCTTCGCCACAAGCTCCGTCCTCACCCCGTAGTCGTCATGCTCATAGAGCCGCAAAAGGAGGTCGCAGACAAAGCCCTTGTCCGTGCACCTGGATGCGTAGGCGACAAACAGGTTTAGTGCGTCGTAGCGGAAAACGTCGCCGATCAACCCGCTCGAGTCGTCACTCCGTTCGAAGATCGCACCATCACATGAAAAGAACTCCCCCACAAGCCCCAACCCGGTCTTCGGGTCATCCACCCCTTCATGCAGGGTAGCGAGGATCAGTTCAAGCTCGCGGGCGAAATCGGGCGCAGCACGCCAGTCGATGTACTTCCGCCGCCTCTTCAGGCCGGCTAACTTAGACTTGAACCGCTTCGTGGCCTCCTCCGGGGTAAGGAGCAATGCCTCCACGTATTCGGTGCCCCCTTCCGTCCGCAAGGAAAGGTAGGCCAGCGCATTCGCCAGCCTTGTTGCTCCCAGTTTGCTGAGCTTCTCCCGCAGCTCGTCGTTATCGGTGATATCCATACCGCGATTATACCCGCGACGTATCTGTCGAGATAATCGCACAGATATCGATGCGCAACCTTTCAAATGGCCGACACGCAAACTTGCAATTAGCCGACCTGCAAAGTTGCAATTAGGGCAAATCTATGGACTATTCATAGCCGTTTGTAAGCGCTCATCGAAAGTGGCAAGTGGAAGACCAAGAGAACGCGCTAAGTATAGATAACTGGCGTCGTAGGTGGTAAGCCCAGTGT
>JAUWNS010000206.1 GCA_030612485.1 Candidatus Bipolaricaulota bacterium
GGCATACTTAGGGAAGATCTCGATCCTCCCCTCGATCCCACGACCGAAGCGCGGTTGGATCGGAACCCCATATGGCTCAGTGAACGGGGAATGGATGATCCCGATCGGGTGATAGTGAACCGTTTCCATCTCTGCCATAGCGACATGATACCATAGAACCGCGAAAAGAGAATTGGCTCCTCCCTATTTCGTGCAGGTAATCAGCCACTGGGCAGCGGAACTGGCCCGCTCCTCTGAAAAGCCCAGTTCTCTCGCCAAGACCTGTCTGCCGTACCGGCTTCTCCTGGCGCACCTAAGATTGCCAAGGATTACTTGTCGTTCTAAGACGTGTTTCTTCCTGCATTCCTCGTCTTCCTGGCATTAGGTCGTTTTCCTTGCCCGGTCTGTGCGGTTGAAGTATAGTGAAAAAGCTTGACGAAAGGAGCATGATGAAGGCAAATCGATCGTTCGACCTATCGGAAATTCGGAACCTCGAGGAGGTTTTCCGGCGTTATCCTGGCATACGGGCGGTGTACGTGTTCGGATCGACAGCGTCGGGGAATGCCGGCCCGGAGAGCGACCTCGATCTTGCTGTCATCCCCACCGAGCCGTCCGTGAGTGAGAAGAAGCTCGATATTCTCGCGGATCTTGCCAGTCATGGGTATTGCAACGTCGATCTTGTATTCATCGACGAGGACGACCTGGTCCTTGCCTACGAAGCGATCCGGAAGAACCGTCTTATCTATGCCGTGGAGGATTTCGATCGCGGTGCCACTTACTCCAACATCGTGCGCAAGTACCTCGATTTCGAGTTTTACCTACGGATTCAACGCGACGCATACAAGCGGAGGAACATCGGTGCTAAGCCCTGAAGTCATCCGTCGGCGGCTCCAGAAAATGGATGAGTACCTGACCATACTTGATGGGTTACGCCGGTATGAGCTAAGCGAGTTCCTAGCCAATCCCGAACGCTACGGAAGCGCCGAGCGCTTCTTGCAACTGGCTATCGAAGCCCTGCTCGACGTAGGAAGTCACGTGATCGCGGAACTAGAACTTGGGGCTATCGAGACATATGGTGATATTCCTCGTATCCTCGCCGAGAACGGATATGTAGATCCTGAGCTTGCCGAACGGTGGACACGGATGATTGGGTTCCGAAACATACTGGTTCATGAATACCTCGACGTCGACCGCGGAATTGTATACGAGGTACTGCAGCATCAACTCGGAGATCTACGCGCCCTGAAGCAGGCGTTATCCCAGTTTCTATGACGGAAGTTAGCTCCTCGTCCGTCAAGACTCTCGCAAAGGGACAGAATTGTTTCACCACAAAGGACACTAAGAGCACGAAGGAGTCTACCAGCAAGTCCAGGCGCACGCCTTTGTACTCGACCGATTGCAGCTGCTGAAGTGATCGGTGACGACTCAGCCATGCTTGTACGGAAGGGCAAAGAGATCGACCCTTCCCTTCACCTGTTCAAACTCAGGATCCTTATGCACTAGCAGTGCCTCCTCCTTAAGTGCGGTGGCAATGATCCAGGCATCGGCTAAGGACAACTTGTACAGAGCTTTGATCTCTCCCGAGAGACGAATGAGATCATCGTCTACATCGACCCGCCTCATCGGAAGAGCCGCCAACAGGACGAAAATCTCCTCGGCGCTCTCTTTCCCCCTTAGTTGCCAGATTCGGTAGAAGGCCTCCATAAAGGTCATGAACGAGACAAAGGTGCGGGCCTTGCCGCTCTCTGTCTTTCTCAGGATGTTACGAACAACATCTACTCCTGGTTCTCCTTCTATGAAGGCGAGGATTGCCGAGAATGGTCGGGGTCAGACCTTCATTCTTAGGATTCTATCGTTTCCGTAATCCGTCATGCGATCACCCTGACTGTAGAGAAATGCAACCCCAGGTAGCCCCCAAGCTATGAACTGTTCTTACTTCTTAGCCTTCGGATCAACTGATGTTTTGTCATGGGGAAAGAGGTTCTCGTGTGCATTCTCGCAGCTCGTAGTGAGGGTAAGTAACGCTCTCTGAAATCCTAAAAATGAAGGTCTGACCCTACTAGCAATACAAGGACTTCCCATGGGATGCCGAGTCGATTCCGCGCCTCTTGAAGACGCGTGCGGAGAGGTTTCACATCTTCACCCTTCCGGGAAGGTTCTCCTGGATCATCCAACGACGGTTGCAGGGGCCCTTGCGTGGGCCGGCTGGATCGAGCTTTCGATAGCCCTTGATCGGAAGCCGTGCAAGAGCTTCAAGACGACCCGAATCAACGCCTTGCTTTTCGAGCACCCAGCCTAGCCGCTTGGAAGTCGCCGCATCCAGCTTCTGGGCATAGTTGATAATCCGTTCGAGGTTCAGATGGCTTCCCCTCGCTTCGAATGCGTGGAGAACTTCGCCAAAGTCGCCGCAGTATTGCGGCCTGGACAATCCGTCGAGCAATGTGCGCTCGGGATCGGTGATCGTCACACGAGCTTCCCCGATCCAGACCTTCTCCGTGCCGAAGAAGCGCTCCGGCTTAATCTGGACGAACTGATAGGTCGTATCGCCTATCGGATAGCCGCTGTCTTGCCCTTTGGCGCTCCGCACTCGGGGAACGGAAACCTCCGTGGTCGTAAGGACAAAGACCCTCCTTGGGATTTGTTCCGTCAGACCGTGGTAATGCAGGGCGGACCAGTGGCTGATGGCAGCCGGGTTAACTAGGGCCATGGCGATTTCGAACTCGTGGGCCGCCGTGACGCCGGGAACCGAGGACGAAAGAGCATAGAGCCCCTTGCGTAGAGAGACGATCCATCCGTTTCGGCGAAGGTGATAGAGCGCCTCCAACAAGTACGAAGCTCTGAGGCCAACGCGAGGACTGAGCTCACGAGCACGTTCCGTCGAGAAGATTCGGTCCCCCTCGGAGGCCAAGACCCGGACGAGCTCAATTCCGACGTGGGACTTTTTTGGCTCTTGATCGGTATTCATTGGAGGTCCTCCAATATGCGTCAAGGAGTATCATCACTGTTTAGCGTCGATATTTTATGGCATACATTGGAGACTGTCAAATGATTGCGCTATATGAACTATTTGAGCCTAGAGAGCGGGTCGCGGGAGTAGTGCGCTTAAGGTCTTCACTTTTTGGGCTTTTTTCACCTCAGCGGTGCGGTTCGCAATGATGCTGATAGTGGAGCAGTCCACCCCCACGAAGTCAGCCACCTCTTTGAACGCATAATCTTGAACGTGAACGGCCCGGTAGATCTGCTCGTTGGAAAGGAATCCCGAACAGGTTGGCTCAACTACTTGAACAACCTACTCAATAGCAAACCAGTCGTGCTATAATCATAGATAGGTCGTAGCGTGAGGAGGGTGAAAGTGAGCATGCCTAACACCTATACCGCCAAGTACACGAAGATTAGCTCCGGTTACATGGGGCAATTGGTCGAGTGGCCCGAAGTGGTCACTGAAGGCCAGACCCTAGAAGAATGTCGGGAACTACTCAAGGACGCGCTACACGAAATGATCTTGGCTTATCGCCAGCAACACAGAGAAATCCCGCTCGGTGGGGCTCTCTTCGAGCAGGTTGCAATAGAGATGTAGATGTCGGTCAAACGCCGTGATCTGGTGAGATACCTTGAGCATCTTGAGAAGGCACAAATTTGTTTCACCACGAAGGAATCAGAGGACGAAGCGCTTGAATTCCATTCTTCGTGTCCTTCGTTCGCAGCCCATAGGGCCGCGTGTCTAGCCGGTGTAAGTCCGGCTGCGGGAATTGACTGTATGCCCGCATAGTATATCCGACGTCTCTTGGAGGTGACTTTGGGAGATGAAAGCTTGGAGGTAAACGTCCTTGCCGGTGCAGGGCCAGCAAACCTTCCGGGCCGTAGCATAAAGCGAACTTTGCAGCCTCGTTACACGTCCCACACGAGAACCGGCGGTGTGGGTTGTGGATGCCGAACCTCTACGAAGAAGGCGAAGGCTAGTGCGAACGGTGAAGGAACAGCCATGTGCAACCGTTCGGTCCACCGGGGTACGGAAGGCGGCACGGAGGGGAAAGACACGCGGAGCAAATTGGGGAGCCTCTCGATACCAGCCCATA
>JAUWNS010000035.1 GCA_030612485.1 Candidatus Bipolaricaulota bacterium
AAAACGGCTCTTCTTAGCAACCTTGGTGTCGCGATACCTTGGAGGCTTGAGTAAGTACAATGAACGGGCGAGAGAGAAGCTTCACGCGTTGCAACCATAAAGCACGCTAAGTACACTGTGTAAAACTCAATGGGAACGTGCTTATGCATCCATCCTTTCAGAACGTATTCGTTGCCCACGGAGAGCGGAAGCCCCTCAGATACATCGGGGAGATGGAGGGGAAGCGTTGGTCAGAGGGGCACCTCGTAGGTGAAGATGGCATTCGCTATGCAGATGTCCAAAACGGCATTCCCTCATTTGTGCACCTGGAAGATGACGGCTGGGGTACGGATGAACAGGTAGAATCATTGCTGGCCAAGCACGGGGTGAGGCGTGAGACGCTTATTCCGCAGAATTGGGAAGCCAGTCTGCGCGATTGGAGCCCATCAAGCGAACGATACGCGTGGGTTCAGAGGATCGTCAAACAAGGAGGGCTCATACTGGAGATAGCGTGCGGTCCTGGCGGGGGCTTTATGCCGTTGATCCTCGATCTGAATCCGAATGCAAGGTTGCTTGCAAACGATATCGGCCGGTGGATCTTGGTCGAGTGGAAAAAGTTCAATGACCAGAAACGTCTGTGGGCCAATGCTGGCTTTGCACAGTTTGACGTAAAACAGTCTCCACTCCGTTCCAACTGCTTTGATTGTGTGGATAGTGCTGGTGGATTCTCCAATATTGAGGGAAGCCACCTGGCTCTGGCTGAGATCTACCGAATTCTTAGGCCCGACGGCAGGTTGTTTATGTCGGATGCTGATGTGGACCCTTCTTCCTTCCAACAACTGCCCGGCGCGGAACAGGAGGCTTGGCTAAAGCGATTTCCCCAACAGGGCAAGGGCTACGAGGAAATAATGCTTGAGACGGGTTTCGAGATTCTGCAGTTGGAACAGACAGGTAAAACTCTCTTGCGACCTCGCGAAAGTGTGTTGGCGGAAATGGCAACGAAGTATGGTATACCGATGTATTTAAGAGGATACCGTATCGAAGCGAGAAAACCTGCTTAGCCAACATCTTGCTTGAACGATCCGGGTTCACGAAATCTCCATATCCTGTTCATACCTTCCTCGCAACCACCCGTTAAGATAACAGCATACGAGAGCAAAAGGTTATTACCTCCAAGAAAGACAACAGGCTCGATAGGCCGAAGAAGATCGAAACGGGGCTCCTTACGAGGGGGCCTCGCTTCTTTTAGGAGAAAGCGAGGGAGTTCTACATTGAGAAAGCGAAAGGCATTTGTCACATTCGTTCTCCTGACGGGCGTTGCAATCCTACTTGCCGGGTGTCTGGAGAGGAACGCCTTGCCAATAGCAAGCTTTATCCGTAGTCCTGCTTCGGGTCCTTCTCCACTTTCGGTCTTCTTCGATGCCACATCTTCCTACGACTCCGATGGCACGATCCTCGCCTACGAATGGCAATTTGGGGACGGGTCCACCGGGACGGAAGAGATTGCGACCCATACCTATTCCTCTTTTGGAATCTACGAGGTGCAGCTCACCGTCACCGACGGTAAAGGAGCGACAAATAGCACTGTGCGTATGGTTACCGTATTCGATCCAACGGAGGAGGTCCCCGTGGGAACTAAGATTGGGGATCTTGCTCCTGGATTTACCCTCAAAGATCTTCAAGAAGAGAGCATCTCTCTCTCCGACTTCCGCGGGAAGGTCATCATTCTCGATTTCTGGGCGAGTTGGTGTCCGCCATGCCGTAGCTCCATGCCACACTTGGATGAAATGCGCAAACGCTACCAGAGCGAGGGGTTGGTGGTCGTTGCGGTCAGTCTCGATCCGGATATGGCGGATATTTCGACCTTCCTCGAAGAGAACGAATTCACGGACCTGTTGGTTCTGTGGGAATCCCTCACAGCCGCGCAGAGGGTGAAAACCCTCTACGGCGTCTCTGGAATCCCTCATACCTTTGTGATCGATCGGCAGGGGATTATCCGCTATTCAGATCATCCGATCCGCCTCCGGGATCGCAACATCGAGCCCTGGCTTTAACGAGATCCTTCTCAAAGGGCCACGGTTTTCCCACCAATATATCTGGCTCTTTGTCGTTTCGAGTGGGTAAAGCCTCCTAATTTTCAATCCCTCAGTGTAGCCAACCGCTCAAGGGATATTCTCGTGTAGGCCAAGCTCGATTTCAGATTGACCACTTGAAACACGGTCCTTTTAATCTCTTAGGAAGCCAGGAGGCCAGGGAAGAGGCATGAGATAGCGGTTCACTATGAAGCCAGAGGAAACGCGTGTCTTTCTTGTTTTCAACTCAAGAATTCTGGCTCTTTTCCTGGATTCCTGGTTTCCTTAGAACAAAGACGCAGGCAAACTTAACTCTCAGTTACCCACTCAAAACGGTAAGGAACCATATATCTTGCAGCTTGTGGTGCGGATGAAGACATGGGTCTGCTTTTTTGCCGTCCTACAACACCTTGCTGTACCATGAAGATGCCGAGTGATCCTACCGCGTGGAGATGGTTGTAGGTTGCAACTTCGTCAAACAGTATGATCAGCAACGGCGAAGGAGGTGATGACTGGTAGAAACTGCGAGAGTAATAAGGGTGTTGGCTTTTGTAGGCCGATAAACGCAGTCACTATGAAGGAGGTTCTTTTGCATAGACATAACTTGTTGGTCTTATTGGTGGCGCTATCGTTGGTTTTTACCCTAGGTTCTCTGGTGGTTGCGGATCTGCCACAGGGTGTACACCTGGGATGGGAGATAAATGACATCAACACCACGATGTCGTTCGTATGGTATACCGATGAGTCCACAACTGCGAGCCAGCTTCTCTACGACACGCAGTCAAGGGGCGGCGACGAAGGCTTGTACGCATTCTCAACAACGGCTGATAGCCCCATGGTGATCATCGGACAAGATGGGGACGAAGAGGGGTACACGTACAAGGCGACACTCACCGGGCTTACCCCTGGCGTTACATACTACTTTGTCTGTGGCGGTCCCGATGGATACACCGAGGAGTTCATGTTCCACACCGTTCCTAGCGACCTGGAACGGATAAGGTTCATCGTTGGCGGGGATACACGTCAAGGAGCTTTGGACTTTCCAGAGGGACGGAACAAGACCGCGTTGTTGCAAGCCCAGCACGATCCCTGCTTCATGATCCACGTGGGAGACCACATCGAGAAATCCTTCGACGCTGGAGAGTGGAAGGAGTACAGTCGGCACCTTCAGGAGTACTACGTTGACACTCAGGGACACCTGATCCCGATTTTGCCGATCATAGGAAACCACGAGGTCGGACGAACCGAAGCTCCAGAGGGTGACTATACGGTTCCAGAGACGGGCTTCTACGAGTTTGAGATCACCAAGGAAGATGCACGCCTCTACTACCAGTTCTTCTGCATGCCCGAGCCGAAACGATGGTACGCATTCGATATCACCAAGGATCTGCGTTTCTTCGAGCTCAACTCCGAAACCTATAGCGATCCTGCATATCCGGAGACCGAGCAGCTCGGATGGTTCACAAATGAGGCCAGTGCATCAGCAGATGTAACGTGGAAGCTCGTGGGTTTTCATAGGCCCGCGTTCGAGGAATACGGTGGACAGGGCAAATCTGTAAACTTCCTACCGCTGCTCGATCAGTTCGACGTCGATGTGGCCATTTCCGGACACGAGCACTTCTACGCCAGGATGACCCCGATTGACGGCACAGTGCACATAATCGCCGGAGGAGGAGGAGCTCCTCTCTCACAGGCTTATCCAAAGTCGTGGCACGCTTGCGGACCCATCTCTCAGTACAGCTACACGATCTTCGAAGTCTCACCCGCAGACCTCCACGTAGTGGCCTACAACGTGGACAATAAAGTCATTGACGAGATCACTCTGCACAAGGGAGTTGCTAGTTCCGAGACGTTCCTCCGTACCCGTGGCGAGGGTTCCTATGCTGCCGATAACATCGGGCCGCCGCCGCTTGTCGCGTACTCTGCGGGCACCTACCCCGAGATCGCAACATTCGGCAAGGTGGGGAATGGCAATGTGATTGCTGCCGGTCTAGCCTGGAACTGCATCAACGGCTACTGGAAGCTAGGGCAGTACGATGTACTCTTCGACATCATGTTCCAGCACTTGAACGCCGGGGCAACCAAGGTGCTGTGGTACGAGGGCTACGGAGTGGCGCACGATACAACCGCGTGCTCGGAGCTCGTCACCGCGCTTGGCAACCTGGGATACACAGTTGTTGGTGATGCCACGGAGCCGATAACTTCTGCCTTGCTCGCCGAATACGACATAGTGATCATTCCGCAGCTTCGTCTTGGCTCGTCCTATGTCGGCGGTGACCCGAACCAACTGCCTTGGGAAGACGTCGAGGCGATCAGGGAGTTCGTGGCTAGTGGCAAGGGGCTCATGGTCATGGATGCGCACGACTACGGTGGAAACAACTGGGCCTTTGTCCAGAACAAGGTCCTCGAAGGGATCGGCTCTGACGTCGCCCTTCAGTCCGACGGGGTCTACGATTGGGCCGATAACTGGCTGGGTCGCGGTTGGCATCCGATGGGTGCAGTTGATCCATCTACGCCCATCGGCGCTGAGTACGTGGCGCGAACGGGCGGTGTCGAGATCGAGCTTTGGGAGGTATCGACTGTTGTACCGATACCTGCCTTCTTCCTCGAGAAGGTCGCGGCTGGCATAAGGACAATTGTAGACGGCCGGAGAACGGGTGCAGATGCCCGAGTTATCATTGAAACGCTGGACGGTGGCGAGGGCTACGTGCGAATCCAGAGGGAGCCCGACCTTGCTGTAGCTGAAGGTGGCGGAGAGGGATACAGTGCTCTGAGTGGACCCACTGCTGCCGGAACGCTGGTCGTGGTGGATGTTACTACAGACATCTCTGGCTCACTGATCGAGTGGCCTATCACGATCGAGGTGTACTACACCCAGGAAGCCTTCGACGCATCTGGATTCGAGGACGAAGCTCTTCTCGCACTGTTCTACTGGGATACCGAACAGGGAATGTGGCGAGCATGTCCGGAATCCGGCGTCAACATTGAGCGCAACTGCGTGGCGGCAGCGACGTACCACTTCACCCGCTTCGCCATCATGCGGAAGTAGCTCCCCAGGGTGAGTAACCCACGATGATTGTGGACCGGCGGTTGGCCAAGGGTTGGCCGCCGGTTCCTTTTCGTTCTGGGCACAACAAATACTTATCAATTCTCATTTTGAGTGAGCCACTCGAAGTTGAATCAAAAGGAGGGTCTGATTCCCCGCTCCTTGGGGCGGTTTACGGCGAATACCTGAAAACATCTGATTTTCAGGTGATACCTCTTGATACCCCGTTTGCTTGCGGTGGGTAGTTCATTCCCTCTCAATAGCGATTTCATCGGCTCCGCAAATTCTTCGGTTCCGAACAGAATCCCGCCCTTCAGATCATCCCACACGGAAACATCTCGCCTCTCCTTCACAAACCGGCGATACGCAGCACGCGCGCACGTTAAATCATCATCGAACTGTGACAAGATCCAATATACGGTCAGGAATCCAGGCGGCTTTGCTTCCCCCACCGTACTACAATAGCTACTCTGTAAATCCACTTCCGAGGCCAGGCCTGCCTGCGCTCACCGTCCTCAGCAACCTTTCCCAGAAAGCCTCGTACCCCTATGGCAAAACGTATTGGCTGAGTTCATCTCTCCCGTGACACCATTGGATGTTTCGTGCGTAGATAATGTGGTCCCCGTATTCGGGAGTTCTGCAAAGGAGGTCTTGTGATGAAACGGTTCTCTCTCGTACTCGTTCTCTGCGCCGTGGCAATGGTTGTCTTCGCCCAGCCGGTTGAGGTGGTCCAACCTGCAATCCGCGACGGAATCTTTGGCATCTCGGGAATCATCCCGGATGCTTCCTACTTCGAAGAGCTGCGCATCGACTGCGCTACCTCGGGATTCTGGATCGGTCCCTCGGCGGGCTTTCTCGGCGGGTCGAAGGAGGAGCTACATACCCGACAGATGCGAACGTTTGTTTCCCATGGAATCACGCCGATTGCGACATTCTACCTTGGAAACATCGGCCCGGACGCAGCGACGCACGCGGAGCAGATAGTCGCTCACTACACCACCGGGCAAGGTGCCGAGGACGTCGGGATTCCTGTCCTTTACTGGGAGATTGGTGATGAGGAGAACGGGACGTGGGGAACCTCGTGTGAACCAGAGGAGTACGCGCGCCGGGTCTCTATCCTCGCTCCCGCCATCCGTCGGGCGTGCCCGGAGTGCACAATCATAATGGGCGGACTCCTCGACGGCCCGGAGATGGGTGACTGGGCCCTTGAGCTATATCTGCGCCGGTTCCTCGTGGCCGGTGGTGGAGACTGGATAGATACATATGCGTTCCATTACTACGGGTTGGCACGGCCGGATCCCCGCCTGCCGAACGCGCAACTGTATTACTCAGCTGTCGATATCGTTGACACCATCCGTGACGTCCTTGCGGAGCACGGACTCGAAAATCACCCGATCTGGGTTACCGAGACCTCCACGTTCTCCGGTGGGATGGGATCGATCGCGCAATCGGAGAGCGAGCAGGCTGCGGATCTTGTAAAGCGTTATATTCTACTGTGGTCGCTCGGCGTGGAGAAGGTCCAGTGGTGCTACCTCACCGAGCCGCAGTTCGAGGGAACGGGCGTTGGCTTCTTCGACCAGAGCGGCCTGATCTACGATGGGATCGGACCCTACGATCGAGGGGAAGGGACCAAGAAGCGATCCTACTATGCCTACGTTCATTTGATCGAACGGCTCCGGCTCGCCGAACTCGGCGACCTGTGGCGAGAGGACGGGGTCACTTGTGCCCGATTCGACACTGTCAGCGGCCCCGTGTGCGTGCTATGGCAGGATCCGTGGGTCCGGCAGGGACCTATCTGGGTTCAGCCAAGCGGGACCGTCATCGTCGAGGATCTCGCAGGCGAATGGCTGGGGCAATACGAAGATCTACTCCGTCTCGATCTGGATATCGAACCAGTTTACTTGAGGGGATCCGTGAGTGGGATCTCGCAAGCGGCTCCTCGGCTACACTCGGGTGGTTGAAGAGATCAGATACAACGTAGGAAGTCGAGTCTGTTCTTATCCGTCAATGACTCTTAGTCATCCAATCTGAAACGATAGATCGGTTGCCTTACCCCTTCGCTCAGGGTGTAATAGAAACGGCCATCAGGAGAGAAAGCGATCGCCTCACCCTGTGGTTCCACTTTCAGAGGAAGGGGGCAACCATCCTCGGAGAAGATCGCAGATAACGGTAACCCATTTTTTCTCTCTCATATGGTAGCATTGAAATAGCCGCACACGATGATTCTCTTCCCGTCTTGAGAGACGTCTCCCCCAGTAGTGATCCCGACCCACGGAAGCTTCGCGACTCGCAACAGCATTCCGTCGTCAGAGGCTCTATACATAAGACCGCCCCACTTGGTGATGATGTAGATCCCTCCATCTACTGGGTCAACAAGAAGCGTCTCTGCATCTTGTGTCCGATCGGGATAATTAAGAACGATCCTCTCGACTCGATCGACCAATACGTTTTGCGTGTCTTCGTCGACAAAGAGGTTCAGGGAATCGGTAGATCTCGACCTTTTCGCGCGAAAACCCGTTATCGCCGATGTCGGCAACATAGATGTAGTCGAGCCCGGGTTCTGGCCCCGGACCAATGGCAATATCCTCCCAGTCGATAGAATTAACGTCTACAAGAATGAAAGTAGCGACGAGCCTGCCATCGGGCGCAAGCGCGTACACCCGCGCAGAATCGCCCGAGTCGTTATGCACCCATAGGATACCAGGGTTATTTCTGCTTAAGACCATTCCCGACGCCTCATTGATGAGAGGGCTTTCCACACGGGCAAACTCGACCACCTCTGTAACATGGGGACAACGACCTGCTGCTACCAATACATACGAAGCGATGATGATGGAAAAAAGAGAGAAGCACGAGAAACCTTTGTCTACTCTAAGCATACGATCTCCCCTACAAGAGCCTGTAAACCTTTCTACAACCAGTCTTAAGATTGAATCACAAGTTCAATCATCTCACCGCAGAGCGCATAAGAGCAGGGCGCAAGGACACGGTGAGGGTGGGACACGGAGAAAATGCGAATCCCCGTGTCTCCGCGCCCTCGACGTTGGAAGCCTTTGTTCCGTAAGAAAAGAAGATTTATGCAGCGCCCTCACAAGCTCTTGAATATCCGCGCAAGCGAGCGACCCGGCGCCTCCAGGTGCAGGTCAAGGAAGAACCCGAATGGGGTCTGCGAGACTTCGTAACCCGCTCCCGCAAGCCTCGCTTCCGCGTTCGACAGAAGGTCCTTGGTGAACTCCGGGGTCGCTTTCCCCTCCGCAAGGTGAGCGAATGAGTGGAGAAGGATTCGGTCTGTCCCGTTCTTTCGCGCCGCCCACTTCAGGTTCTTGACCAGACGCGTCTCGACCGCCCCAGCCTCGGCTTCATCCTGTGGCTCAGCGTGGATGAATCCGACCAAGACATCCTCAACCGTTCGTTCCTCGACCCAATCCTCCTCGGACTCCAGTGTCTTGATGGTGGTGCGATATCCAAAATGGGTGGTGTAGATCATCACGAGTTTCATTCTTCCTCAGATGATCCCTTCCGCCTTACCGACCTCTTTGAAGGTGTCGAGGACCTGCTCCATCTCCTCGTCGGAGTGGGTCGCCATGTAGCTCGTGCGAAGAAGAGCCTTCTCCGCTGGCACTGCGGGCGGGACAGCAACGTTTGTGTAGACACCCGCCTCGAACAAGGCCTTCCAGAACTTCAACGTCCTCATCTGATCACCGATCATGATCGGGACGATCGGGGTCTCGCTCTCGCCGACGTCGTAGCCGAGGTCGCGATAGCTCCGGCGCATCCGCGCTGCGATGGCATTGACGCGATCCACCCGCTCGGGCTCGCTCTCCATCACCTTGAGCGAGGCGAGCGCAGCAGCGACGTTCCCCGCGGGAAGGGCGGCGCTGAAGATCATCGAACGGGCCATGTGCTGGATCCAGTGGATCGTCGTTTCCTCTCCTGCGATGAATCCTCCGATGGAAGCAAAGGACTTGCTGAACGTTCCCATGATGAGATCGACATCACCTGTTACGCCGAAGTGTGCAGCGGTCCCCTTCCCTTGCCCAACGACCCCTATCCCATGCGCATCGTCGACCATCAGGCGTGCCCCGTACTGCTGACAAAGCGGAATGATCTCCAAGAGCGGGGCTATCTCCCCGCTCATGCTGAACACCCCATCGATCACCACGAGCTTCCCTGCCTGGTCAGGACAGACACGCAGAATTCGTTCCAGATCCTCCATGTCGTCGTGCCGGAACCGCTGCAGGCGGCCGAGCGCCAGGCGGGAGCCATCGACGAGGCTGGCGTGGTTCTCCTTATCGCCGATGATCACATCGTTGCGGCCGATCAGGGCCGAGAGGGTGCCGAGGTTCGTCTGGTAGCCGGTGGAAAAGACGAGGGCCTTCTCCTTCCCCACAAACCGGGCCAGTCTCTCTTCCAACTCGTTGTGCAACGCAAGGGTCCCGTTCAGGAACCGCGAACCAGTGCAGCTCGTGCCGAACTCGCGCACGGCATCAATCGCCGCCTGCCGCACCTTGGGGTGCGCCGTTAGCCCGAGGTAGTTGTTCGACCCGATCATAATCAGGCGCTGCCCATTCACCGTCACCTGCGTCCCTTCTGCCCGGTCCAGAGGGATAAAGTAGGGGTAGAGGCCCATCGTTTTAAACGATTGAGGGTTCATCGGATACCCCATCGCCTGTGCTACTGCTGGATCAGAGAAGAATCCCCGGCATTTTTCGAATATGTCCACTATACGTTTTCTCCTATTATACCTTATAGTATTTCATCAATCCCCACTCGAACAGTTTGCTCGGGAGAATTCCTTTAAGAATAGCTGCTACGCGCTGCGAGGCCTCGCCGGTCGAGTAACGCACCTTAGGAGAGGAATCCTGGAGGATCCGATGAAGAAGACGGGCGATTCTCTCCGGGGAAGACCCACCCTCTTCGTCCGACTCTGCCACCTTAAGCGCACGCTGGAATCGCTCTTGATAGGCAGAATCTTCCTTTGATGCGGCCGTGTATACGCGGTTATCGGTGAACCCGGTGCGGAAATCCCCTGGCTCGATCAGGGCAACCTTGATTCCGAACGGTTTCACCTCCATGCGGAGTGCCTCGGTCACTCCCTCTACCGCAAATTTAGTTGCACTGTACAATCCCTGATACGGAAGGCCGATCCTCCCTGCAAGCGAGGAGATGTTGACGATAATTCCCGAGCCCTGCTCTCTCATCTTGGGGAGTACCGTCTGGCAGACCCGTAACAGCCCAAAGAGGTTCGTCTCGAAGAGCGCTCTTACCTCCTCGATCGAGGTTTCTTCTATTGCGCCGGCAATACCAAATCCCGCGTTGTTGACCACGACATCAAGCCGTCCCGCATCCTGTAGAACTCTATCGATACCCGAAACGACCGATCGATCATCGTTCACATCCATCCGAACCATACGGACTGAGCCGTCTTCTACAGGATCATCACCTGTGATCTTCCGGCTCGTCCCGTAGACTCGGTAGCCGTGTTCAGCCATATACCGCGCGCACGCCTTCCCTATGCCCGATGAGGCTCCTGTGATCAGGATCACCCTTTCCACCGCTTCTTCCCCCTTCCCCTTTGTCAATAGCACGTCCTCTGGAGAACACTTCCCTGCACGGGGTGACATTCTCAAATGACCGAACGAACGTGAAAAGAGTGTAGACGTCTTTCGCTTGCTTTTCAATTTTGCGTGTGCTCTCTATGTCTTCGTGTGTTGCTCCGGTTGGCATCCTGACAGGTTCTCCGCTATAGTCGAACAATTGATCCAAGGGTTTGCCGATAAGGGGGCCAGATGTCCGGCTTGTACTTCCTGATCATCGCTCTTATCCTTGTGTTCCTTGTTTTCTCAATCTGGAAAAGCGTACAGAGGCGGAAGGAGTTGGCTGCGTGGGCAGTTGAAAAGGGGCTGTCGTTCAGTGCGACAAAGGATCGCGGTTTCGATGACCGGTTCTCTTCCTTCGGTTGCCTTCACCGCGGGCACGGCCAATACGCGTATAATATCGCCGAGGGGAACTGGAACGGTCGAAGGGTGATGGCTTTCGATTATCGCTATGTCACTGGGAGCGGGAAGAACCGCTCGACGCACTACTTTTCGGCGATTATCCTGTGTAGCGATGTGCAGCTCAAGCCGCTGAGCATCCGGCCGGAAGGGGTCTTCGATAGGGTGACCGAGTTCTTCGGGCTCGACGACATCGACTTCGAATCGGCCGAGTTCAGCCGGATGTTCTACGTCAAGAGTTCGGATAAGCGCTGGGCCTACGACGTGATCCATCCGCGGACGATGAAGTTCCTCCTTTCCAGGCCACGCTTCTCTATAGAGTTGGACCACGCACACGTCATCGTATGGAAGAACAGACGGTTCGATCCCGAGGCTTTCGAAGCGGCGATCGCAATCGCCGTGGGGTTGCTCGATAATCTTCCGACGTACCTGACTGATAGACAGGGCTCGAAGGGAGGATAAAGATGCTGGGTACTTACATTGTTGCCGGAATTGTCGGGTTGGTTCTGATCTATATTATCGGTACGTACAACGCTCTCGTTCGCTTGCGACAACAGGTGCAAGAGAGCTGGTCTGGCATCGATACTGAGCTGAAGCGGCGTTACGACTTGATCCCCAACCTGGTAGAGACGGTGAAGGGCTATGCCGTTCACGAACGGGAGACGTTGAACGCGGTGATCGAGGCGCGGGCACGCGCGGTAGCGTCTACCGGAACCCCGGACAGCCAAGCACGGGACGAGGGAGTGCTTGTCAGCACGCTCAGAGAGCTGTTCGCCGTGGTTGAAGCCTACCCGCAACTCAAAGCGAACCAGAACTTCCTACACCTGCAGGAGGAGTTGGTCATCACAGAGGATCGTATCCAGGCGGTGCGCCGCTTCTACAACGGCAACGTCCGCGACCTGAACACCAGAATTGCGGTCTTCCCGTCGAACCTCATTGCCTCGATCTTCGGAATTGGACCAGAGGAGTTCTTCGAGGTGGCAGAGGCCGTTCGCACGGCCCCCAAGGTACGGCTCACCAAACTTTAGCAGTTTGGGGTCAGACCCCGATGCCTCACGCTCCCATAGGCTTATTCATCTCGTCGATCATCCCTTCGATCACGTCGAATCCACCACGCCAGAAGGAGGCCGAGGTCATATCGATTCCGGCCTCGCTCAGGATCTCCTGCAGGCTCTTCGACCCGCCATGGGCGAGGATCTTGAGGAACTTGGGGACGAACTCCTCCCCGTCCTCTTTGTACTGCCTGTAGAGGGAGAGGACGAGAAGCTGTCCGAAGCTGTAGGCATAACAGTAGAAGGGGACGGAGTAGATGTGCGGAATCGAGACCCACTCCCAACGAAACTCGTCGCTCACCTCGACAGCATCGCCGAATTGCTCCTTGAGGTTTGCAAGGTATCGCTCCGCCAGAGCGTCTGTCGTCGCCCCTTCCTCGATCAGGGCGTGTGCCTCGCGCTCGAAGAGGACGAAGTAGGCCTGGCGCATCACTGTGGCATAGGAGCCATCGACGAACCGAGCCAGTGTATCCCGCCGCACAAGGGGATCGGCCTCGTGTTGTAGCTGGTGTTCGAGGAGGAGGATCTCGGAGAAGATGGATGCTGTCTCGGCCAACGGGAGAGAGGAGTGGAAGGTGAGCGGCGAGTGATCGGAGGCGATCAGTGCGTGCATAGCGTGGCCCAACTCATGAGCTAACGTGGAGAGGTCGTTCCCCTTCCCGTTGTAGCTTGTCAAGACCCACGGGGTCATCCCTGGGAGCACCCCGTGGCAGAAGGCACCGCCGATCTTCCCGAGCCGAACCTCGGAGTCGAGGTGCCCCTCGTCGAGAACGCGCCTCGCGTGATCGGCCAGGATAGGGGAGAAGGCGGTGAGGCTCTCTAAGATGGTCGTCGTCGCCTCATCGAACGGATAGGTCCTTGCAGACTCACTCAGTGGGGCGTAGAGGTCGTAGCGGCGGAGCTGTTTCATCCCCAGCCAGTTCGCCTTCAGCCGGAAGTAGCGCTGAAAGAGACCTCTATTCTCTTGACAGACTTCAAGGAGGGTCTCGACGACGGGACCGGGGATATCATTTACCAGGTTTCGAACGGCGATCGGCGATGAGAATCCCCGGAGGGTGATCTTCTCATCGGCCCAGTTGCGAACGATGTGTTGATAGACCTGGCCGAGGATCGTGCTCTCCTCCCCGTAGACACGGTAGAGCTCCTTGTAGATCGCCTCTCTGACTCGGGGGAGGGATCAAAGGCGTAGGCCATCAGTTCGGAGCGTGTCAGGACCTTTTCCTCCCCATCGATCTCGATACGAAAGGCGAAGCGGGTCGTGATCATATCGTAGAGGGAGGTCAGCGCATCGACGCCGTTTTCATCCTTCAGGTTGATGAGCTTCTCCTCGGGCTCGGAGAGGGTGTGTGGTCGGAAGCGACGCAGCGATTCGAGGTAGTAGGAAGCGTCCCCGCTCGCTGGGAGGAGACGCTCGGCAGTCTCGTCGTCGAGCCCCTTCCACCACAGATCGAGGAAGAGCGTCCTGTTCCGCGCATCTGTCAACACCTTCTCGATCCTCCCGCGGAAGGCAAGTGCGTCTTGATTTGTAGTATCCTCGGCGAACCAAAGGGAGGCGTATCCCCCCAGCCTCCGGGAGAGTGCTCCGACCTCCTCGATAAGAGAGACTATATCCGCAAACTCGATCTCTGATATTCCCTCACTCAGGCGGTCGCGCCACCCTTCGAGCGCGACAACTACCTCCTCAAGGCGGGCCGTGAATCTCTCAAGATCCTTACCCGTTCGCGATTGAAGCAGATCTGTGAGGGACCATCGTTCCGATTTGTAGGTTTGTTCGTTCATCGTGCTCTCCCCTTCTTCACTCACTACGTGGGTTCGATCGTCCCTGCAAGGCCGATCGCTGTTGCGACCCTGCGCATCCCCATGATCACATCCTCGAACAGGTCTTTAAGCTCCATCCCCAACATCTGCGCTCCCTGCTCGATCACCTCGCGGTTCGCCCCCGCGGCGAAGCTCTTGTCCTTCCACTTCTTACTGACCGACTTGACCTTCATGTCAAGGACGCTGTGCGACGGGCGCACAAGGGCCACCGCTGTTACGAGGCCGGTCAGCTCGTCGATTGCGTAGAGGACCTTCTCCATCTCGTGTTTTGGCTCGACATCGGTCACGAGCCCCCAACCGTGTGACATCACCGCGTGGATGTACTCCTCGGGCCAACCGTGCTCTGTCAATATCTCCCTCGTCTTTGCGCAGTGTTCCTCTGGGTAGCGCTCGTAATCGAGGTCGTGGACAAGGCCGATGACCCCCCACTTCTCCTCGTCCTCGCCGCGCTTTTGCGCCATGTAACGCATCACCCCTTCCACGCTGAGGGCATGCTTGATCAGGCTCTCACTCTTGTTGAACTCCTTGAGTAGTCTGTACGCCTCTTCTCTAGTCGGTACATGAGTCGGCATCGCTCCCCCTTTTCAGTGGATCTTTCTCGCTTCTGTTCTGCCCGCTACTCTACTCGTTGTTCGTAATTTCGTCCAATGACGAAGACGCGCGCTGAACATGCTTCTATGCTGCGAGGCGGGTATAGTCTTCTTATCTCCGCAACGAAAGAGGGACCGAGTGGATCTACACGCAGGTGTATTCTTGGCGCTCTTCTTCGCTGCGATTGGGATCGGCGGCTTCGCGAGCTTCCTCGGGCTCGGAGGGGGCGTGTTCATGGTCCCTCTCCTCTCCCTTGGTGGCTTTGTCGCCACCATGCCCGGGGCTGTGGGGACAAGTATCGCTGGGGTGGTCTTCACCAGTCTCTCCAGTTCGATCGCCTATGCCCTCAAACGGAAGATCAACATCAAACTCGGCCTCCTGCTCATGCCGCCGACTATGTTTGGAGCGTGGTGCGGGGCGCGATTGACCGAGGTGATCGATACCCGTCTTCTATCGATCGCCTTCGGTATCTTCCTCCTCTACCCGATGTTGATGATGCTCATGGGCAAGCCTCCGAAGGAGATCCCCTTCTCCTTTCGCGGAAAGATGAGGGGAGTACGCCTCTACGCGATCACCGCAGCGATCGGCCTGATCGCGGGGATCGCCTCAGGCCTCTTTGGAATAGGTGGAGGTACGGTGATGGTCCCTTCTCTCTCCGTCTTCTTGGGGCTCGATATAAGCATCACTGTCGCTACCAGTCTCTTTGTTATGGCTCCGTCAGCACTTGTGGGATCCTACCAACACTGGGTGCAGGGTAACCTTCACCCCGAGCTGGCCCTTCCGCTGATCATCGGGCTCGTGATCGGGGCACAGATCGGTCCCCGTCTTGGAGCGCGCCTCCCCAAGGTACGCCTGCGGCAAATCTTCGGAATCGTCCTCCTCTACGCCGCAGTTAATATGATCATCAAGGGAACTGGATAGAGGAAGCTTGGGGTCTTGTTTCTTGCATGGAGACCAGTGAGACTCCGCCTCTGGAGAGAGTTAGACCACGCAAGAAACAAGACCCCAAGCTTCCCGTCCCCGTGTCTCCCCGTCTCAGTCTCCCGGGATGATCTCGGTCTTCTCGATGAACTTGATCCCCATCGACTCGAGTTCGGCCAGGACCGGCTCGTAGATCTCAGGGATCACCGGGACCTGTACCCCTGTGAGGTCGATCTTCCCCTGCAGGATCAGGCGCGTCGCGATCGCCGCAGGTAGCCCCACGGTGCGCGACATCGATGTATCGCCGTGCGGGACCCCGTAGTCGATCATCGTGGAGGTCGTCTTCTCAGTGCGGTCGGGGTACTCGGCGATGAATTCGTGCTGCATCACGAGGAGGTCGCGTTCACCCGGAGCGTACTGCATCTTATCGAGCATTCGCACTGCCAGCACATCGAGTGGGGATTTTGCTCCCTCAGGGAGAGGCTCATCGCTCAAGAACCCGAGCCACTCAAGGTTCGAGATGACGCGCGAACCCTCCTCTATCTTCAGGAACGAGGCAAGGCCACTCTTCAGGTTCTCCTTCGACCGGCCAATCAGCTTGGCGGTCAAGTCGGCAAAGGTAAGGCCGGCAAGGTCTGTTCGCTCCGCCTCATCGAGGAGGCCCAGTTCAGCGATCTTCTTCAGCGTCTCGCACCAGCCCGGGTAGCGGAGTGTCCCGCGGAACATGCTCTTCACCCCTTTTACCCCGTAAGTCTCGATGTACGGGATGCTGTCGCGGTTCGGGTACCCCTCTAGCGTACCGAACCCCTCGATCTCGACCGGGGAGTGGTGGGCGAAGAGGTCCTCACCGGAAATGTCGACGACCTTGCCATCCCTCAGGTAGCGAGCCGGGTTCTTGCCGGCGAGGATCACCCCGCGAGGGCTCCAGGAGAACTTGTACCCGTAGGGATTGTCGTTCGCATCCGGCGCAGGTAGCCCCCCGCAGTAGGAGGTGAAGCTTACAAGCTCCCCACCGCTACGTCTGATCCTATCGATCACCTGCATCGCCGACATGTGATCGATCCCCGGGTCGACGCCGATCTCGTTCAGCAGGATCACACCCGCTCTCTTTGCATCCTCGTCGAGGGCCAGCATCTCATCCTTGACGTAGGACGCAGTGACCATCATCTTCTTGTGCTCGATACACATCCTGGCAACGAGCGGGTGGTAGACGTACGGAAGGAGGCTGATCGAGAGGTCCGCTTCGCTAATGAGTCTCTCTAAGGCCTTCTCATCGCTCACATCCAGTTGCTCGGCAATCCCGTTCTTCGCGCTACCGACGAGTTTTTGCGCCTTCTCCAATGTCCGGCTCGCGACCTTTACCTGGAAATCCTCCTGATCGAGGAGGCCTACCTCGAGGAGGTAGTGAACCAACGGTCCGGTGACAAGACCGGCACCAAGAACCAGTACTCTCTTCATCTTTCGCTCCTTCTGGGCGCGTGCCCACCGTTTTGTTATAGGTACCTCTCGATATAGCGGTAATCCGGGGTCAGTTTGCCGCGGTAGGCGATCATCGCCCGCTTGATCTCCGGCGGAAGATCGCAGGACGCGAAATCCCCGCTGTAATCGGCCGCAGCGATCGCTGGGACGTACCCCTTCAACACACTACTGAAGTACGCGGAGGATTCCCGTGGCAGCTCGCTGGGGAGGATCTCCACCGCCATCACCACCGGCCCGTTCCCCGCGATCCCGTCGATCGCCTTGTCGGCCACAGGATCGTAGACATAGACCGGATTATCCGGCTCGGTCGCCTTGACCGTGCACTCGATCGCCCCCTCCACATCGCAGGTGATATCACCGATCACTTTTAGGCGTGGCCCAGTCGGGCGCGAGCCGTCGCCGCGATATAGCCCTCGCACCGTCTTCTTGGAGAAGAGGCGTGGGTAGCGCGGCTCCCAGTAGATGCAGTTCACAAGAATATCCAGGTGGGGAAGGTAGCGTTCAAAGACACCGCGATAGCGTTCGGGGTGGTCGTAGTACTCCTGAAGGTCGAACGGCTGATCCCCCTCCCGTCGTTCGACCATATCCTCCTCCTTGAAGACGCCCTTGTAGACGCCCCTATTAGAGGCGTCCTTTGCCTTGCTCGGGGGGTGTAGTAAGTCCAAAGTGTTACTACACCCCCCAAGCGCGGCGAGTTCTCCAGGTGCGATCTCCGTCACAGGGAGGAGGTTGAGGATCTCCTGCGCCCCGTGGGAGACGTTCCCGTACCCCGCGATCCCAACGACAAACGGGGTAATCTCATTGGGTAGCCCATTTCTCTCGATTTGCTTGCCGATCCCACGGATTGCCTCTTTCGCCGTACCGAGATCGGGGTAGTCGAGGGCGCGCTCGACCTCCTCAAAGGGGTTAGGCGTTCCCTCGAAAGCGAGCCGCTTCCCGAACGCCCACAGCGTCTCGATCATCCCGGCGAGGCC
>JAUWNS010000130.1 GCA_030612485.1 Candidatus Bipolaricaulota bacterium
AGTGGCTCGATCACCGCTCTCGTCAGCCGGAGTGGGTGATCGACGAAACGGATGATCCCGTAGCGGTCGAGCACAAGTGTGTGCGGGATTCCGGAGACGCCATAGAGGCGTGCTACCTTCTGACTGGCAGAGGCCGATTCCCACAAGCCGATCACGTCATCGTACCCGTTATCTTTCAGGTAGTTCGCAGCATCCGCCTCGGTACGATCGAGGCTCACACCGATCATTACCACTCCCTGATCCCGGTACGCCTGGTGCAGATCCTTCAGTCCGGGCATAGAAGAACGACACGGCGCACACCAACTCGCCCAGAAATCGATGATTACGACCTTTCCGCGGTAATCGGAGAGGGAAACACTCTTCCCATTAAGGCCCTTAAGGGTAAATCCCGGTGCGGTCTCTCCTACATGGGTTCCCGTCGGCACAGCAACCGGACCATCCGGGGATGGGTCAGTGGAGGCGGGGCGATCATCTTGCTCCTCGGCAGAGGGAGATGGAATATCGCGTGCCTCGTCCGCTCCCGAGGCTACCACCGTGGGCTCTGGAGCGGAGCTACGGTCAACAAGTAAGCTCCCTGCTATAGCACCGACTACGACCAGAAGGACGATCACCACAAAGGGGATCAGCCAGCGTCCGTTCTTCTTCTTTTCCGTTTGTGGCTCGTTCATCCTGCCTCCTTCTTTTGGGTGCGATCTTCGTGCATATTCTTGATATTTTCGTACAATGATATTATTATCTTACTAAGCGAGGAGGTAAAATGCAAGACTCGGTCTGTTGCGAGATTGCTGAGTTCATAGCCGTCCTTGCGAATCCCTACCGGGTTCGCATCCTGTGCGTGTTGTTCGATGGAGAGGCGAGCGTCGGCGAGATCGCCCGCGCGGTGAGCCTGCCTCCAGCACACGTCTCCTCTCATCTGCGAGTCCTCTACGACCGTGGGTATGTCGATCGCCGCCGGGAGTGGAAACAGGTCTTCTACTCCCTCCGCGAGCCGCGAATAGAGTCTTTTCTCACCATGGCCGCGAGCTTCACCTCCGCAGGAGAGTCCTCCGCAGGAGAGTCCTCCGTAGGAGAGTCCTCCAGAGGAGAGTCCTCCCCCACATCGAGCGATCGCTGAAACCACCGCCTTTTGCCAAGAGAAACACGTTAAGATACGAGTTCCACTTCCCGCGTGAACCTTTTCCCCGCGTATGGCTACTTACTTTATGGTTCCTCATCGTTTCCAGTGGGTAGCTGAAGATACGGTACGTAACAGAGTACCTCTCGCGAAATCGCGAAACAGTGATGCGTAATGAGTGAAGGGTAATGAGAAAGAGCAAAAGCAGTTTCTCGCAAAGACGCAGAGACGCAGAGAACAGCAGGAAGAGGGTAAAAGACCAAGGATCAAAGGCATGTCTTAGCGTTCTTGGTGTCGCGACACCTTGGCGCCTACCTGTGCCGGCGAGGCAGACAGGGCTTGAGTGAGTGCAACGAACGGGCGAGAGGAAAAGCTTGTGCCTCTCGCAAAGACGCAAAGAACGCAAAGGAAAGCGTTGCATAGGGAAGAACTAGAACCGAATTCCATTCTTCGTGTCCTTCGTGCTCTTCGTGGTGAATTCTCCTCGACCTCCGGTCTTGCTTCGCAACCGGCATCCGTCCCGGGCTAACCGAAATTAGAGGTCACTACCCACTCCTGCCTCTACCTGGCGGTAGACAGGTGCAGCAGGCAGGCGAAACGACAAGGAACCTCTTTTAGCGTTGATACGGCCGATCGCGGAGTTTCTTTCGAACACCGTACCGTTTGGCTTTTTGTCGCCATTCAAGGTTCCCCATTGTCGTATACATCCTCTTGGGAATGAGCGGCTTAGCCATGAGGCGGATCGCTTCATCGGGCACGGGTTTGTTCTCCACAAGCGCGTCCGCAGTGAGATCGAGTGACTTGACGATGTTGCGGACCATCCCGCCTCTGTCTTTCAGTCGTTGACCAGAGACGGCTCCACCCATCCCCAACGCAAGACCTCCGGCCCACTCCAAACCCGAGGCGAGGGCGAAATGGCGGCAGATGGCGAGAGCTACGTTGTTATGCTGAGCTTCCGGAAATCCACAGTTGGAAATGGCGGCAAACCGCGTGTTCTTCTCAGAGCGGTGCTCGGAGATCAATTCCATAGCTTGGATGACAGGCGCGGGGAGGCTGTCCACGTAGAGAGGGAAAGAGAGGATGATGAGGTCAGTGTCTTCGACGGCTTCAAGGAGGGTCGTTCGCCCCTTGTCCGACTGAAGAGTCGTTCGGATGAAGATAGTTTCGCTGCTCCATCCCCGTGCTCCCATCTTATCGATCACATAGGAACCCAACGCTTCTGAGACACTCTTTCCGGGTGCTTTAGGGCTGCCAACCAGAAAGAGAACACGCTTCGCTTCACTGCTCATGGTCTTACCCCCAGCTCGTTGAGCGTTACACGAATAACCCCTTGAATCTCGGCCTCGGTCTGGTCTTCGTAGACCACACGCGCTGCGTGCGCCGGGTTGTGCAGGTTGATGGCGTTTCTGCTAATCAGCGTTTTGAAGATCCGCTCACTCTCCTCATCTGGTTGATGTAGGATACCCACACCGAGGAGCTTCGGTGCGTATGCGTAGCGCTTCTTGTGATGAACCTCGCCGTTGATTCTGGTAAAGAAGGGGGAGACGAGCGATATGGAGCGGTCGAGCGCTTTCTTCAACTCGCTTGAATAACCGCCGAAGGTTATGGGCGTGAAGTAGAGAACAAGATCGCTTTGGATCATCTTCCTCGTGACTTCGCGTGCATTGTCGTCAATCACGCAAACCCCGGGCGTCTGCACCCAGCATCCGAAACACCCCATACAAGGGGCGATTTCAATATTGCGCAAGATGAGATCCTCTACCTCCCACTGCAGCGACCGCAACTCCTGCACGATAAGCTCTCCGATACGATCGAGGTGTCGAGTGTTTTTACCTACTCCATTCAGCACAAGAGCCTTCACTAGTATCCCTCCTCCCACATGAGTCTTACAAGCTACAACGGAAAGCGTGTCCCAGGCAAACGCGTACGGAATATGCAAACTTGACTTCAATCGCTCTTTTGCTGCATGTTAAAGCAGGCTGTTGTACCAGCCTATGCTCCTTGCAAAACAGAAGCTTTCACCGCCGAGAACACGGAGCACGCAGAGAGGGCAGGATTGAGTGATTGAGCGAGTGAGTGATTTAGTGATTTAAACTCCCAATCTCCCGATGATTCAATCTTCCGATCTCTCAATTCCTCAGTGCCCTCTGCGGTAAGATGCTTGAAAACAGGAGTTGAACTTGAAGGCGAGCAGTAGAGAAGGTTTACGCAACAGGCTCAATGTTGGGCTGTAAAGCACGGATTTACGTGAAAGTTTAGGGGGTATGAGGATGAAGATCATCGATCTGACCGATGAATACAAGGAGCTCTATTTCGTCTGCCTCGAAGACTGGTCGGACGAGATGGAGGAGGCGGGGGATAAGAAACGCGTATGGTACGACAAGATGGAGGGGAGAGGCCTCAGGGTCAAGCTGGCCCTTGATGATACGGGCACAGTCGGCGGGATGATCCAATACGCCCCGATCGAGCACTCCTTTGTCGAAGGGAAGGATCTCTACTTCATCTACTGCATCTGGGTCCACGGATACAAGAAGGGAAGAGGAAACTTCCAAAAACAGGGGATGGGGAAGGCCCTCCTTGCGGCCGCAGAGAGTGATGCAGAAGGGAGAGGGGCAAAAGGAATAGTCGCTTGGGGAGTATCCCTGCCCTTCTGGATGCGAGCTTCATGGTTCAAGAAACAGGGCTACCTCAAGGTGGATAAGGAGAGCACTCAGGTGCTCCTGTGGAAGCCGTTCACAGATGCTGCTATCCCTCCCAAATGGATCAAGGAGAAGAAGAAGCCGGAGAGAATCTCTGGGAAGGTAGTGGTAACCTCCTTCACAAACGGATGGTGCCCTGCGCAAAACATCGTCTACGAACGGGCAAAACGAGCGGCAGCCGAGTTTGACAACAAGGTTATCTTCCAGGAGATCGACACATTCGACCGCCGCACCATGCTTGAATGGGGCCACTCGGATGCCCTGTTCATCGACGGGAAAGAGGTTCGGACAGGACCGCCGCCTTCATACGAGAAGCTGAAGAAGCTTATCGAGCGGAGGGTCAAGAGACTGTAGCCAACTATTCCGGCTCCTCACGCTCCAGGCAAGGTACGGGGGGTTATAAGAGGCTCCTCTCGAGATATTCCTGTGCGATAAAAACCGAAGCATCATTACCGTGGCCTCTCTGCCGACCAGGCGGAAGAACCGTATTCCTTTTCTCTTGCCAAGATGCCAGGATTATCGGTCTTCGTCCAGCCCTGCCCCTACCTGTTCTTCCGCTCCTCTCTGCGTCTTTGCGCCTTTGCGAGAGACAAGCTTTTCCTCTCGCCCGTTTGCTACGCTCACTCAAGCCGCAAAGATCGCTAAGAAAGGCCCTAACTCTTGAGTTCCAAACATCTTTTTCTCTTTGCCCATTTACGTTTTTCTTTGCGTCTTGGCGAGAGGCACAAGCTTTTCTTCTCGCCCGCTCGCTCAAGCCGCAAAGATCACCAAGGGGTACAGCTCAACGTCATTCTTGTTCTTGGTTTGTTCCGCACTTCGCTTCTCACCCTGTCTTCCCCTGTTCTCTGCGGCTCAGCGAGAGACTCATCTCTTGAGTCCTCCTCTGGGTTACCTTATCGATCAAGTAGTCTCTTCGCTTCGGTAACAATATTCTCTTTCGTGATGCCAAATTGCTCGTAGAGGACCGAAGCGGGGGCACTCGCCCCAAAGGTATTCATCCCGACAATGATGCCGTCGCGACCTACGTAGTGCTCCCAACCGAGCGTGATCCCCGCTTCCACAGCGATGCAAGCGCGCACGGTGAAGGGCAAGACGCTCTCCCGGTACTCTAGTGACTGCCGATCGAAGAGTTCCCAACTGGGAAGGGCGACGATCCGGACGTGTAAACCCTCAGATGCAACTTCCTCTCCGGCTGCCAATACCAGATGAACCTCTGACCCCGTTCCGATCAGGATCAGATCGGGCGTTCCTGGGCTGGATTCCCAGAGGGTGTATCCGCCACGCTTGAGTTCCTCCGCCGGTGCATAGAGATTTCGATCGAGGACGGGGAGCTTTTGCCTGCTAAGAATCAGAACCGTCGGGCCGTTCTCGTCCTCCAAGGCCATCTTCCAAGCCTCTCTCACCTCGTTCGCATCGGAGGGCCGGATGACGGTGAGATTGGGAACAGCTCGCAGATTCATCACCTGCTCGATTGGCTGGTGCGTCGGCCCGTCCTCTCCCACTCCGATGCTGTCGTGGGTAAAGACGAAGACAGCTCGGGTTTCGCTCAACGCGGCAAGGCGCATCGGGGCTCGCATGTAATCGGCGAATGTCAAGAAGGTTGCGGTGTAGGGAATCATCCCGCCGTGAGCGGCCATCCCGTTTGCGATCGCGCCCATCGCGTGCTCCCGCACCCCATAGTGAAGATTGCGTCCCTCATAGCCCCACGCATCGCCAACCGTTCCTTGAACATCATCGGGACGCGTCCCCGGGGTCTCAAAATCACCGTACCCCTTGAGCCATGTGTAAGTGGATGGATTGAGATCGGCCGAGCCACCGACCAGCTCGGGGAGTCGTGCTGCAAGTACTTGAAGGATGGTCTCGGACGCTTTGCGCGTCGCGATGCCGACTTTATCGGGGGAAAAGACTGGAAGATCAGCGTTCCACCCATCGGGGAATTTCCCTTCCATCCGACGCGTGAACTCGCTGGCAAGGTCTGGACACTCTGCAATGTAGGTTGCGAGATCTTTCTGCCACTCTTTCTGCTTCTCTTTCCCCTTCTCCACGGCTTTTCTGAAGTACTCAAGGACTTCAGGGGGGATGTGAAACATCGGCTCTGTCGGCCACCCGACCGCCTCTTTCGCCGCTGCCAACTCCTCCATACCCAGGGGAGCACCGTGAACCTTGAACGAACCCTGTTTGTGCGGCGCTCCGTCGCCGATCACCGTCCTCACCATTATGAGCGATGGCCTTCCGTTCTCAGCCTTTGCCGTACCAATCGCTGCGCTTACGGCCTCTAGATCGTTCCCGTCAATCACACGTGCAACGTGCCAGTTCTGTGCCTCGAAGCGCTTCTTCACGTCCTCGGAGAAAGAGAGGTCCGTCGATCCCGCGAGGGAGATACGATTATCATCGTAGAGGACGATGAGCTTCCCCAACCCAAGGTGCCCAGCGAGAGCACAGGCCTCGGAAGAGATTCCCTCCATCAGATCTCCATCGCCCACAATCACATACGTATGATGATCGACGACTGTATGCCCAGGTCGATTGTAGCACGCGGCAAGGTGAGCTTCCGAGATCGCCATGCCGACAGCATTTGCGGCTCCTTGTCCCAACGGACCGGTCGTCACCTCAACGCCTGTGGTCAGGTGACTCTCTGGGTGTCCCGGGGTTTTGCTCCCCCACTGGCGAAACGCCTCTATTTCGGAGAGGGGAAGGGCGTACCCGGTGAGGTGCAGCAGTGAATATAGGAGCATCGACCCATGCCCGGCCGACAGGACAAAACGGTCGCGGTCCGGCCACGCAGGGTCGGCTGGGTTATGCTTCAGGTGTTCGATCCATAGAACGTAAGCCAGCGATGCTGCCCCCATCGGCATCCCCGGGTGTCCCGAATTTGCGTTCTGGATAGCATCAGCACTAAGGAAACGAATCGTGTTGATACATTGTCGATCAAGCTCTCCATAATCTACCATATGATCTCCTTCTTGAAAGCTTT
>JAUWNS010000159.1 GCA_030612485.1 Candidatus Bipolaricaulota bacterium
GCTGCTTCGACCTTGTTACACGGATTCAGAACACCGGGTGCTACGCCCTCTCCCGCCTGAACGACGAGCAGATCCCCGCTGGGTGCGAGGGCGATCTGCAGGCGCTTTTCTCGCTGTACATCGGTTTTCTGCTCACCGGAAAAGCGGCGTTCATGGCTAACATCTCCGAGATCGATACTGCTGAGAGGAACCTGATCATCGCCCATTGTAGCTGTCCGCTCTCGCTCTCCACTGGATATGCGATCCGCTCGCATTTCGAGTCGGGGCTCGGCGTGGGGATCGCTGCCAAGGTCTCCGAGGGTCCGTGCACCCTCTTCCGCCTCGGAGGAGAGCGGCTCGACCACCTGTTCATCCGCCAGGGGACGATCAAGAATGCATCCCATAGGGATGATCTCTGCCGGACCCAGGTTACCATCGCTGTTGAAGCTGCCATCGCTCCCCTCCTCACCGCCCCGTTGGGGAACCATCACATCCTCCTCCCTGGGTATCATCAGGAGACGATCGAGCGGTTCCACGAGCGGTTCCTGCGCCGCTAGAGACACGACCCGTCAGCCGACTCTAGTCGCCATGTAGCGATATCCGGTGCACCGAAGGCAGGGAAAGTTCGTTCCAGGTATGGCTTGGTGGCGATGGCTGCGCCGTAGTAGAAGAGCGGTCTGTGTGTACGGGCTTTGCGCCGATTAGGATCAAGTTCACGGTTACCCATTGATTTATGCGCGTCAATTCTGTACTATACTTCAGAGGTGATTGTTATGTTGACTCGCTGGTGTCCGCCGTCGCCCGACTGTGAACACATCACTTTATACAGATGGTTGTACAAACTAGGTAGTATGCGCACTCAACGGTTTAGCCTCATCATCACCCTTTCGATCTTGCTGGGGGTTACTGCAGGGTACCTCGCAACAGGACAATGCACAAGCTGCCAATCTCCAAGCGAGTACTGGGAGAGCCTGCCGCCGTTTGAGTCGTCGCAACGCGAGTACAGCCCATACACCCTCGGGCTCCCTATTGGCGCAAAGGCACCGGCGATCGCGGGGATTACCCTGCTTGGCCAACGATCCCTGGTAGCCGTGTTCAACGGCCAGTACGGGGAGGAGCTTCCAATCCTCCGTGAATTGAGCGAGATCGACGGGCTTCAGGTGATCGCCGTACTCAGCAATTTCTCTTCCTCGATGCTGGAAGAATTCAAAGGCCTGCTCGGAGAGGACGTTCACCGCATCACAGATCCCTTAGCCCGCATCACGAGCGCCACCTATTACGTAGGAGCTGCCTACCCTGCAGCGCGGAACGTTTTCTTTATCGATGAGAACGGGACAATCGTCTATCGCCGGCTGGGGGGATTGGGATGGATGGCTCACGAGAATAACTCTCTCGTACGATACTTCGCACAATACGGGTACTTTCCACAGGATGCTGTAGAGCAGCATGTTCTCTGGTACGGAGACAGCGCGCCGTGGCCAAGTTTTCCGCTCGAAACGCTCGCCGGTGACGATTTCTTCTTGGAGCCTGATCGGCCGAAGCTTCTCTATTGGGGATGGCCGACGGCGAGTGAGAAGGGCCGGTTGATCTACCAGGATCTCGATGCGTTGCGCACCGAGTTTCCCGAAGTGGAGTTCCTCTGGTTGACGTCGTACACGAGTGATG
The DNA here is from genome assembly GCA_030612485.1 of Candidatus Bipolaricaulota bacterium. The sequence continues at coordinate 1,645 of JAUWNS010000159.1, forward strand.
ACACGCTCGCCGAGATGTGGACCTACAGCCACCGTATCGGCCTTGATAAATACCATCCTGCCTGGTACGGACTCCCACTCGAGGAGTTCCTCGATAGATCTCGGGAAGGCCGCGATCAAGAACTGGAAGAGATCCGTGCGGACATTGTCAGCAACGCCCGCGATTGGATAGGACTCCTTGATCCAGATGGCCGGTTGGGGATGTTCTGGACGGTCTTCGCGCGGCCCAGTGTGATGATCCTCGACGCCGATGGGACCGTCCTCTTCCCGATTACCTTCTATCCCACGAACGTGATCAATGACGTTGTGTACGTGCATCCAAAGGCAATCGAGGAACTTCGTGCAATCTTAAATCAAGCTGTGGAACGGAACTAGAGAAATGAAGCACCGGTTTCGCAGTGTCGTCGCCGTGGTGCTGGCCACGGCGGCCCTCTTCGTCGGCATCGCACTGCATACAGGGGTGCAACAAGACCTTGCTGGCCTCGTTGGACAGGTTGGGGCCGATCTCTTCTTCGTCTTTCAACAAGAGGGAGCCGGCGATGGTTTCTCAGAGAAGGACATGGATACCGTCGCCAGTCATCCTGGGATCACGAGCGTTGCCGGACAGGGACGCAACTCCACCTTCTACGTTCCGGGTCAAGAATACACGATCACATGGCTCAATGTCAGTGTAAACTACCCTGCTGTTCTCCGACTACCCTTCGCCGAGGGGCGCCCCTTCCGCTCGGACGATGAGAGCGTGGTCATCCTCGGCGCGGAGGTGAAGGACGTCATCTACGGCGATCAAAGTCCGATCGGAAAAGACTTGGAGGGTTTCAGAATCATCGGCGTCCTTGCCCCGATCCCAGCAGAGGATGTGGTTCGCGAGTATATCAACCGCAGGGTCCTTACCCTTTCCACACCCGACCCATTCTCCTTGGCGAACGATTCAGGGGGATTCGAAAGGATGTTGATTCGCGCGGATGGTTCCCTACGAAAAGCCGAGCAGTCCGTTTGCGAGGTGTTTCCCGACGTTCAGATCCTCCCTGTGACCCGCTACTACTCCCTGGTCTCCAGCGGGCAAGTGATCACCCTCAACCGTGTGCTTATCGTCTCTGCCGTCGGTCTTCTCCTGATGGCCGGTGTCCTGATCACCGCGCTCCTCTCCCTCTCTACCCTCAAGCGCACCCGCGAGATCGGCATCCGGCGTGCCCTCGGCGCGACAGCAAGAGACATCCTCTGCCTCTTCCTACACGAGGGGGTGACCACCTCGCTCCTTGGGGGTATCTCCGGACTGGCCCTCGGGATTCTGGTCCTCGTCACCATAAAGGAGAAGGTCGCCCTCTCCTGGATCCACCTCGCGGTCCTTCCGTTCACGCTCCTGACCGGCCTTGTAGCGAGCTTTCTCCCATCGTGGCGCGCCGCTCGCCTCTCCCCGATCGAGGCGATCGGGCAGCGCAGTCTATTCGTCTCCCACCGCGGACGTTCTCTCCCCCTGAAGACGATCGTTGCCCTCTCCGTCGCCGTTGCCACGTGCGGACTCGTGATCCTGACAGGAACCCAGACCACGTCCCAACGTGTCACCGACAGCATGTGGGGGAACATCGACGAGCGAACACTCCTCGTCCGCGCTCCACGCGAGAGTATCCTCCCATCTCCCGATCTGGTTCCTTCTGACGCGGATCTCCTTACCTCGACGGCTGCGCTGGAGCTCGTCGTTCCCTTCGTCTCGAGGTCGATTCGGGTTGGGGTCACGGTGTCCGCTGTCGGTGACCGCTTTCGCGATTTGCACCTCCTCAATATTACGGCCGGCCGGGATCTGACGGACGACGATCTGCGCGACGGCGATCCGGTCTGTCTCCTCTCCGACTCGCTCGCCGACAAGTCGTATGGGGGGGAGGAGGTAGGGCAATCCATCACTGTCCGAGGGGCCTCGTTTCGCGTCGTTGGCCGGTTCAGTAACCGTACTGGGCGTGAGTTTCCGGCAGACATCGTCATCCCCTTTGCCTACCAAAACATCATCGAGCCGTGGCATACTCGATTCTTGGTCCGCGTCCGTCCGGGCGAGGAAATTCCACGGGTGTGTGAGCAGATCGTAGAAACATTCCATGTCCGCTATCCCGATCGAGCCCGGGTAACCATCACCTCCGTGAACGGGCTTCAAGCCAAACTAGCGCGCTTTTTTCGTTCCGCTGCTGTTCGGCTGGGACTGTTTGCCGCCATCGCCGCCCTACTCGCCGCCGGGGAGATCGGGACCCTCGTCCGGTTCCTTCTCGCGCAACGAACGCTCGAATTCGGCGTGCGGCGTGCCGTGGGGGCTAGACGATCCCACCTGATGCACCTCGCCGCGCGTCAGTCTGCGCAGATCGTTCTTCCTGGCGTGGTACTCGGTGCACTGATCGGAGGGCTGCTGACGCCGCTGTTCCTACGCTGGCTCTACATCTTCGAACGCCCGTCTGTCCTTGCCAGCGTCCTACCTGCGATCCTGATGACGGGCCTTGTCTTCCTCGTCACGGCGCTACAGGCACGAAGGTATGCCTACACTCTACCAGCAGAGCTTCTAGAAAAGGGGAGAGAATGATCGAACTACATGATGTTTATAAGACCTACCCCCGGGGTGCGTCTGAAGTACACGCGATCCGTGGCGTCGACCTTGAAATCGATGAAGGTGACTTTGTCACGATCCGCGGACCATCGGGATCCGGGAAGTCCACTCTCCTGAACCTAATCGGTCTCCTTGATGAGGTATCGTCCGGCCGGATTCTTCTCCACGAGGTCGACACGAGAGGGCTGTCGGACGCCGAGCGGTCGCGCCTTCGCAATCGGACGATCGGGTTCGTCTTCCAGAGATTTAATCTCATCCCGGAACTGACCGCCTGGCAGAATGTCGCTCTACCGGGGTGCTATGCGGGAATCCAGAAACGAGCCCAGAGAACACGTGCACTTGAATTACTGGAACGGGTCGGCCTCGCTGACCGAGCCGCGCATCGACCGGCTGAGCTGTCCGGCGGGGAGGAGCAGCGGGTGGCAATCGCTCGCGCCCTGTTCATGGAATCGCCGCTCATCCTTGCCGACGAGCCTACGGGGAACCTGGACTCTCAGCTTGGCCATGAGATCATGTCTCTGTTCGGCATGATCCACGCAGGCGGCACGACGATCCTCATTGTGACACACGACGCTTCCGTGAGTTCGTACACCCAGCGAGAGATTCACCTTCAGGATGGTCGAATCGTGACAGTAGCTACTGGCGCGGGATGAGACGAAGCCGTAGCGCCCAACTAGCACCAGCGGTGCCGATCTGCTCCCATCGAACATGTGAACCGTCGCGGGACGGCGGATCGCGACCTCTGAGGATCTCTTTAGAGTTGCCGATCTGCTCCTGCGCGGCTACCATCTCCCCACGATGTGAAATTGAGTGATTTAGCAAGTGAGAGATTGAGTGATTTACGTCCTCAACATTCCGATAGCTAAAGCGCTCAATCTCTCAAGCTTTGTACCATCCGTTAGAGGCGTGATGCGCAGCGTACGTACGCTCAACAAATACCGTGGAGGTTTATAGATAACATGACAAGCCGGCAGATGCAGATTACCGCAGACAACGACACGCGGCGTGGGATTTACGCCAACCTGGCTTTGATCTCCCACCGCAAGGAGGAGTTCGTCGTCGATTTCTTATTCATCGATCCCCAAACGCAAACAGCAAAGGCTGATCAAGCGCTCCTCGTCTCCCGGGTGATCTTAAACCCTGGACACATGAAGCGCCTCTACCAGGCGATCGGGGAGAACATCACCCGCTACGAGAAGAACTTCGAAAAGATCGTCCTCCCTCCGACCCTGAAGT